>JBFGQV010000005.1:0-44493 GCA_041563955.1 Alphaproteobacteria bacterium | reverse complement strand
GGGAGAGGGGCTAAATGGTCCGCATGAACGGAAGAAGCCCTCTCCCGCTTGCGAGGGAGGGTTGGGAGGGGGTGTCGGGAGCGGCACCGGTCACTTGGGAGGCGCGCCATGGAACTGACGGTGAACGGCAGGCGCGTCCACGCGGCGACGGGCGGGCGGGACTTCGACCCCGCGCTCCCGGCGGTGGTCTTCGTGCACGGCGCCGGGCTGGATCGCACCGTGTGGGCCCTGCAGACCCGCTACTTCGCGCATCGCGGAAACGGTGTGTTGGCGATCGACCTGCCCGGCCACGGCAAGTCCGAGGGCCCGCCGCTCGCCTCGGTCCCGGCGATGGGCGATTGGCTGGCGGCGCTGATCGAGGCGGCAGGGCTGGAGCAGGCGACACTGGTCGGCCACTCGATGGGCTCGCTGGTGGCGCTGGAATGCGCGGCGCGGCACCCCGATCGCGTGCGGGCGCTCGCCCTGGTCGGCGCGGCGGCGGCGATGCCGGTGCATCCGGACCTGCTGGCGGCGGCCGAGGCGAACGAGCGTTCGGCTTACGATGCCATCACCTTCTGGGGGTTCAGCCGCCCGGCCCAGCTCGGCCGCGACCAGGCGCCCGGCATGTGGATGGTCGGCTCCGGCGTCGAGCTCCTGGCGCACGGGCCCGCCGGCGTGCTGCACACCGACCTTGCCGCCTGCGCCGCGTACAAGGACGGGCTCGAATCGGCGGCGAAGGTGACCTGCCCCGTGCGGCTGATCCTCGCCGACAACGACTTCATGACGCCGCTCAAGGGTGGAAAAGCGCTCGCGAATGCTTTTCACGCCGCCGATACCATAATTCTTAACCGGTGCGGCCATATGATCATGGCCGAGCAACCGGACGCCACGCTGGATGCGCTGATCGGATTCGTTTAGGGGAGCGCTTCGGGACGGGCGACGGCAAGGAGACTCGACGTTGAGCGACCAGAGCCAGTTCCATCTCCTGCGCAGCCGGCGGTTCCTGCCGCTGTTCGCGACCCAGTTCCTGGGCGCGTTCAACGACAACGCCTACCGCTTTGCGCTGGTGCTGCTGGTCACCTTCAACGCGACCTACGCCGCGCAGATCGACTCGCGGGTCGTGGTCACCGCCTCGGCCGGCATCTTCATCCTGCCCTTCTTCCTGTTCTCGGCGCTCGCCGGGCAGATGGCCGACCGCTTCGAGAAGTCGCGGCTGATCTTCTCCGTCAAGCTCTTCGAGATCTTCGTCATGGGCTCGGCCGCCGTCGCCTTCTTCCTCGGCAATGTCTGGCTGCTGCTGGCGATCCTGTTCCTGATGGGTACCCAGTCCGCCTTCTTCGGGCCGCTGAAATACGGCATCCTGCCCGACCACCTGGAAGAGGACGAGCTGGTCGGCGGCAACGCCCTGGTCGAGACCGGGACGTTCCTTGCGATCCTCCTCGGCACGCTGTTCGGCGGTTGGCTGATCAACGGCGAGAACGGGCTGCACATCGTGTCGGCGGCGCTGGTGGCGATCGCCGCTTTCGGCGCCGGCGTCAGCCTGTTCATCCCGCAGGCGGGGCCGTCGGCGCCGGACCTGAAGCTCAACCCCAACATCCTCGGCGAGACCTGGTCGATCCTGCGCCACGCGAAGGGCAACGTCCCGGTATTCCGCTCGATCATCGGCATCTCCTGGTTCTGGGCCGTGGGGGCCGTGTTCCTCGCGCAGTTCCCGTCCTTCGGCAAGGATCTGCTCGGCGGCAACGAGGCGGTGGTGAACCTGTTTCTGCTCGCCTTCTCCGTCGGCATCGGCATCGGCTCGCTGCAATGCAACCGCTGGCTCAAGGGCGAGGTCAGCGCCCGCTACGTGCCGTTCGGCGCGCTCGGCATGGCGCTGTTCGGCCTCCTCCTGCATTACCTGGTGCGCGACCTCGCGCCGGCCGACCCGGCAGCCGTCCCGATCGGCGTCGAGGCGTTCCTGTCGTCGCCGACCAACCTTCTGATCCTCGGCACGCTGGTGCTGATCGCGGTCTGCGGCGGCCTGTTCATCGTGCCGCTCTACGCCATCATGCAGGCGCGTAGCGCCGAGGATCACCGGGCCCGCAACCTCGCCGCCAACAACATCATGAACGCCGCCTTCATCGTGGTCGCGGCGGGTGTCTCGGCGGCCATGCTGGCGGCCAGCTTCTCGGTCGTCGATGTCTTCCTTACGCTGGCGCTCGGCAACCTGGTGGCGGCGGTCTACATCACCCTGCTGCTGCCCGAGGAGGTGGCCAAGGGTATCGGCCGCTTCCTCTTGCGCACGTTCTACGGGGTCGAGGTCCACGGGGCAGGGAATGTCGCCAGGGCGGGGCCGCGCGTCGTGGTCGTCGCGAACCACACCTCGTTCCTCGACGGCGTGCTGATCACCTGTTTCCTGCCCGGCCGGCCGGTGTTTGCGATCAACAGCTTCATCGCGAAACGCTGGTGGGTGCGCCCGGCTTTCCTCCTGTTCGACCTGCTGCCGCTCGATCCGACCAACCCGATGGCGGCCAAGAAGCTGGTGCAGGCGGTCAAGGACGGCCAGCCCTGCGTGATCTTCCCCGAGGGGCGGATCACCGTCACCGGCGCGCTGATGAAAGTCTACGAGGGCCCCGGCGCGATCGCCGACATGGCCGACGCGACGATCCTGCCGCTACGCATCTCCGGCGCCAAGTACTCGGTGTTCTCGCGGCTGCAGGGCAAGGTGCGGCTGCGTTGGTTCCCGAAGATCACGATGACCATCCTCGAGCCGCGCCACATCGAGCTGGCCAACGGCCTGAAGGGCCGCAAGCGGCGCGACGCGCTGGCCGACTGGCTGTACGACGTGATGAGCGAGACCATCTTCCAGACCGGGTTCCGCCGCCAGTCGCTGTTCGCGGCGCTGCTCGACGCCTATCACCACCATGGCGGGGACGCCGTGGTGCTGGAGGATATCGAGCGCGAGCCGCTGACCTACACGCGGCTGGTGGCGTCGAGCCTGCTTCTCGGCTGGTATCTCGCGCGGCTCGGCCGCTGCGGCGCCAATATCGGCCTGATGATGCCCAACACCAACGCCGCGGCGATCGCCTTCTTCGGCATGCAGGCCTATGGCCGCGTGCCGGCGATGCTCAACTACACCGCCGGCGCCGCGGCGATGCTGGCGGCGTGTCGGGCGGCCGAGGTCGATACGGTCGTCACCTCGCGCCAGTTCGTGCGCGCCGCTGGGCTGCGCGACGTCGTCAAGGCGCTCAGAGAAGAGGTCCGGATCGTCTGGCTCGAGGATTTCCGCCGCAGGATCGGACGCGTGTCCATGCTCGTCGGGCTCATGGCCGTGCCGTTTGCCGGCTGGCTGCACCGGCGCTGCACCAGGGGGTGCACGCCGCACGATCCGGCGGTGGTGCTGTTCACCTCGGGATCGGAGGGGCAGCCGAAGGGCGTGGTGCTGAGCCACGAGAACCTCGAGGCCAACCGCCACCAGCTGTCGGCGCGTATCGATTTCAACCCGACCGACACGGTGTTCAACGCGCTGCCGATCTTCCACGCCTTCGGACTGACCGGCGGGCTGCTGCTGCCGCTGCTGTCCGGCGTGCGGGTGTTCCTGTACCCGAACCCGCTGCATTATCGCGTCGTGCCGGAGCTGGTGTACGACCGCAACGCGACCATCCTGTTCGGCACCGATACGTTCCTTGCCGGCTATGCCAATGCGGCGCACGCGTATGACTTCTACAGCGTGCGCTACGTTTTCGCCGGCGCCGAGAAGGTGCGCGACGAGACGCGGCGGGTGTGGGCCAACCGGTTCGGCCTGCGGATCTTCGAGGGCTACGGCACCACCGAGACGTCGCCGGTGATCGCGACCAACACGCCGATGCACTATCGCGCCGGCACCGTCGGCCGACTGCTGCCGGGCATCAAGCACCGGCTGGTGCCGATCCCCGGAATCGTCGACGGCGCGCGGCTCGAGGTCTCCGGACCCAACGTCATGCTCGGCTACGTAACGCCGGACGAGCCCGGGGTACTCAAACCTCCGCCGGACGGCTGGCACGACACCGGCGACATCGTCTACATCGACGATGACGGTTACCTTTCGATCGTCGGCCGCGCCCGGCGCTTCGCCAAGGTGGCGGGCGAGATGGTCTCGCTGACCGCGGTCGAGGCACAGGCCGCGGCGCTGTGGCCGGAGAACCGGCACGCGGCGGTCGCCCTGCCGGACGGGCGCAAGGGCGAGCGGATCATCTTGGTGACCGATGCCAGGCGCGCCCGCCGCGACGTCATCCTCGCCCATGTGCAGGTCAACGGTGGCTCCGAGCTGGCGGTGCCGCGTGCCGTGCTTTCGGTCGAAGAGATCCCGGTGCTCGGCAGCGGCAAGACCGACTACCCCGCGGTTGCACGCCTCGCCGCCAACGGCGCCGCCGGCGCGGCGTGAAGCGGCGGCGACCGCCCCCTGCCCCGTCACCGCGTCGCTGCCGCTCCCTGTTCGAGGATTGCCCGTCGCAGCCGCGCGACGTAGTCCGGCGGGAAGGTCCAGATCGGCGAGCCGGCGCCGCGGACAAGGCCGCGCTCGGCCGGGCCAAGACCGTACCGTATCGTCGCCAGGATGTCGCTGCTGGCCCACGGGCTCTGCCGGAAATAGCCGTGGCCGTTGCCGCCCGTCGCGCCCTCCGCCTCGGTGACGTTGATCAGGTGCAGGTTATCGCTGGCGAAGAGATAATCCGCCGCGGTCCCGGAGACGGGACCGTCGAACATCTGCCCCAGCCGGTCGTAGGACAGCAGGAATCGGGACACGCCCAGGGCCTTGTCGGCCTCGGACATATAAATGGTCAGCCCCTCGATGCTATCGAGCAGCCCGTCCTCGAGATAGGTGCCCACGAGGTCGCGGCCGACATCGCCGCCGACCAGGATGATCTGCCCCAGCTTGGTGTTTGCGCGCGCCGTGTCAGGCGCCAGGCCCTTGTTGATGAGCGCGAGCTGGTAAGCGGTCAGCGTGACCATCCGGGTCCCCGCGCTGTAGCCGAGGATGTGGATCCGCTCGGCCTCGGTCTCCCGCGCCAGGAACTGCAGGAACTTGCGGAAGCCGAAGGCCGAAACATTGGCAGTGTCGAGATCGGAGAAATAGGCGAGACGGTTCGGCGTCGACGGCCATGAGAAGGCGACCACGGCGCCCTCGTAGCCGAGGAAGTGCCAGAGCTCGGTCGCAACGAGAATGGGGTCTGGGAACGGCACCTTGTAGCCGTGGACGTAGACGAGGATCTCCTTTCGCGCCGATCTCCGGAGCTCCGCGTTGACCGCGGCGGCGAAGCGACGACCGGGCGCCGACGGGTCCGCCGCCAACACGGCCGGGTCGGTGAACTCGGTGACGGTATCCCCGAGCACGCCGAACTCCTCGACTTCCAGGAGCCGGAGGCGAATATTGTCCTCGCGTTGCCCGGCGAAGGAAACCCGCAGCAGCTCCTCCCATTCGGTCGGGCCGCTTGCCAACTCGACCCTGCCGATGCCGATCCGCGCGACCGCGCCGCGCTTGTCGAGATAGGGCGAGGGGCTGTCGCCGTCGGGACCGGCCGGCTCGCGCAGTGTCGCGTAGAAGATGCCGTGCTCGTCGTTGGCGGCGGGGTCGAAATCCTTCGGGAACGGGCTCAGCTCGCCATCCGCATAGACCGCCGGCGCCGGCATCAGTTCGACCTCGTAGTCCCCGCCACCGCAGGCGGCCAGCAATGCGAACAGGATCAGCGAGCCGAGCGTTGCAGGCCGCCGGGACGATCGCGTGATATGGATGGGGCGGCCGGCCTTACCGGGGGTGGCCCGCCGCACCGAATCTGCCCGACTGATTGTCATCGCGGCCGTGCAATCCTTCCGTGCAAGTCCTGCGGCTGCGGCAATCCTATCACCGGGCGGAACCCGGGAGAAGCCTTATCCTAGGCCCCGCCGGCCGGCGGCCTCGCCCAGGGATCGGCCGTCGCCGGCCCCGTCTCGAAAAGGCATTTGCGGCAGTCACCCGCACCCGCTGCCGTGCCCTTGCCATCCCTCTGCCGCCGGCGCGTCGCATTCGGGGCGTATGACGATCCCCCTCGACGTCTCAAATCACGGGGGGTGACGACATGTTTTCCGGAATTTCACGTTCTTTCATGACCGCCGCAGTGTCGGCGATCCTCGGCCTCGTGCTGGCGGGCTGCGCCAGCTACACGACGCCGGGCGGCAGCGTCCCGCTGGTCGAGCTCGCCGAACCCGATGTCGGCAGGTCCGCGACGGCCGATGCGAGCGGCGGCGTCGCGCCGGCCCAGGCGGGCGGGACCGCCATCAACGAATTCCTGAAGATCCAGCCGACCGCGCGGTTCCCGGCCAGGATCGCGGTGGCGCGGGTGCAGGCGCCGGGCTACGCTTCGCAGAGCAATTCGGGCTTCGGCACCGGCCGCTACAGCGTGGTGACCACGCGCGACGTGGAGAGCGACGAGAGTTTCGCGCGTATGGAGGCGATGCCGATGGTGGCCGGTTTCGGGCCGCTTAACCGCATCCTGCTGCCGGTCGAGCTCGACTCGCTGAAGGCGCTGCGCACCGCCGCGGCGCGCCTCAAGGCCGATATCCTGCTGGTCTACACCTTCGATACCTCGTTCCGGGTCGGCGCCCAGCATTTCGGCCCCGTGAACGTCATCGCCCTCGGCCTCTTGCCGAACAAGGAGGTCGCGGTGACGACCACGGCGTCGGCCGCCTTCTTCGACGTGCGCACCGAGTTCCTCTACGGCCTCGCCGAGGCGAGCGCCCGCGAGAGCCGCTACGCCAGCGTCTGGGGCAGCAGCGATGCGGTGGACGAGCTGCGCGTCACCACCGAGCGCAAGGCCTTCGAGGCCCTGGTGCCGGAGATCGAGAAGGCGTGGAGCGGCATCGTCGAGGAGCACGGCAGCGGCGCCGCAGGCGCGACCGTGTCCGACCGCGGCGGAGTCCCCGGTCCCACCTGACGCGAGTCAATATGGGCCGCAGAGCGCGTGAAACGACCCGCCGGAACCCGCAGAAAACCCTAGTGCATGGGGTCGTTTCGCACGGACGCGCCGGCGCCGCCCCGCGCCGACCGTCTTCCCCGCGCGACCGCCCCGCCGGCTACGGTTTCGGGCACTCGCCCTGGCCGTCGACCACGGTGCAGCCGCACAGCCCGATCTCGGCGACCGTCGGTGCCGCGAGCACGCAGCCGAGGAACGCCTGGATCTGCGGCGCATCGGTGCGCGCCATGATCGCCGAGCCGCGGCAGATCGCGTCGCCCGAGCTGGTGATCGCGACCTGCAGCTCGACACCGCACGCGGGAATCCCGAAGCCCTTCGCTTTTCACGCGCCGCCGGGCACGGTATGCCGGTCGAAATGAGCCTACCGGGGGATCGGATCATGAGCCACAATCAACGCATCGCGCTCCTCATCCTGTTGACCGTCGCGGTGATCGCCGCGGTCTACCTGCTGCTTCCGCCGATCCCGCAGGACCCGGCCTATCACGGCTTCGCCGACACGCGGCAGGTATTCGGCATCCCGCGCATCGGCGACGTGGTCTCGAACCTGCCTTTCACCCTGGTCGGGCTGGCCGGGCTCGGGGCGCTGTTCCTCGGCCGGTTCGGGGTACCGCCGGCGGACGCGCGGGCGCGCCTGCCCTATGCGGTGTTCTTCCTCGGGGTCACGCTGGTCGGCCCGGCCTCGGCCTATTACCACTGGAACCCGAGCAACGAGACCCTGTTCTGGGACCGGGTGTTCCTGACCGTCGCCTTCATGGGGCTGGTCGCCGCCGTCATCGCCGACCGCGTCCACCGCGGCGGGGCCGCCGGCTGGGTGCTGGCGCTGCTGGTCGGCGCCGGCTTCGCCAGCGTCTTGTCGTGGAGCGTCGGCGAGGCGCGGGGCGCCGGCGACCTGCGCGCCTACATCCTGGTGCAGTTCTACCCGCTCGTCGCGGTGCCGCTGGTGCTGTGGTGGTTTCCCGACGGCATCCGGGTGAAATCGCGGTTCATCGCCTGGGCGGTCGCTTTCTACGTCGTGGCCAAAATCGCCGAGTTGTTCGATGCGGAGCTATTCGCCCTGCTCGGCGGTGCGGTCAGCGGCCACACGATCAAGCATCTCGTCGCTGCGCTCGGCCCCGTCGCCATCATCGCCATGATGCGGACCTGGCCGCGACGGGTCGCCCACCGCTACACGGCACCCGGCGCGACGCCGCTGCAATCGGGCGCGTGAGCGCCGGCGCCGCGTCGACCGCCGCCCCACGAAACGGGGGCGGCCCCTTCGGACCGCCCCCTTGGCAGATTGCAGGTTGCGAATATTGCATTTTGCTAATTTTGCACCGCCGAAAGCGGTGACCTGGCCTGCCGACGGCGCGGGAGCGCGACGGCGCCGGGCGGCGGCCGCCCGGCGCCCGGCCGGCCTCTTACCTGCGGGAGCTGTGGGCGTCGTCCGCGTTGCCGGCCTTGTCGTGCCGGTTGTCGCCCTTGTCGATGGCGTTCTGGTTGCGGTCCTTGTCCTTCTTGCCCTTTTTGCCCTTGTCGCCCTTGGCCTCGTCGTCGCCCTTGGCATCGTCGTTGCCCTTGGCGTCGTCGTTGCCCGTGGCGTCGTCGTTGCCCGTGGCGTCGTCGTTGCCCGTGGCGTCGTCGTTGCCCGTGGCGTCGTCATTGCCGCCCTTGGTCGCATCGTCGCGCGCGCTGCCCTGCGCCGCGCCGCGATCGTCGGATCCCGCACCCGGGCCCTTGTCGTCGCGGCCGTCCCGGTTGGCTTCACCGGGCACCGAGACGTCCATATCCGGGGCCGCCGCCATGCCGGCAAGGGCCGCCTGGACGCATTGCGCGGAGCCGTCCGTGCAGGTCGTCAGAACTGTGTTGCCGCCCTGCAGGCAACCACCGAGCGCGAAAATCGCCGGTACAATCACAAGAAACTTCTTCATCGTTCAATCCCCTTTGCTGCCGCCGCTTCCGCCGGACGCCGGCGCTTCGTTGGAAGATCCTGCATCGGCTGCCCGACACGGGCCACCCGCCAGCGGCTCGCGTTATGCCACGCAAGGAGCGTGCCAGAATCGCCGAAACGGATGAAGAAGGGGGACGCGCGCCGGCTCCGGGGTCGGGGCGGGGCCTCAGTGCGCGTCCGCGCAAGCGTCACGCAGCGCCGCGAGGTCGTGCCAGCCGATCCGCGTGTCGGGCATGTCGGCGCCGGCGAACGGATCGATGCCGGTGCCGTCCGGCCGCCCGCCCAGGCGCCGGTAGAAGCGGTTCGCGTCGCGGTTCGCGTCGTATACCCGCAGGCAGACCGAGGTGGCGCCTTCGTCGAGCAATCGCGCCGCGGCGCACCCCATCAGGCGCCGGCCGAGGCCGCTGTTGCGCCACCCGGCCGCCACGTGCAGGCTGTCGATGACGGCGTCGTAGCCGGGCTCTCCGCCACGTGTCGCCGCGATGAAGCCCGCCGGCGCATCGCCGGCGCAGGCGATCAGCACGAAGCCCGCGGCCGACGCCGCCAGGACGGTGCTCCAGTGGCGCCGCCGCTCGGCGAAGACCTCGCCGTCGAGATAGGCGTCGGGCAGGATACCGCGATAGACTTCGCGCCAGCTGTCCGCGTGCAACGTCGCGACGGCGTCGGCATCGGCGACCGCTGCGGGGCGGATCAGCGGCGGGTCGGGTGCGCGGGGCGCCTGCATTCCGGAAGCTAGTCGGTGGCGTCGATGCCGGGCAAGGGAAAACGCCAAGCGCTTCGGCGGCGCCGGTCAGCGCCCGGCGCGCGGGGCCGGCGCGGAGAACCGCTTGTGTTCGAGAAAACTCATGACCGCAGCGATGGTCTGTGACCGGTTCATGACGACGGCGTGCGGGGCGCGCACGCGGACCCAGTCGGCGGCGCCGTCGAGCCGGGTCTCCGCAACCCGTACGATGATGTCGTCGTCACCCTCGAGCAGCGGGTTGTAGCCGATGCTGCCGCGACCCGCGGCGACGATGCCGAACGGCACGTCGGGGACGGGCAGGGTGCCAGCATGGGCGCTGGTCGCATCGAACAATCCGCGCCACAGGAGCCAGTTGATTGGCGGCACGTATTGCAGCACGTCGGCCATCGCCGAGCCCTGGCTCGGCGGCGCGATCATCACCACCGCCTCCACCGCAATGCGGTCGCGCCACACCGCGTCGCGGGCCAGCAGCTCGCGGACCAGCAGGCCGCCGAGGCTGTGGGTTACGAAGCTGACGCGGCGCACGCCGGAGAGGTCGCGGAGCAGGGCCTCCAGCGTTTCTGCGTTGTCGGCGAGGCTGCGCCGCGTGCTCGGATAGCCGATTCCGGCGACGTCGTACCCGGCGTCCTTCAGGGCGCGTTCCAACCCGCGGAAGCTGGCGCGTGAGCGGCCGAGCCCGTGCACGAGCAGCACCAGGTGTTCGCCGTGCGGTGCGAGCCCGCGGTCCGTGCGGATGCGCTCGAAAGCTGCACGACAGGCGTCGTAAGGGCCCCAGCAGCGGCGGATGTCTTGGGGGTCCAGAAGGCGCGCGTGACCGGTCAGCACGTTTTCCTGGATGCGCCAGCCTGCGTAGAGATAGCGGTCCGCCCACACTTGGCGGCCGCCCAGCGTCGGCAGCGCGATATTCGGCCAGGTCGCGGGTTGATTCGCCATCGCCATGTCGCTCAGCAGCCCGAACAGGGTGAGGAACAGACCCAAGCGCAACTTCGCTGCACCCGCCGACATCCCGTCTTTGTTGAACGAAATCAATATCGTGTCCATTTTGCGCCGACGCAACCGGTCGGCCGATAATTAATGAACTATGTTCAATAATACACGTTTTGTCAAGCCCTTTGTTATACTCACGGTCGTGGTTGCAGATGCCGCGACTTGGTTTGGCGGGACCAGCGCTTCGAATGGCAGGACGCGGAAATTCGATAACCTTCGGGTTTCCGGCGTTGTGCGCGAAGATCGGGGCGGCGGTCCGGACGGCGTGGCGGGTGAGCCCGCGCAGCAAATCCCTGGGAGGGGCGCCACGGGCGCCAGATCGGTATGAGACGAGCGTTGGTTCTCGCGATGGCCGGTATGCTGATTGCCGGATGTTCGGTAAAGCGGATGGCCGCCAATGCGGTCGGCGATGCGCTCGCCGACGGCGGCAGCGTATGGATGTCCGACAACGACCCGCAGCTGATCAAAGAAGCGATCCCGTTCGGCCTCAAGACCAACGAGAGCCTGCTCCAGATCTCGCCGGAGCATCTCGGCCTGCTCGAGGCGACGGCGCAGGGCTTTGCCGCCTACGCCTTCCTGCTGAAAGAAGAGGCCGACAGGCTCGAGGCGAAGGACCTGCAGCAGGCCCGGCGGCTGCGCGCGCGCTCCAGCAAGCTGTTCGTGCGCGGCCGCGATTATGCGCTGCGCGGCCTCGAAGTGCGGCATCCGGGGTTCACCGAAGGCATCCGGAATCACCGTGATGCCATGCTCGCGCGGACCGAAGACCGGGATTCCGGCCTGCTGTACTGGGCCGGGGCGTCATGGGCCGGCGCGCTGAGCGTGGCCAAGGACAACCTTGCCCTGATCGCCGAGTTCCCGACCGCCGGCGCCCTGGTCCAGCGCGTGCTCGAACTCGACGACGGCTACGGCGAGGGCGCCGCGCACGAATTCCTGATAAGCTACGAGGCTGGCCGACCCGGCGGCAGTCTGGACACGGCCCGGGCCCACTACGAACGGGCTCTGGAACAGTCTCGCGGCGAGCGGGCCTCGGTATTTGTGGCGCTTGCCGAGTCGGTTTCGGTGGCGGAGCAGGATGTCTCGGAATTCCGTACGTTGCTGGACCGGGCTCGCGCCATCGACCCGGATGAGAGGCCGGACTCCCGGCTGTTGAACATCATCGCCCAGGAACGGGCGGACTGGCTCGAATCCCAGATCCCGAATCTGTTCCTGGTCACGCAGTGATCGAGAGGAGCATGTCTCATGATCCGGCCGGTCCTGTTATTAGTCAGCCTCCTCGTCGCCCTGTCGCCGGCGCTGCCAGCCGATGCCAAGACGCTCAAGCTCGCCACCATGGCGCCGCGCGGCTCGCCGTGGCACGAGATCCTGCTCGACATGGCGGCCGAATGGGAGGCGGCCGGTGCCGGCGCGCTGACGGTGCGGATCTATCCCGGCGGCGTCCTGGGCGACGAGCCCGACCTGATGCGCAAGATGTCGATCGGTCAGATCGACGCGGCCATGGTGACCACGACGGGCCTGACGCAGCTGGTGCCGGATATCTGGGTCTTCGCCCTGCCGATGATGATCCGAACCTACGACGAACTGGACTATGTGCGCGACCGGATCGCGCCCGACCTGGAGGTGCAGTTTCGAAATCGCGGTTTCGTTGTCCTCAATTGGGGCGAAGCCGGCTGGGTCAGGTTCTTCTCCAGGCGGCGGGTCGAGACGCCCGACGATTTGCGCCGGTTGAAGCTCTTCGTCTGGGCCGGCGACTCGGTGCTCGAGGATGCCTGGAAGAACCAGGCGTTCAATATTGTCCCGCTGCCGGCGACGGAGCTGTTCTCCGCCCTGCAGTCCAGGATGGTCGACGCCTACTCGACGACGGCGGTAGCGTCCCTGTCCTTCCAGTGGTTCGGTATGGCGCCCTATATGGTGGACCTGAACTGGGCACCGCTGGTCGGCGCCACGATCATTCGCCTGGACAGCTGGCAGGCGCTCGCCGAGCCGGTGCAACAAAAGTTGCAGGCCGCTGCCGACAAGGCGGGCCGGCGCTTCCGCGAACGCACGCGGGCGTTCGAGGCCGAAGCCGTGAGGGTCATGGAATCACATGGGTTGACGGTGACGCCTGTTTCTCCCGAGGCGTACGCACAGTGGGAACGAGGCGCGCAGGGCGCGCGCGAGATCATTCGCAACCGTTACATATCGCCGCAGCTGGCCGAGCGAACGCAGCGGCTGCTGACCGACTTCCGCACGGGATCCGCGCAATCCGGGCAGCACAATTAACTTTCAGTTACGTTTTTGACGCCTATTATTCGGGCGTCCTGGATCGATAAGGTGGTGCGATCATGAAGGTAAGGGTATTCGTCGCGTTGACGGCGCTGGTATCGTTGCTCGGCATGGCCGGGGCCTCAGCGCAGACGATCAAGCTCGGCACGCTGGCGCCCAAGGGCTCGCCCTGGTTCGATATCCTGCAGGATATGACGGCCGAGTGGAGCACCGCCTCGGGCGGCGCGATCAAGGCGCGCATCTATCCCGGCGGGTCGATCGGCGATGAGACCGACATGATTCGCAAGATGCGGATCGGTCAGCTTCAGGGCGCGGTGCTGACCAGCGAGGGGCTCGGCCGGATCGTGCCCGAGATCCGCGTCCTGCAACTGCCGATGTGGTATCGCTCGGACGAGGAGCTGGACCATGTCCG
Organism: Alphaproteobacteria bacterium; assembly: GCA_041563955.1. Taxonomy (GTDB): domain Bacteria; phylum Pseudomonadota; class Alphaproteobacteria; order UBA8366; family JADFVY01. Next base: position 31,219 of record JBFGQV010000005.1, on the reverse strand, counting down.
CGCCGGGCTGACCGGCGAGATCGAGGCGCTGTTCGAGGCACGCGGCTTCAAGGTGCTCAACTGGGGCGATATCGGCTGGGTCCGGCTGTTCACGACGTCGCCCGCGCCGGCGCCGAGAGACCTGCAGTCCCTGAAGCTGTTCTGCTGGGCCGGCGATCCGAGGATCTGCGATGCCTGGACGCGACAGGGGTTTTCCCCGGTCCCGCTGGCCTTCACCGACATATTCAGCGGCCTGCAGTCCGGCATGATCGACGCCGTCTTCACCGCGCCGGTGCCGGCCCTGTCCTATCAGTGGTTCGGGTTGGCGAACCAGATGACCGACGTGCGGATGATCAAGATGATCGGCGCCACCATCATGACCATGAAGGCGTGGAACCAGATCCCCGCGGAGATCCGCACGCAGGTGCTGACCTCGGCCGCCGAGGCCGGCCGGCACAGCGAGGAGCGCATCCGGGGGTTCGAGGATGAATCGATCGAAGTGATGCGGGAGTACGGCCTGACCGTGCACCCCCTGACGCCCGAGCTGCGCGAGACCTGGGAGAGGCGGTCACGGGATGCCTATCCGGTGCTGCTCGACGGCGTCGTGCCGCCCGACCTGGTCGACAGGGCCGAGCGTCTGCGCGACGAATTCCGCGGCCGGCGCGCCGGCGTAGACTGACATGCCACTGATGCCGGCCCTGCAGCGCGCGGCCGGCATCGGCCGGGGCGCCGAATCCCTGGGCGCCGCTGCGGCGATTCTCGCCATGGCCATCCTGCCGGTGGCGGAGATGCTGCTGCGCCCGTTCGGCGCGAGCATTCCGGGATCGCACAGCTTCGTGCAGCATCTGACCCTTTGGGTCGCCTTCGTCGGAGCTATGATCGCCACTCGCGAGCGCCGACACCTGACTCTTTCGACCGGGCTGAAAGTCTTGCCGCAGCCGTGGTCCGGCTATGCCGACCTTGCGACTGTAGCGGCGGCGACAGCCGTCTCTGCCGGGCTGTTCTGGGCCAGTCTCGAATTCGTCCGCACCGAATACGCGTATTCGCTCGGCGGGCAGGGCATGTGGCTCCCGATCTGGCTTCTCGAGACCGTCCTGCCGCTGGCCTTTGCGGTCATCACCGTCCGCTTCATCCTCCAGGCGCCGGGCCGGCCGGGCCGGATCGCGGGGCTGGCCGGCATAGCCCTTGCCGCGGTGCTGGGCCTGTGGCTGGTGCCGCTGATCCCGCAGCTGGCCCTGCTGCTGGTCGGGCTGTTGCTGGCGGCGGTGATCCTCGGGGCACCGATTTTCGTCGTTATCGGCGGCGCCGCGCTGGTGCTGTTCGTCGGCGCCGAGGTGCCGGTCGCCGCCGTTCCCGTCGAGACCTACCGGATCGTCGTTTCGCCCTCGATTCCCGCGATCCCGCTGTTCACCCTGGCCGGCTATCTGTTGGCCCAGGGCCGGGCCGGCGATCGGCTGGTGAACCTGTTCCGGGCGCTGTTCGGCTGGCTGCCCGGCGGGATGCCGATCGTGACCACGCTGGTCTGCGCCTTCTTCACCACCTTCACCGGCGCCTCGGGGGCGACCATTCTGGCGCTCGGCGGGTTGCTGCTGCCGGTGCTGATCCAGAACCGCTATTCGGAGCGGTTCTCGCTCGGCCTGCTGACCGCCACCGGCTCGATCGGCCTCTTGTTCCCACCCAGCCTGGCGGTGATCCTTTACGCCGTGATCGCCAAGATCCCGATTCCCGACCTGTTCGTCGCCGGCATCGTGCCCGGCGCGATCATGGTGGGGGCGGTCTGCCTGTATGGTGTCTGGCGCGGCCATGTGGACCGCACGCCGCGGGTGCCGTTCAATGGCCGGGACGCCCTGGCTGCGGTTAACGCGGCGAAATGGGAGATCGCCCTGCCGGTCATCGTGCTGGTCGGAATCTTCGGCGGCTACGGCACCCTCGTGGAGCTGTCGGCGGTCACGGTGGTGTACGTGCTTGCCGTCGGCCTCCTGGTCCACCGCGACCTCGACGTCAGGCGCGGCGTGCCGGCGGGGATCGTGCAGTGCGTCACGCTGATCGGCGGCGTCTTCACCATCCTCGGCGTCGCGATGGGGCTGACCAACTATCTGATCGACGCGCAAATCCCGATGCTGGCGGCCGACTGGGTCGAGGCCCATGTCGAATCGAAGCTGCTCTTCCTGCTGGCGCTCAACGTCTTCCTGCTGATCGTCGGCTGCCTGATGGACATCTACTCGGCGATCGCCGTGGTGGTGCCGCTGATCTTGCCGATCGCGGCGGTGTTCGGGATCCACCCGCTGCACCTCGGGATCATCTTCCTTGCCAACCTGGAGCTGGGGTACCTGACGCCGCCGGTCGGCATGAACCTGTTCCTCGCCGCCTACCGGTTCGACAGACCGGTGGTCGAGATCTGGCGCGCCGGCCTGCCGTTCCTGCTGCTGCTTGCCCTGGTGGTGCTGCTGGTGACCTACGTGCCCTGGATCGTGCTGGGCGTGCCGGCCTAAGTCCACACCGAGATCCGCCGGGGCCAAACGAAGCGCCCGCCCGCAACCGGGCATCCCGCGCTATCGAAACAAGCGAAATTTCCCATTTTACGCGGGCCGCGACGAAATATCGCAGACCTGCGACCATATGCACTTTGACGAAAACTTTCGGCAAATGCACCCTAATCCCAGCAATATGCCCGTCGGTCCCGGGCGCCAAGGGACTGTACGGAAAGCAAAAATGGCGCGTCTGCGGCGAGTATCTGAGAGACGGCGCTTCGGCCGACAGAATACCGGTTTCGATCTGTGACGATAATACTGTCGGTCGGGGCATAGTGATGGGGAAAGGATGAAGTAAATGAAGCTTCCACGCAGACTCTATACGACCATATGTAAAGCCACGGCCCTGACCATCGCAGGCATCGGTTTGGTGATGTTTGCAGGGGCCGGGCCGGCCCACGCACTCGGCAACGGCGGCGGCATCGTCAACAGCCCGCACGATTTTTCAGGCAGCGCCTGGAACTTCCGCGGCGAGATCTGCCGCGTCTGCCACGTGCCGCATGATCATGCACGGACCGCCCAGCTCTACCTCAACGGATTGTTGTGGAACCATCAGGTCAGCTCGGCCACCTACACCATGTACGATGCGGCCTGGTCCGAAACGTTGAACAACCCGCAGTCGGCCCAGCCGGACGGCATCGCCAAGCTGTGCCTCGGCTGCCATGACGGCACCGTCGCGATCAACCAGTTCGACAGCAATTTCGATGGCGTGGCGAACGGTGTCGGCGACACGATCGATCTGTTCGATCCCGAGTACCAGATCCCGGCATTCGCGGATGGCCTGAACCGCGACCTGCGGGGCACGCACCCGATTTCGATCGCCTACAACGGCACCGATCCCGGGATGAACCCCGACAGCACTCTGATGGGCACCAGCGGCACCATCGCCGACGTGCTCGACAGGGGCAAGGTGCAGTGCTCGTCCTGCCACGACGTGCACGACTCGGCCGGCGAGGCGGTCGGCGGCACGCATCTGTTGCGCGTCGCGCAGACCGTTGCGACGGGCGGCTCGGCCTCCGGCCTGTGCCTGACCTGCCACAACAAGTAGGCCGAAAGCCTCGACAAGGTCGACATATCGTCAAATCGGAAGGGGGGCCTTGGCCCCCCTTTCATTGCCTGCAGCCAGACGCGGCCGGCGGCGGTGCGCGGCCGGCGTCCTGCACGCAAGCGAAATGCGCCGGCGGCAGGCGCGACGGCCCGTTCTTTTTTGACCAAGATCAACGTCCTGACGCACGATCTTTGCGACTCTGTCGCGGATCATTCTTGGTGGCCGTGCCACCGAACCGGGCCACCCCGTGTGGCCGCCATTCGATGCAAAGGCAGGGCGGGCATGCACCGCCGGTTGCGCCAAAAGCGAGGGCGGCATGCTCGCCGGACAGAGGAGAGTTCTGGCAATGACGATTCGAGGGAACAACAAAGGGTCACCCGGCGGGTTCATGGTCTGCGTGGCGATCCTGTCCGCGGCGCTGCTGCTGTCCGCGTGCGCCACCGCGCCCCAGGACACGGGGACCGTCTTCTACCCGCCGCTGCCCGAGCTGCCGCGCGTGCAGTTCCTGACCACGATCAACACCGACCGGGACATCGGCGGCCGCTCCGGCAGCATTCTGTTCGGGTCGGAACGGGACTCCGACCTGCTGGTCCGGCCGTTCGACGTTGCGCATGAGAAGGGAAAGATCTACATCGTCGATCCGGCCCTGCAGTCCCTCGTCATCGTCGACCTCGTGGCCAAGAAATTCGAACACATCCAGGAAACCAAGGGCGGCCCGTTCCAGAACCCCATGGGGATCTTCATCGCCGACAATGGTTACAAATACATTGCCGATGCCGGGCGCGGGCAGATTCTGGTGCTGGACGAGAACAACGCGTTCGTGCGCGCCTACGGCAAGAAGGGGCAGTTCCGGCCGCTCGCCGTCGCCGTCAAGGGCGAGCGCATCTTCGTCGTCGACGTGCAGCAGAGCGAGATCGAGGTGCTGGACCGCGAGAGCGGCGAGGTGGTCGGCAAGATCGGGGGCACCGGACCGGAAGGTGGTCGGTTCCAGTGGCCGACCCGGATCACCGTCGATTCCGGCGGCGACCTGTTCGTGACCGACTTCCTGAATTTCCGGGTCCAGAAGCTCGACGACCAGGGTGGTTTCATCCGCGCGATCGGCGAGAACGGCAACTGGCCGGGCGCGACGCCGCGGCCGAAGGGGATCGCGGTCGACAAGGACGGCTACCTCTACATCGTCGACGGTGCCTTCGAACTGGTCCAGATCTTCGACTCGAACAGCGCCGAGGTCCTGATGGGATTCGGCAAGTTCGGGCCGAAGCGGGGCGCCAACTGGCTGCCGGCGGGCATCAGCATCGATTACGACAACCTCGATTATTTCGCCCGCTACGTGGACAAGAACTTCCGCGCCAAGTACCTCGTCTATGTGGTCAACCAGGCCGGGTTCCAGAAGCTGAACGTGTATGCGTTCGGCGAATGGATCGGCCCGATGCCCGAGGGCGCGCAGCCGCCGGCGGAGAGCTGACGCCGCCGGCGCGCGGACGGCTGGGCCCCGGAGCCGGGCGACCGGGGCGGGGGGACGGCGAATGCGCCGTGCGCAGATGAGCGAAGCGGCAACGGATCGGGGGCGCCGCCTGCGCCGCCCCGACGGGTTGCGTAACCGCAAGGCCGCCAGCCGGCGGGCCCTGCGCGTCGCAGGGAGACTGGCGATGGCGTTCTCCTCGGCACTGCTCGGCGGCTGCGGCACGCTGGTCGACAGCCTGCTGAACCGGGTCCACATGGACCCGCCCTACGAGGTCGGCGCCGAGACGCGCGCCCTGCACGAGCGCCAGCTCATCGTCGATCTGCACGGCGACATCCTGTTGTGGAACCGCGACCTCGTGGAACGCGCCTCGCGCGGCCATGTCGATCTGCCGCGCCTGCGCGAGGGCAACGTCGCGATCCAGGTGTTCGGCGTCGTCACCCAGGTGCCGTTCACCTTCAGCCTCGACAACAACAGCGCGCGGCCCGACGTGATCACGGCCCTCTCGGTGTTCGACCGCTGGCCCGCGGCGGCCCGCGGCAGCCGCCTCGAGCGCGCGCTCTACCAGGCCGACAAGCTCGCGGACGGGATCCGGCGGTCGGAGGGCGGGCTGCGCCTGATCGGCAGCCGGGAGGATCTCGATGCGCTGGTCGCGGCGCGTCACGGCGGCGAGCCGGTGATCGGCGCGGTGCTGATGCTCGAGGGTGCGCAGGCCCTCGAGGGTGACCCGGACAACATCGATCGCCTGTATGACGCCGGATTCCGGGTGATCGGCCTGGCCCATCTGTTCGACAACGACATGACCGGCTCGGCCCATGGCAAGGCGAAGCACGGACTGACGCCGGCCGGCCGCGAGCTGGTCCGGCGCATGCAGGCGCGGCGCATGATCATCGATCTGGCGCACGCCTCGCCGACGGCCTTCGACGAGGTGATCGCGATGGCTGAGGGGCCGGTGATCGCCTCGCATGGCGGCGTCCGCGGGACCTGCGATACGGTGCGCAACCTGTCCGACGCGCAGGTCCGGGCGATCGCGGCGACCGGCGGCGTGCTCGGCATCGGCGTCTACCACTACGCCACCTGCGGCAAGACGGTCGAGGACACCGTGCAAGCGATGCGGTACGTCGCCGACCTCGTCGGCGTGCAGCATGTGGCGCTCGGCACCGACTTCGACGGCGCGGTGGCGACGGTGTTCGACGCCACGGGCCTGCCGGTGCTGACCGAGGCGCTGCTCGCTTCTGGCTTCGACGAGGCGGAGATCGGCGCGATCCTTGGTGGCAATGCCCTGCGGGTGCTGCGGCAGACGCTGCCCTGATGCGGGATCCGATCAGGGGCGCCCGGCGCCGGCGCGCAGCCCGGCGAGGTAGATGTCGACGATGTTGCGGGCGACCGCGTCCGGCGCATCGCCGGTGACGATGGACAGGTGGTCCCTGGCGTTGAGCGACCATACCCCGTGCATGCAGATCCACAGCAGGCGCACGGCGCGGGCGAGATCCGTCTCCCCGCCGGGGCCGAACAGCGGTCGCAGGACCCCTTCCAGCAACGTAAACAGGCGGGTGATCTTGCCGTAGTACCAGTCCGGCGGCTCCTTCGCGCCCGGCAGCCGTTCCTCGAACAGGAGATTCCAGCTGCGTTCGCGTTCGGCCACGAAGGCAAGGTAGCGGTCGAGCACGGCGTGCAGGTCGTCCTCCGGCCGCCCGCTCAGCGGCACCTCGGACAGCGCGGCATGCAGGGCGTCCAGCGTTTCGCCGTTGACCAGCGCGACCAGCTCCTCGATGCCGGTGAAGATGTTGTAGATCGTGCCCACCGAGACGCCCATCCGGGCCGCCACCGTGCGGACGTTAAGGCCCGGCAGCCCGTGTTCGGCGATGATGTCCTGCGCCGCCGCCAGCGCGATCCGCTGGAACTCGTCCTTGCTGTGCTTCGGTCTGCGGCCCATAACCTCTCCGCGATATTTAATGAACATTGTTCAAAAAAGAAATTGAACGTAGTTCACGCATGTGCTAGATGGTGAATGAACGATGTTCAATTATATCGGTCCGGGCCCGCGATGACAAGTGCCGCGGCCCGGCGCCGGAAACGGAGCGGAGGGCCGAGTGATGTCGATGGCGATCGAAAGGCTGCGGGAGGTTTCCGATCTGTGCCAGCGGGGCGAGCCCCTGGACGACGAACTGGCGGCCTGGTTCGGCCGCTGCCTGCGGCGCTTCCTGGACCGCGGCGCGGCCACCTTCGAGGAGGCGTTCGGCATGCCGGCCTGCCGCGGCGGCATGCCGTGGTGGAAGGAGGCGCGGGTCCGCCAGCGCGATGCGGCGCTGCGGGCGCTGGCGCGGAGCCTGCCGGAAGAGCTCAGCACCGGCGCCCGCGCGCGCGAGATCCATACCAGCGCGGTGCGCTATGCCGCCAGCGCCTGGCGCCTCGACCGGCGCGCCGGCGAGATGCCGCGCGCCTATGCCGGCACGCCCCGCGAGCATCTCTATCGCGCCTTCCGTTCGGGTGCGCCGATGCCGCTCGGCGAGCGCCAGCTGCGCAACATCATCCAGGGATCGTGAGCGGCGGTCCGCCGACCGCGACGCGACGGCTGCGAAAAAAGTCGTCCTGCGGTAAATTCAGACCTTGTCAAAAATCCGCCCGAATGATGGGATATGGCACGACCAATCTGAGGGCGCGGCGTGCAGGCAATTCATCGCAGCTGGGACTGGCTGAGCAGCGGGCCATCGGCGATCATCGTTCTCGCCACGGCGCTCGCCGTACTCGCCCTGCTGACGGCGTTTGCCGCCGCCCTGCGCCGGGCGCGACCGGACAGCGGCCCGCATTCGCTGTCGTCCCTGCTGCACGACGCGCCGGCCGAGGCGTCCGCGCTGGCGGCGCGTCCGGCGGAAGACGGGCCGAAGCGGCGACGCCGGCGCCGGCCGCGCTGGCAGGTGCAGCGCCGCATCTCGGCGCTGCGCCTTCGCATCCGGCGCAACCGCACCATCAAGGACAATCTGCTGTTCCTGTCGCGTCTGGCCAGCGCGCCGCGTGAGATCGGCGCGGTCGCGCCGAGCAGCCGCAGGCTGGGCCTGGCGATGGCGGCCGAATTGCCCGACCAGCACCAGATCTGTGTCGAGCTCGGCGGCGGTACGGGAAGCCTGACGCGCGCCTTGCTGTCGGCCGGCCTGCCGCGTGAGAACCTGATCGTGATCGAGCGGGACGCCCGGCTGGCGGCGCATTTGCGCAAACGCTTCCGTGGCGTGCGGGTCATCCGCGGCGAGGCGCAGGAGCTGACGGCGCTGCTGCGGGCCGAGGGAATCGGCCCCGTGGACGCGATCGTGTCCGGCCTGCCGCTGCGCTCCCTGCCGCGCCACGTCGGCAGCGCCATCGCCGCCGAGAGCTTCACGGCGCTCCGGCAGGGCGGCGTCTTCATCCAGTTCACCTATTGGCTGCTGCCTCCGGTGTCGCGTGCAACGGCGGCGCAATTGTCGATCGTCGGCGCGGCGCGCAGGTGGGTCTGGGGCAATTTGCCACCGGCCACAGTGTGGCGCTACACGCGCGTCGGCGAGGGCGGTTGACGATCGCAAGGGCTTTTCGGGCTTTTTCGAAAACGAAAATTCTCCTATCCTCAGCGCCTCCCGTGCCGGCGGAACCGACCGCCCTGCGCCGCATGTGCGGCGCCGAGGACAGCCACACGGGGGAGGGACAGGCAATTCGATGGCCAATGGGGTCGCGCAGCGACGCGAACAGATCGTCGCCCTCGTTCAGGCGCGCGGCTACGTGTCGATCGAGGATCTCGCAACCTCCTTTGCGGTGACGCCGCAGACGGTGCGTCGAGACATCAATGCGCTCTCGCGGCAGGCCGTGCTGCGCCGCTATCACGGCGGTGCCGGCCTGCCGTCGAGCGTCGAGAACATCGCCTATCCGGCCCGCAAGGTGTTGTGCCACGAGGAGAAGAGGCGCATTGCGCGGCTGGCCGCCCGGCACATTCCCGACGGCGCCTCGCTGTTCCTGAACATCGGCACCACGACCGAGGAGGTGGCCCGGGCGCTCCAGGAGCGCAAGGGCCTCCGCGTCATCACCAACAACCTCAACATCGCGCTGATGCTCAGCCGCCGCAACGATTTCGAGGTCATCGTCGCCGGCGGCGTGGTGCGCAGCCGCGACGGCGGGATCATCGGCGCCTCGGCGGTCGACCTCATCCACCAGTTCAAGGTCGATTACGGGGTGATCGGCATCAGCGGCATCGACCTCGACGGCACGCTGCTCGATTTCGACTACCGCGAAGTCCGCGTCGCCCGATCGATCATCGCCAACTCGCGCAAGGTCTTCCTGGTCGCCGATCACACCAAGTTCGGCCGCAACGCGATGGTCCGCCTGGGCGCGATCTCGCTGGTCGACGCCCTGTTCACCGACCATCCCCCGCCGGAGCCGCTGGCGCAGCTGTGCGCGGAGCAGGAGGTGGGGCTGTTCGTGGCCGAGGCGTGACGTTCGATTTTCGCGGCGCCGAAAACCGGACGTCGAGATGTTCGCATTGCTTGGGCGGATTTTCGTTTGTGAAAGAACATCCGCACCGCTATCCTGCACTTGGAATTGCCGCGCCGCGCGCCGGCCGAGACTGGTTCTTCCTCCCAGGGGTTGGGTGGCGGGTCCGCCCGCCCCTTTTTTTGCACCGCAATTGCTTCGGGGTCGAGATCGCCATCGTGCCGCCCGACCCGCCCGCCGCTTATCGCAGCACCATGCCGGGCGAAAGGTTCTGCTGCAGGAACATCATCAGGCGCGACTGGAACAGCGCTGCATGGGCATGGCCGAGCGCATCCGCCCGGTCCGCGTCGCGCGCCGCGATCGCCTCGACGATGGCGCGGTGGTCGGCGATGATTCTTGCAATATGGGCGTCCGCGCCGTCGCCCGCCGGATCGTACGCGAAGGGAATGCGCAGCAGCCGCATGCCCTGGTCGAGAAGCCGCACGTAGTGGCCGGCAAGGTACCGGTTCTGCGCCGCAGCGGCGACGGCGGCATGGAAATCGCGGTTGCGCTCGGTCATCGCCATGGCGTCGCCCCCGGGGACCGAGTCCTCGAAGGCGTCGCGGGCGTTCTCGATCGCAGCCAGGTCCTGCTCGCTCCGACGTTGCGCGGCGAACCGGTTGACGGCCCGCTGCGCGAGGTCGAGCGCCTCGATGTAGCGCGGCGTCTCCGCGAGGTCGAGCGGTGCCACCTGGGCGCCGCGATTCGGCAGCAGCACCACCAGCCCGTCGGCGGCGAGGCGAATCAGCGCCGCGCGCACCGGCGTGCGCGACAGGCCGAGCCGCGCGACGAGGCCGGCCTCGTCCAGGTCCTGTCCCGGCGCCAGCTCCAGGCTGAGGATCTCGCGGCGCAGCGTTTCGTATGTATAGGCCGCGCCGGTGCCGCGTGCGTGTACCTGCACGGATGTCATTCGACACCCTCCGGCAATTCCGCCTCACGGCGGCGGATGAAATCGCGCAGCGCCTCGTCGACGGCCGGGTCGAGCGCCGGCGCCTCGTAGCGCGCCAGCATCTCCTCGCAGCGGGCAAGCGCCCGCGCATTGGCGTCGGTCGAACCCTCGGCGGCCCACTGGTCCCAGCTGTTGTTGTCCAGCAGCTCGGGCATGAAGAAGGCGGTCTGGAAATTTTCCCGGGTGTGGTCGGTGCCGAGATAATGCCCGCCCGGCGGCACCTCGCGCAGCGCCGTCATCGCCGCCGGCAGATCGTCCAGCTTCACCCCTTCGGCGAAACGGTAATACATCTCCAGCTGCTCGGCATCGAGCAGGAACTTGGCGAAGCTTGCGGTCATCCCGCCTTCCAGCCAACCTGCCGCGTGCAAGACGAAATTGGCGCCGGCCAGCAGCACCGACTGCATGGTCATGCTGGCCTCGTAGGCGGCCTGTGCATCGACCAGCTTGGAGCCCGCGGTCATGCCGCTGGACCGCCAGGGCAGGCGGTAACGGCGCGCCATCTGGCCGATCATGAAGTTCATCAGGCTGATCTCGGGCGTGCCGGCCATCGGCGCGCCGGAGCGCATCGACACCGTGGCCAGGAACTGGCCGTAGATCATCGGCGCGCCGGGGTTGACCAGCTGTGCGTAGGCGATCCCGGCCAGCGCCTCGGCGTTCAGCTGCGCCACGGCGCCGACGCTGCTCGCCGGGGTGCTGGCTCCGGCCAGGGCGAAGGGCGACAGCAGAACCGGCTGTTTGTTGCGGGCATACACCTTTACCGCATCCAGCATTGTCTCGTCCCAGACGCGCGGCGAATTGCAGTTGCACACCGACACCATCACCGGATTCTCGCGCACGAAGGCGTTGCCGAACACCATGCCGGCCATGACGACGTTGTCCTCGGCGCGATGCTTCGCCGTGGTCGCGCCCATATAGGGTTTGTCCGAATGCTTCAGGGCGCTGTAAGCGATGTGCAGGTGACGGCGCGGGACGGCCACGTCGACGGGCTCGCAGGTGATGCCGCCGGTCAGGTGCAGCGCTGGCAGCATGTAGGCCAGCCTGTGGAAGTCCTCGAGGTCGGCGAGCGTGCTGTAATGGCGTTTTTGCTTGCGGTCGAGCACATAGGGCGAGCCGTAGGTCGGAACGAACACCGTGTGGCGCCCGCCGATCCGCACGCTGCGGTCCGGGTTGCGGGCGTGCAGCGTGAACTCCTCGGGCGCCTTTGCGACGAGGTCGAGCAGCGATTCGCGCGGGATTCGCACCAGCTGGCCGTCGACCGCCGCGCCCGCCCGCTTCCAGTCGTCGAGCGCCTCGTCGTCGCGGAAATCGATCCCCACCTCCTCGAGGATCTTCATCGACTCCTCGTGGATCAGCTCCACGCCTTCGGCGTCCAGCACCTCGTAGAGCGGGATATTGCGGACCAGCGTCGGCAGCGCGACGACCGGCGTCGCCAGGCGCTCCCGGCGCCGCGCCGCCCGCCCCCGGCGGCGGGTCCGGCGGGTGTCCGCCGGGGGGTTCATTGCGGTCTCCGTGTTTTCCAGCACCGCGCGACCTCACCCTTCGAGATGGGCCTCCGGCCCTCCTCAGGGTGAGGCTCCACGACCTGTTCCCTCAAGCTGAGGAGGCGCGGAGCGCCGTCTCGAAGTATGAGGTCGCGCCGTCGCACTGTCCGCCGGCGTTTCGTCATTCGCCGCCTCCTTCCCCGTAATGTTCCTTGAGGAACGCCGCGCTGAACTTGCCGCTCCCGCGGTCTTCGGCGACGGCCGCGGGGTCGCGCTGCTTTGGGTCGCCCCAGCCGCCGGCGCCGGGCGTCTCGACGACGATGCGCTGCGCCGGCGTTACCGTCACGCCGGACGGCTTGTCGTCAAGGCGCCGTGGCGCATGGCGCCACCTTCGAGGAGGAACCGCCCACTGCCGCCGGGCCGGCCACCCTCGAGGCCCCAGGGGTGGTTGCTGAAACGCTCGCCGGCGCCGTTGAACAGGCAGTCGTGGCCGACCGGGCTGACCACCCGGCGCAGCCCGCCGCCACCGCGGTACTTGCCAGCGCCGCCGGAATCCGACACCAGGCTGTATTCCTCGACCCGCAGGGGATACTCCATCTCGATCGCCTCGACCGGCAGGTTCGAGGTGTTGGTGATGCCGACCTGCACGCCGTCCTTGCCGTCCGCGGTCGGCCGCGCGCCCATGCCGCCGCCCAGCGTCTCCAGATAGACGTAGCCGTCGCCGGTGCGCGGATCGGTGCCGGCGAAGACGGCCGTCGTGTTGGCGCCGTTGCCGGCGGCGACGACGCGACCCGGCAGCGCCTGGGCGAGGGCGCCGAGGGCGACGTCGATGATGCGCTGGCAGGTATTCGCCCGCGCCGCCACCGGGGCCGGGAAGGCGGCGTTCAGAAGCGTGCCCTTGGGCGCGACGATCTCCGGGATGCCCAGCATGCCCTCGTTGTTCGGCACCTCCGGGTCGAGCAGCGCCTTGAGCGCATAGCAGACGCTGGCGATGGTCGCGTTCATGGTCACGTTGATGTTGCCGGGGACCTGCTTTGCCGTGTCCGAGAAATCGAAGCGGATGGTCTCGCCGGACTTGGTCATCTCGAGCCGGATCGGAATCCTCGTCGCGCCCAGCCCGTCATCGTCCATGACGTCCTCGAAGCGCCAGCTGCCGTCGGGGATCGCGGCGATGGCTGTGCGCATGCGGACCGCCGTGCGCGCGACGATCTCGTCGAACGCGGCGGTGACGGTCGCGGCGGACCGGTCCTCGACGATTTCCAGCAGGCGGCGGCGGCCGAGCTGGCAGGCGGCGATCTGGGCGTAGTAGTCGCCGCGCCGCTCCGCCGGCACGCGGACGTTCAGCAGCAGGAGGTCGAACAGGTCCTGCTGCAATTCGCCCTCCCGAAACAGGCGGACGACCGGGATCCGCAGGCCTTCCTGGTAGATCTCGGACATGCCGCCGGCCATGCTGCCGGGGGCCATGCCGCCGACATCGGCATGATGGGCGATGTTGCAGACGAAAGCGAACAGCGCGCCGTCCGCGAACACCGGCATCGCCATGTTGATGTCGGGCAGGTGAGTGCCGCCGGCGACATGCGGGTCGTTGGCGACGAAGATGTCGCCGTCGTTTATGTCGCCGCCGAACTTCCCCAGCAGGGAGTCCATCAGCCCCATCATCGAGGCGATGTGGATCGGCAGCGATTCCTCGGCCTGCACGATCAGGCGGCCGGCGGGATCGGTGATCGCCGTCGAATGGTCGTGCCGCTCCTTGATGTTCGTGGAATAGGCGCTCTTCATCAGCGCAACGAAGCTCTCGTCGGTGATCGAGCGCAGCGCGTTGGAGAGGATCTCCAGCCCGATCGGGTCCAGCACCGGATCTTTTTCCGTCACGTCCCTACCTCGATGACGATGCTGCCGACGGCATCGACCGTCGCGCGGTCGCCGGGCCAGAGCGGTGTCGTTGCGTCCAGCTGCTCGACGACGGCCGGCCCGTCGATGACGTGGCCGGGCAGCAGGTCCGTGCGCTCGTAGACCGGCGTGTCGAGCGGCGTTTCGAAATCCGTGAAATACACAACCCTTGATTCGAATGGCGCCGGCGGCGCGGGGGAGGGCGGTGCGGCCGGCGTCGTGGGCTCCCGCTGCAGATGGCCGCGCGCCGTCAGCCGGATGTTCACGACCTCGACCGGATCGTCCGGGTTGTGGTAGCCGTAAGCCCGGTCATGCGCTGCGAAGAACAGATCCTTGAGGGCGCAAGCAGCGGGCAGGTGGTCTGCCGCCATCGTAGGGGCGGCGACGGGCACCGCGAGCTCGAAATTCTGGCCGATATAGCGCATGTCGTAGCCGAGCTCGAGCGTGCGCCGGTCCGGCGGAATCTCCTCGACCGCGAACCAGGCCGTGGCGCGGTCCAGCAGCCCGCCGACCAGCTCCTGAACCGCCGGGTCGTTGGCCGTCTGTACCGGGATCCGCTGGCTGGCGACGAAATCCTCCTTGAGGTCCGAGACGACGAGGCCCTGGGCGCAGACGATGCCCGGCGCCGGCGGCACCAGGACCTCGGAAATCCCCAGCGCCGCGGCGACGTCGCGCGCGTGCAGTGGCCCGGCGCCGCCGAACGGCATCAGCGTAAAGGCGCGCGGGTCGTGGCCGCGCTCGACCGAGATCGTGCGGATCGCGCGGACCATGTTGGCGACGACGATGCCCAGCATGCCGTGGGCGGTGCGCTCGACGGAAAAGCCCAGCCGCTCCGCCGCCGGCGCCAGGGCCGTTCGGGCCAGCTCCCGGTCCAGCGCCATGCGCCCGTCCAGGAGGCCGCGCGGCGACAGCCGGCCGAGGACGAGGTTGGCGTCGGTCACCGTCGCCTCGCTGCCGCCGCGGCCGTAGCAGGCCGGGCCGGGGTCGGCGCCGGCGCTCACCGGGCCGACCTTCATCAGCCCGTCACGGTCGAACCAGGCGACCGAGCCGCCGCCGGCGCCGACGGTGTTGATGTCGACCATCGCAAGGCGGATCGGAAAGCCCGCCACCGTGCGGTCGAAGGCGACGTCGGCGCGGCCGCCGCGAACCAGGGCGACGTCGGCGCTGGTGCCGCCCATGTCGAGCGTGATGACGTTTGGCCGCCCGGCGGATTTCGCCACATGCAGCGCGCCGACGACGCCGGCCGCCGGGCCCGAGAGCGCGGTGCGCACCGGGAAATCGCGCGCGGTCGACAGCGACATCAGCCCGCCGCTCGACTGGTTTATGCCCAGGGTCGCATTCGGCACGCGCTCGGCGAGCCCGTCCTCGAGATGCCGGACGTAGTCGTGCATCACCGATTGCAGGTAGGCGTTGAGCACGGTGGTCGAGAAGCGCTCGTATTCGCGGAACTCCGGCTGCACCTCGGATGACAGCGAGACCAGCAGCTCCGGGTCGGCGGCGCGCAACGCATCGGCGACCTTGCGCTCGTGCGCGGGGTTGAGGAAGGCGAACAGGAAGCAGACCGCGCAGGCCCTTGCGCCCGTGGCGTGCACCTGCTCGACGATGTCGGCGATGGCGGTGTCGTCGGGCGCCCGCAGCACGTTTCCTTCGGCGTCGATGCGCTCGTCGAGCTCGAGTCGATGCCGGCGCGGCACCAGCGGCGGCGGGTGGTCGCGGTAGAGATCGTACATGTGCGGGCGGGTCTGGCGGCCAATCTCGAGCAGGTCGCGGAAGCCCTTCGTCGTGACCAGCGCGACCCGGCCGCCCTTGCGCTGGATCAGCGCGTTGGTGGCGACCGTGGTGCCGTGCGAGAGGTGCCGGACGGCGGCAAGCTCGATTCCGTGCCCGGATGCGACCTCGCCCAGGCCCTCGATGATCGCCCGTCCCGGGTCGTCCGGCGTCGAGGGACGTTTTTCGACGCGCACAACGCCGGTCGCCTCGTCCAGCGCGTAGAAGTCGGTAAAGGTGCCGCCGACGTCGACCCCGATGGTCCAGGCCATCCTGCGCCTCCCTGCCGGTTTGCCCGCGCATTGGATGCAACAAGTATACAAAGCGTATTTTCGATTTCTGTCAAGCCACGGGTTGTCCGGATTGTCCGGCATCGATTGCGTGGGCTATGGTCTTGTTCCGCCGCTCGGCCGCCACACAGGACCGCCCCGCAGCCATGCCCGACCTCAGACTGACTTTGGCCTGCGTCGCCACCGACCGTTCGCGGCCGATCCTCGACGGCCGCATCGCCGTCCCCGGCATCACCTTCGAGCCCAGCCCCGGCGAGCCCGAGGCGATCTTCCGCAGGGCGCTACGCGAGCGGGCTTGGGACGTCACCGAGCTGTCGATGTCGAGCCACATCACCGTCACCGCGCGCGGCGATGCCCATTACGTCGGCATCCCGGTGTTCCTGTCGCGCGCGTTCCGGCACTCCGCCATCTACGTGCGCACGGACCGCGGCATCGAGCGGCCGGAGGACCTGAAGGGCAAGACGATCGGGCTACCGGAGTACCAGCAGACCGCGGCGCTGTGGGTGCGCGGCATCCTGCGCGATCTGCACGGGGTCGGCGTGCGCGACGTCGCCTGGCGCATCGGCGGCGTCGCGCAGGCGGGTCAGACGGAGCGCATCAAGCTCGACCTGCCCGCCGATATCGACGCCGCCCCGATCGCCCCGGACGAGACGCTGAACGGATTGCTGGAGGCCGGCGAGATCGACGCCATCATCTCGCCGCGCCCGCCCGCCAGCCTTGCCGATCCGGAGGTACCGGTGGCCCGCCTGTTCCCGGACTACCGCGCGGCCGAGATCGCCTACCACCGGCAGACGGGGTTCTTCCCGATCATGCATTGCCTGGCACTCCGGCGCGAGCTGGCCGAAGCGCATCCCGAGCTGCCGGCCGCGCTGTTCCGGGCCTTCGCTGCGGCGCGCGACATGGCGCTCGCCGAGCTCGGCCTGATCAACGTGCTGCGCGTCAGCCTGCCCTGGGTGGCAACGGCGCTGGCGGAGACGCAGGCGGTCATGGGCGCCGACATCTGGCCCTACGGCTTCACGCGGAACCGCGACGAGCTCGCGGCGATGACCCGCTATGCGCATGAGGACGGACTGACCGCAACGCCGCTGGAGCCGGAGGCGCTGTTCCATCCGTCGACGCTGGCGCCGGCGCAGTAGCCGGATCGCCACAAGCGGGACTTGAAATTCGCGCTTCGCGTACAGAGTTTCTGAAGCGGCGGACAATCGGCAGGCGGAACGGAGGAGACAGGACATGCTGTTCGGACTTGGCGGGGATGCGAACACCGGCGAGGGCCTGCGCGTCAGCCCCGATCAGGTTCCCGAGCCCGCGCAGGACATCGATCCGGCTTCGGCGCCGGCGGATTCCGTCGCGGTGCTGGCCGGCGGCTGTTTCTGGTGCGTCGAGGGCGTCTATCGCCTGTTGGACGGCGTGACCGAGGCGGTCTCGGGCTATGCCGGCGGCAGTGCCGAGACGGCCAATTACAGGGATGTCTGCACGGGCGGCACGGGCCACGCCGAGGCGGTGCGGATTCGCTTCGATCCGGCGCGCATCAGCTTCGGCCGCATCCTGCGGATCTTTTTCGCCATCGCCCACGATCCGACCCAGAAGAACCGCCAGGGCAACGATATCGGGCCGCAATACCGGTCCGCCATCTTCACCGCCGACCCCGCGCAGCGCGAGGTGGCCGAAGCCTATATCCGGCAGCTCGACACGGCCGGCGTGTTCGCGGGCCCGATCGTCACCGGGATCGAGCCGCTGGAAGCGTTCCATGAAGCCGAGGACTACCACCAGGACTATGCGGCCCTGAACCCGACGCAGCCCTATATCGCCTGCATCGCACTGCCGAAGATGAACAAGCTGCGGCAGTATTTCCCGAGCCTGCTGAAACAGCACTAGTGGCGCGCATCGGGGGGACGCCGCCTTGACCGACCAGCCGTCCCGCGGCTCGCAGCTCGTAACGCGCCTGCGGCTCGGCACCGGGCTGGTGCTGTTCTCGTTTCTGCTGACCCATTTCGCCAACCACGCGCTCGGCCTCGTCTCGCTCGACGCGATGGAATGGGGGCGCCGGCTGTTCGTGGGCCTGTGGCGCAGCCCGCCGGGCACCGTTGCCCTGTACGGCTCCCTGGTGATCCATTTCGCGCTGGCGCTGTGGTCGGTCTTTCGCCGGCACACGCTGCGCATGGCCGGCTGGGAGGCGGCGCAGCTGCTGCTCGGCCTGATGATCCCGCCGCTCCTGATGGCGCACATCGTCGGCACCCGCATCAGCCACGAGCTCTTCGGCACGCAGGGCAGCTACGCCTGGGTGCTCTATGTCCTGTGGGTGGTCGATCCGATGAACACCGTGCGCCAGCTGGCAGTGTTTTCCGCCGCCTGGACACATGGCTGCATCGGCCTGCATTTCTGGCTGCGGTTTCAGCCCTGGTACCCGCGCTTTCTGCCGCTGACCTATGCGGCGGTGCTGCTGGTGCCGGCCTTCGGCATCCTCGGATTCGCGCAGTCGGCGCAGACGGTCGCCGCGTACGCGGAGGACGCCGAATGGGTGGCGTCGCTGATCGCCCGGGTCGGCCCGCCCCGGCCGCCCGAGGCGGCGCTGCTGGGCGCGATCAGGGACGGGCTGCTGACCGCGTTCTGGGCCCTGCTCGGCGGGACCTTGCTGGCGCGGGCGATCCGTGACGGCATCAACCGGCGCCGCAAGATCGCGATCAGCTATCCCGCCGGCCGGCGGGCTGCGGTCCTGCCCGGGACCACGGTCCTTGAAGCCAGCCGCATGCTGGACTACCCGCAAGCCGCGGTCTGCGGCGGCCGGGGCCGCTGCTCGACCTGCCGCACCCGGATCCTTCAGGGACTCGAAAACCTGCCGCCAGCCAACCGGCAGGAGCGCGAAGTGCTCAGGCGCATCGGAGCACCACCGAATGTCCGCCTGGCCTGCCAGACGCGCCCGGTCGCCGACGTGGCCGTGGTTCCGCTGGTGCTGCCGGCCGACGGCCTGCGCACCGCCGCATCGCGGGAGATCGTGGCGCACGGCCACGAGACCGAGGTGGCGGTCCTGTTCGCCGATCTGCGCTCGTTCACCCGACTGTCGGAACGGCAACTGCCCTACGACGTCGTCTTCCTGCTGAACCGCTACTTCGATGCCATGGGCGGCGCCATCGAGAGCGTCGGCGGCCATATCGACAAGTTCATCGGCGACGGCGTCATGGCCGTCTTCGGCATCAGGCGACCGATCGGCGAGGCGTGCCTCCGGGCGCTCGGCGCCGCCCGCGCCATGTCGGAGAACCTCGAGCAGCTCAACGAGAGCGTCGTGCTGGAAGGCGTCGGGCCGCTGCGCATCGGCATCGGCATCCATGCCGGGCCGGCGATCGTCGGCGAAATGGGATATGGCGGCACGACGTCGATCACGGCGATCGGCGATACGGTCAACACGGCGAGTCGGCTCGAGGCCCTGACCAAGGAGTACGAGTGCCAGCTCGTCGTCTCGGAGGCCGTCATCCGGCATGCCGGCATCTCGCTGCCGGAGTGCGACTCCCATACCGTCGTCATCCGCGGCCGATCGGAGTCTCTGACGGTGCACGCCCTGGCCGATGCGCGCGATCTTCCGGCGCCGGCCGGGGCGGAGAGCGCCTGAACCGTCCCGCAAAAAAAACCCAGCCCCCGGTGGCATCGATGGGGGTCCTTGCCGGCATACCCGTTCAGGTCCGGGTTCACGGCTCTTTCAACCGGGCCCCGAAATATGGTTAATGGACGCAATCCAGCGAGGAGACGTCACCGTGATCAGCAAGCATCTTTGTAGGGCGGTCGGCCTGATTCTGGCCGCCGCGACGTTCACCATGCCGGCCGCCGTCGCCGCGCAGGACCTGGCGCTCAAGCGGGTCATGCTGTCGGCGGGCGGTGTCGGCTATTTCGAATACGAGGCGCAGGTCGACGGCGATGCGACGCTGCCGCTGTCGATCCGGCTCGATCAGGTCGACGACGTGCTGAAAAGCATCGTCGTCTACGACGACACCGGTGCCGCCGGTGCGATCCGCCTGCCCGGGCGGGAGCCGCTGTCGCAGGTGTTCCGCGACCTGCCCTTCGGGCCGGAGGCGCTGCAGTCGCCCGTCGCGCTGCTCAACGCCCTGCCGGGTGCACGGATCCGGGCGACGGGCCAGCGCCAGATCGGGGGCCGCCTGGTCCGGGTGGTGCCGGAGTCCACGACGCTGCCCGACGGTGCGCGGTCGGTGACCCGCAACCGGGTCAGCATCATCACCGATGAGGGCCTCCAGACCTTCATCTTCGAGGAGGCGGAATCGGTCGTCTTCACCGATCCGGAACTGCGCGCGCAGATCGATCTTGCGCTGGCGGCGGTGTCCGAGCATCGCACCCGCGATCGGCGGACCCTGCAGGTCGTCAGCCGCGGCAAGGGCAAGCGGACGGTGCGCGTGGGCTACGTCGTGGCGGCACCGCTGTGGAAGGCGAGCTACCGGCTGACGCTGGCCGACCGCGCCGCCGACCGGGCGCGGCTGCAGGGCTGGGCGGTCATCGAGAACATGAGCGGCCAGGATTGGAGCAGCGTCGAGCTGACCATCGTCTCGGGCAATCCGGTGACCTTTCGCCAGGCCCTCTATGCCGCCTATTACGTGCCCCGGCCGGAAGTCCCCGTAGAAGTCCTGGGCCGCGTCATGCCGCGGCCCGACACCGGCGCGGTGACCCTCGACGTCGACGAGCTCGCAGCCGCGAACCTGCAGTACGAGCAGGAGTTCCGCAAGGCCCAGCGCGGCTTCGCCGGCGAGGGCGCTGCGATGGGCATGTTCGACGTGCGGCGTGAGGGGGATGTCGCACAGCGAAACCGCGCGATGGCCGAGGCCATGCGGGCCGACGAGCCGATGGCGTCGCTCGCCGCCCCCGTGGCGCCGCCCAGCCAGGCACGCCTTCTGGCGGCCGCCTCGAAGGAGGCGGCGACCCAGGTCACCTTCCGCATCCCGCACGCGGTCAGCGTCACCTCGGGCCAGTCGGTGCTGGTGCCGATCATCGACCGCGATATCCCGGGCGAGCGGGTCGGGCTCTATCAGCTGTCGGCCCATGACAAGCATCCGCTGGCCGCCGTGCGGCTGGCCAACGACGGCGAGACCGGGCTGCCGGCCGGCGTCATCACCCTGTACGAGACCGGTGACGGCGGCGCGTCCTATGTCGGCGACGCGCAGCTCTCGACCTTGCCGGCCGGCGACGAGCGTCTCGTCAGTTTCGCCCTGGACCAGAAGACGCTGGTCGACCGGGAGGTCGAGTCTAAGCAGGCCATCGCCAAGGGCCGCATCGTGCGCGGCGTCCTCGAGCTGACCTACGAGGTCGAGGAGACCACCGTCTATCGGATCAAGGCGCCGGCGAACGAAGCCCGCGACGTGCTGATCGAGCATCCGCGCCAGCAGGGCTGGAAGATCGTCACGCCGGATCCCAAGGAGATCGAGCTCACCGACAACCAGTACCGGATCCGCCGCAGCATCGCGGCGGGCCAGCAGGCCAAGGTGACGGTGCAGCTGACGCAGCCGCGCCTCCAGACGATCGCGCTGACCGGCCAGACCCGCGATACGTACCTGGCCTATGCCGGGAACGGCGAGTTGAGCGACCGGGTGCGTCAGGCCCTGCGGCAGCTGGCGCAGCTGCGCGACGTCGTCGATGCGCACCAGCGCCGGCTGCAGGAGCTCGAGAACGAGCGCAAGCGCATCCATGAGGAACAGCGCCGCATCCGCGACAATCTCGCGCGGATTCCGCGCGACAGTGACCTCTATAAGCGCTACCTGACGAAGCTGAACGAGCAGGAGGACAATCTCGAGACCATGCTCGCCGAGACCGAGGAGACTCGCGAGGCGTTCAACGGGGCCACCGCCGCGCTGGGCGACTACATCCGCGGGCTCGAGATCTGACCGGACGGGGCGCGGGAACGGTCCTCCCCGCGCCCCGCCCCTCAGAATTTCTGCAGGAAGCGGACGATCCTGCGCGTGCGTTCGCTGAACAGCTTCGGCGCGTAATAGCTGCCGGCGGCGCGTTTGCCGACCTCCGCGAGGGTCGGGTAGGGGGCGATGACGCCGGCCATCGCGCCGATCTTCTGTTTCTGCGCGACCGCCAGGACCCAGGGCAGGATCAGCTCGCCGGCGTGCGGGCCGACGACAGTGGCGCCGCGGACGCGCCCGCGCCGGTCGGTCACGACCTTGGCGAAGCCTTGGGTCCTGTGCTCCGCCCGGGCGCGGTCGTTTTCGGCGAACGGCCAGCGCAGCACGTTGATGTTGTCGCCGAGTTTCTCTTTCGCCTGGATGTCGGTGAGCCCAACCTGCGCCAGCTCGGGGTCGGTATAGGTGACCCACGGGACGGCGTCGTGGTTCGCCTTGGCCGGCAGGTGGAACAGCGCATTGCGCAGCACGATACCGGCATGGTAGCCGGCGACGTGGGTGAACTGGTAGCCGCCCGCCACATCGCCGATGGCGAAAACCCGTTTGTTGGTGGTGCGCAGGCGCGCGTCCACGACGATGCCCTTGGGACCGTGTTCGATGCCCGCCTCGTCGAGGCCCAGCCCCTCGACGTTGACCTTGCGGCCGGCCGCCACCAGCAGGTGCGTGCCCTCGATGGTCTCGGTGCCGCCGTCGCGTTCGATGGTCGCGGCGATCTTGCCGGCCGCGCCGGACAGCTCCTGGATCTGGATTCCCTCGTGGATGTCGATCCCCTCGGACAGCAGGCGCCGGCGAACGACGTCGGCCGCCTCCGGGTCGTCTCGGCCGAGCAGGCCGAACATCTCCAGCACCGTCACGCGGCAGCCGAGCCGACGGTGCGCCTGCGCCATCTCGGCGCCGATCGGCCCGCCGCCGATCACGATCAGATGCTCGGGTCGCTCCGCCAGTTCGAAGATCGTCTCGTTGGTCAGAAATGGCACCTCGGCGATGCCCGGGATCGGGGGAACCGCGGCGGTCGAGCCGGTCGCCACCACGAAGCGGCGGGCGCGGAAGCGTTGCCCGTCCGCCTCGACCTCGCGCGGGCCGGTGAAGCGCCCGGCGGCGCGGATCACCCGCACCCCCATGCCTTCGAACCGTTCCTGCGAGTCCATCGGCGCGATGCCGTCGATGACGCCGCGGACATGGCGGCGCACGGCGGCGAATTCGATATCCGGCTCGACCGCGGCGATGCCGAAGCGGTCGGCCTCGCGCATCGCCTGGGCGGCATGGCCGGCCGCCAGCAGCGCCTTCGACGGCACGCAACCGTAGTTCAGGCAGTCGCCGCCCATCTTGCCCTTCTCGATGAGCACAACGCGGGCCCCCATCTGCGCGCCGCCGGCCGCCACGGTCAGGCCGCCCGATCCGGCGCCGATCACGCAGAGATCGGCTGTGATGGTCTCGGTCATGTCAGGGACGTTCCCGGTGGTTGTTGTTGCGCGTGCGACAACACTTTAGGCATGCCCCCGTCAGGTCAAACCAAAATCTTCGTGATGTTGCGTGAGACCCGCGGGAATCGCGGGCCCGCATGTTGCTATGGCACGGCTTCGGAGCGGCCAGGCCGCGCGGGGTCAGGCGACGTGGCTCTCCTGCCCGGCTTTCCGTTCGGGCCGGTTGGCCCAGTCCAGCATCCAGTCGAGCGCCCGCCAGACGGCGTAGAAGGGTGCGCCGGCCTCGAGCTGGATTACGGCGGGTTCTCCGCGGACCAGATGCACGGTCAGCTCGTGGAACTGTCGTTTGTCGAGATGTCCGCGCTGCAGGGCCGCACCCATGTCGTGGGTGACGCGCCGGATGTCGAAGATGCTGGCCCGGTGGACACCGTCGAGATCGAGCCACACGAGACCCCGATCAGTCACCAGACACCAGCTGGTATCGCCGCCGAGATAGGCGATCACGGGCTGCTCGCCCTGTTCGAGCTGCGCCTGTTCCAAAAGAAGGCGCTGCTCCGTCTCCGACAGATCGTTGAACAACCTGGTCTTGCGGGCATTGCCCGTCCTGCGGCGGAAGATCGCCGCTATGATCTTGCTGTTGGCGGACCTGTTCATCGAAAACTCCCCTGGTAACGACGGTCCGTGCGTCGCGGCGTCAGACCTCGCCGGCGCGCCGGGCGAAACCGATGAAACCGGCTTTCCGGAACGAGTATTGTCGGAAATTCGCTTCCGAATTGTTAAGCATTGAATTTGAGGAAAATGCCTTTTGGCGCCGATGGTTCCTTGTGATGGGGGATCCGCCGAGACATGCCCGGTCCCGGTCTCCGGCGTGCCGCGCCGAAGCGGACGTCCACCCGTATGTTGCGGGACCGCCCCTCAAAGGCACGCGTCGCCGCGGCGCGAACGGGTTTGAACTCGACGGTATATCCTGCTTTTTGGTGAACGGTCGCATCGACGCTCGAGTTCGTCGGCCGGACCGGTGCCTATCGCGAGGTCGATCTGCGGGCGCGCGTCGTCGGTCCGGCCACCGGGACAGCCTTGCGTTTTTGCTCATGACGGGACAGGCTGTGCCGGCAAGCCGTTGTCGCCGTCCCGGGGCCTGACCTGCCGGGACGCAGCTACTGCGGTTGCAAGAGCAGGGGGAAATCGCGCATGCATGGTTTGATTTCGAGGCTGTCGCTGGCGGGGCTGGGCGCAGCCGCGCTGGTGGGTCTTGCGTCCTGCGACGAGCCGGCGACGCCCGAGACGGCGACGCCGCGCCCCGTCCGGGCCATCAAGGTCGGCACCGCGGAGCAGATCGGGCAACGGACATTCAGCGGCCGGGCCCAGGCCGCGCGGCAGGTCGCGCTTGCCTTCCGGGTTTCCGGCCAGGTGCTGGAACTGCCGGTCATCGTCGGCGATGACGTGGAGCAGGGGCAGCTGGTCGCTCGCCTCGATCCGGCGCCCTATCTGGCCACCGTCAATCGCGCGCGGGCCGAGCTCGCCGCCGCCAAGGCCGCCTACGAGAACGCCAGCGCCCAGTACGGCCGGGTCGTCGAGCTGGTCAAGAAGGGAACCTATTCACGCGCCCAGGGCGACCAGGCGAAGGCCGACAACGACACGGCTGCGGCGACGGTCACGGCGATGCAGGCGGCGCTGGAGACGGCCGAGCTGGACCTGCGGTACGCGGTGCTGGAGGCGCCCTTCCCGGGGCGCATCGTTGCGACCTATTTCGAGAAATTCGAGGAGGTGCGCGCCCAGGAGCCGGTGCTGCGACTGCTCGACATCAGCCGGGTCGAGATGGTGATCGAAATTCCCGAAACGCTGATCAGCCTGGTGCCTCTCGTCGAGGAGGTCAAGGTGGTGTTCGACGCGTTCCCGGACCACGAGGTCATCGCCACGGTCAAGGAGATCGGCGCCGAGGCGTCGACAGCGACCCGCACCTTTCCCGTGACCCTGATCATGGACCAGCCGCCGGACGTTGCGATCCTGCCCGGCATGGCGGGTCGGGCGTCGTCGCACAAGGTGCGCGCGGAAGCCGCACGCCGGTCGATCATCGTTCCGGTGAACGCGCTCGTCGATGCCGATGCGGGTCCCGACCGGGCGAGCGTATGGGTCGTCGATCCGCAGACCGGCGCGGTGTCGCGGCGGCCGGTGACGATCGGGGGTATGGCGAACCACGGCATCCTCATCGCCTCCGGCCTGGAGGCCGGGGAATGGGTCGTCACCGCCGGCGCCAACAGCCTCGTCGACGGACAACGGGTACGGCTGCCCGAGGGATAGCGACGAGTACGACAACCGCGAGGCCGAGGCACCCATGCGCGATGTGAGGACAATCCGATGAGCCTTCAGACGCAGGCGGTCGACCGCTCCGTCGTCACCATCTTCGCGGCGCTGCTGGTCCTGGTCGGCGGCGCGGCCAGCTATTTCAACCTGGGGCAGCTCGAGGATCCGGAATTCGCCGTCAAGACGGCGATCGTGGTCACCGGCTATCCCGGGGCGAATCCGCTGGAGGTCGAACAGGAGGTCACAGACCGGATCGAGATCGAACTGCAGAAGCTGAAGGAGCTCGACAGCCTGGAATCGTTCTCCCAGGCCGGCTTCTCGCGCATCAAGGTCAACATCAAGGCGAGCTATCCGACCGCCGAGCTGCCGCAGATCTGGGACAAGGTGCGGGCCCGGGTCAGCGAGGTCGCGCCCAAGCTGCCGCCGGGGGCCGGTCCGTCGCAGGTCATCGACGATTTCGGCGACGTGTTCGGGCTGTTGCTGGCGGTCACCGGCGACGGCTATTCCCCGAAGGAGGTGGAGCAATACGCGAAATCGCTGAAGCGCGAGCTCAGCCTGGTCGACGGCGTCGGCCGCGTCGATCTGTGGGGGGTGCAGCGCCGGGTCGTCTATCTCGAGGTCATGCAGACCCAGCTCTCGCAGCTCGGCATTTCCGAGGCGACGATCGCCGATACCCTGCAGACCCAGAACGAGGTCATCGACGCCGGTGCGATGGACGTGCAGGACCGCCGGCTGCGCGTTGCGCCCACCGGGGCCTTCGAGTCGGTCGAGGAGATCGTCGCCCTCGCGCTACGGCCCAACGTTCTCGACCGCTTGCAGAACCTCGAACACGGCGGCCGCAGGGACAACACCGAGACCCTCAGCATCGGCGATATCGGCCGCCTCGCCGAGGGCTACGAGGACCCGCCGGAGACCCTGATGCGGGTCAACGGCCGGGCTGCGATCGGCCTTGCCATCGCCAACCGGCCGGGCGTCAACGTCGTCAACGTCGGCCGGGCCGTCGACGCCCGCCTCGCCGAGCTGGTCGCGGACTTGCCGATCGGCATCGAGGCAACCCGCGTGCACTGGCAGTCGGACGTCATCGACGAATCGGTGCGCGGCTTCTTCATAAATCTCGCCGAGGCGGTGATCATCGTGCTCGCCGTGCTGACCATTCCGATGGGCTGGCGCATGGGCGTGGTGATCGGCTCCGCCCTGGTGCTGACCGTCGCCGCGACGCTGCTGGTCATGGCGCTCCTCGGCATCGATCTGCAACGCATGTCGCTGGGTGCCCTGGTGATCGCGCTCGGCATGATGGTCGACAACGCGATTGTCGTCGCCGACGGCTATGTGGTGCGGCTCGGCAGGGGCATGGCTGCGCGCGACGCGGCGATCGAGGCGTCGTCGCAGCCGTCGATCCCGCTCTTGGGCGCAACGGTGATCGCGGTCATGGCGTTCTACCCCATCTTCGCGTCGGACGAGTCCGCCGGCGAGTACTGTGCGACGCTGTTCTCCGTCGTCGCCATCTCGCTGCTCGCCAGCTGGATCATCTCGATCACCGTCACCCCCCTGCAATGCATCGCCATGCTCAAGGGCGGCGGTGACGCCGGGGCCGGGGAGTCGCGCTTTTTCAGCGGCTTCCGCCGGCTGCTGCTCGGCGCCATCCGGTTCCGCGTGGTGACGATCGCGGCTTCGGCGGTGCTGCTGGTCGCCGCCCTCGGAAGCTTCGGCAACGTGACCAAGCTGTTCTTCCCGGATTCGGCGATGACCAAGTTCATGATCGACTTCTGGGCGCCGCAGGGCACAAGGATCGACATCGTCTCGGCCCAGCTGGCCAAGCTCGAAGAGCAGCTTATCGAGGACGAGAGGGTCGCCGACGTCGCCAGCTTCGTCGGTGCCGGGCCGCCGCGCTTCTACCTGCCGGTGGAGCCGGAAGCGAACAATTCCGCCTACGGCCAATTGGTCGTGAACGTGCACGATTTCCGTGAGATCGACGGCTTGCTGACCGAGCTCGACGCCTCGCTCGGCGAGGCCTTTCCAGAGTTCAGCATTCCCCTGCGCAAGTTCACCGTCGGCCCGGGCGATGCCTGGAAGTTCGAGCTGCGAATCAGCGGCCCGGCCGACGCCGGCCCCTCGGTGCTGCGGGGCGAGGCGGACAAGGTGCTGGCGATCCTGCGCGCCAGCCCCTACGCCGGCCAGATGCGCACCGACTGGCGCGGGCGGGTACCGCAGCTGGCGCCGCAGATCAACGATGCGCGCGCGCGTTGGGCCGGCATCACGCGCGAGGACCTGGCGCGCACCGTCAAGCGCACCTATGACGGCATCGTCGTCGGGCTCTACCGAGAGGCCGACGATTTGATCCCGATCGTCATGCGCAACGTCGAGGACGAACGTCGGCGCATCGCCAATCTCGACGTGCTCTCGGTCCGCTCGCCTCTGTCGACCCAGAACGTGCCGGTGGCGCAGGTGACAGACGCCGTTGCCCTGGCCTTCATCGACCCGATCATCGCCCGCTACAACCGGCGGCCGACCATCACCGTCCAGGCCAATCCGGTGCTCGGCGAGACCTTCCCGACCCTGCAGGCGGACGTCATCGACGAAATCGCGGCGATCGAACTGCCGCCCGGCTACCGCATGGAGTGGGGCGGCGAGTTCGAGAACAGCACCAAGGCGCAGAAGTCGCTGATCCCGGGGGTGATTCCGGCGATCGCCATCATGCTGTTCACCATCGTCTGGCTGTTCAACGACATGCGGCCGCCGCTGATCATCATGCTGACGATCCCGTTCGTGATGGTCGGCGTCATCTTCGGCCTGCTGTTCACCGGCGTGCCGTTC
Source organism: Alphaproteobacteria bacterium (assembly GCA_041563955.1). Classification (GTDB taxonomy): domain Bacteria; phylum Pseudomonadota; class Alphaproteobacteria; order UBA8366; family JADFVY01. Next base: position 2,889 of record JBFGQV010000005.1, on the reverse strand, counting down.
GGCTTCGTCGCGCTCCTCGGGGCGATGAGCCTCGCCGGCATGATGGTCAAGAACGCGCTGGTGCTGCTCGATGAGATCAACCTCAACATCGAGCGCGGGCTCGAACGATTCGAGGCGACGGTGGAGGCGGCGGTGTCCCGCCTCAGGCCCGTGGTGCTCGCGGCCGCGACCACCGTGCTCGGGGTGATCCCGTTGCTGCAGGACGTGTTCTGGATCGGCCTCGCGGTGACCATCATGGCGGGCCTTTCCTTCGGCACCATCCTCACCATGATCCTGGTGCCGGTGCTCTACGCGACGATCTATCGCCTCAAGCCGGCGGCGACCGGGTGATGCGGGAACGGGTAAAGAAGGGCCGGGGCAAGGCGGCGCTTGCGAAAAAGGCGCCGGCGCAGGCGGACTGACGGCCGCCGGCCCCCGCGAACCACAGGATCCTGGGCAAGGATACCCGGCAATGAAACTCTATGACTTCCCCCTGTCCCCCAGCCCGCGCCGGGTGCGCATGTTCGCGGCCGAGAAGGGGATCGCGCTCGACATCGAGACCGTGAACATCCGCGAGAAGGAACAGTTCGCCGACGCCTTCCGCAGGATCAGCCCCAACTGCACCGTGCCGGTGCTGGAGCTGGAGGACGGCACGACGATCTGCGACAGCCTCGCGATCTGGCGCTATCTCGAGGAGAGCAAGCCGGAGCCGCCGCTGATGGGGGCGACGCCGCTGGAAAAGGCGATGGTCGAGCTGTGGCTGCGCCGCATCGAGCTCGAGGGCTATCAGGCGGTCGTCGAGGTGCTGCGCAACGGGGCCGAGCGCTTCCGGGACCGCGCCGTGCCCAGCGCCGAGAACTTCGCGCAGATCCCGGCGCTGGCCGAGCGCGGCAAGCGGCGCTACGCGCTGTTCCTCGACATGCTGGACGAACGGCTGCAGGACAGCCCGTACGTCGCCGGCCCGAAATTTACGGCGGCCGACATCCACGCGCTGGTCACCGTCGATTTTGCCGAACGCGCCGGCGAACTCGCGCCGCCGGACGGGCTGGCGGCGCTGAAGGCTTGGCGCGACACGGTCGGGGCGCGCGACAGCGCGACCGCCTGAGCCTTCTAGGCGCGGTCCGCGGCGCTGGGCACCGGCCGGCGAAGGCCCGGGATTCAGGCGGTCTTCATACCGCCACTACCTGTTCATCTTCCGTTCAAGTCCGGCTGGTATGATGCCGCGTACTGGCCGATTGCAGCGGCGTACGCCTTCTGGGAGGCGCGCCGGTATTTCAGGGCCAGCGATTCTTACAGCGGCGGAGGCCGGGATTTGCGGCCGTTAGCATTCCGCCGGCGCGACATTGGAGATCGGATCATGGACCGACGGAAATTCGTTCGATTGATGGCGGGAACGGCGGCGATCGCGTTGCTGCCGGGCATTTCGGGCTGCGCCGACCATGCGCACACGCGAACCCGGGTCGTCTACGCCCCCGTGCGGCATCCGCCCGCCTACTACGAGTATTACTACTACCCGGATGTGAAGGTGTATTACCACATCCACACCGGATATTATTACTACTACTTCAATGGCGCGTGGCGGAAGACGCGGCAGCGCCCGGGCTTCCTTTATTTCGACGAGCGGCGCCGGCACACGATCGTCATCCGCGACGAGCACCCCTATGTGCGGCATGAGGTGCATGTCCGCAATTACCCGCCACGGCCGGTCCCGCGCGGCAACGCCTACGGCCACGACAAGGGACCGGTGCCGCCGGAGAACCGCGGGGTCGGATACGGTTCGACGCAGCCGCCGCACGGCCAGGGCGCCGGACGCGGCCACGCCCAGCCGGGGAGCCAGCCCCAGCTGCCGCCGCAGAGCCGGGGCGTCGGGCACGGCCACGCCCAGCCGGGGAGCCAGCCTCAGCTGCCGCCGCAGAGCCAGGGCGGCGGGCACGGCCAGGGGCGGGGCGGAAATCATGGTGTCGGCCAGGCGCGCCACAAGCCCCAGCCAGTGACGCCGCCGCAGCCGCAGCCTCAGCCGGCGGTGCAGCCTCAGCCGGCGGTGCAGCCGCAGCCGGCGACGCAGCCGCCGTCACAGCCGCCGGGCAACGCCCACGGCCGGGCCAAGGCCGGGCAGCCCTGCAACACCGGCGCGCAGAAGGGCAAGGGCAAGGGCAAGAGCGGCGCCTGCTGATCGCCGCTGGCCGATCTCACTTGCCGGCGGGCGCCGGCGCGGGGACAATGGCCGCCTGACCCCACTGTCGGGACGGCAGGCAAACCATGCTCGACCGCGTCATGCGCCCGCTGATCGATCCGCCGCTGAACGCCGTCGCGCGGCGCGTGGCGGCGCTCGGCGTGCCGGCCAACGCGGTGACGCTGGCCGGTTTCGCCGCCGGGCTGGCGGCGCTGCCGCTGATCGGCCTCGGCCATTACGGCTGGGCCGTGATCCCGATCCTCGCCAGCCGCGTGCTCGACGGGCTGGACGGCGCCGTGGCCCGCGCCGGCGGTGTCAGCGATGTCGGCGGCTATCTCGACATCGTCTGCGACTTCATCCTGTACAGCGCCTGGGCTTTCGCCTTCGCCGTGGCGCAGCCGGACCACGCGGTGATCGCCGCCTTCCTGATGCTCAGCTTCATGGGCACCGGCTCGTCCTTCCTCGCCTACGCCATCTTCGCAGCCAAGCGCGGCATCACCACCGAGATCCACGGATCGAAATCGCTGTACTATCTGGGCGGGCTGACGGAGGGCACCGAGACCATCCTCGCCTTCATCGCGTTCTGCCTCTTGCCACAGCATTTCGTGCCACTGGCACTGGTCTTCGCCGCCGCCTGCTGGATCACCACGGTCTCGCGAATGCTGGCGGCGGTCAGGAGTTTCCGGGACTAGACGGAAACGGGGCGCCCCCGGCCGGAGGGCACCCGGCTACTTTCG
>JBFGQV010000004.1:0-45117 GCA_041563955.1 Alphaproteobacteria bacterium | reverse complement strand
GCCCATATCACCGCGCATATCCGCCCGACGCAGCTTCCCTACGGCCTGAACCAGCGTGAGATATCGGAGCGTGCGACGAGCTCGGCCCGCTCGCGCAACATCGTGATCCTGGGCTTTCTCGCCGCGCTCTATGGCATCGAGCCTCAGGCCTTCCGCAAGGTCATCGCGGCCAAGTTCCAGAGCAAGGCGCCGATCGTCACGACCAGCAACACTGCCGCATTCGATGCCGCCTACGAGGTCGGCCAGAGGGTCTTCAAGCTGGACCAGGGCCGCCTGGGCGAGCCGGTCCATGCGGACAAGGGTGAGACGGCGACCATGATGACCGGCAACGGCGCCATCGTCCGCGGCTGCATCGACGCCGGGCTCGAAACGTTCTTCGGCTATCCGATCACACCGGCCACCACGATCCTGGAGCGGCTCGCGGCCGAACTTCCCAGGCATGGCGGCCGCGTCCTGCAGACCGAGGACGAGATCTCCGCGATCTCGGCGACGATCGGCGCCGGCTATACCGGCGCGCGCGCGGCGACGGCAACGTCCGGGCCCGGTCTTGCGCTCATGGCGGAGATGCTGGGGCTCGGCGTCATGGGCGAGATCCCCTCGGTGGTGTTCGTCAGCCAGCGCGGCGGCCCGTCGACCGGCATGCCGACCAAGACCGAACAGTCCGATCTCAACTTGGCGGTGTTCGGCGGTGCCGGCGACGCGCAGCGGATCGTCCTCGCGCCGACCAACGTGGACGGCTGCTACCGGACCGCCGGCAAGGCCTTCGAGATGGCGGAGAAGTATCAGACGCCGGTCATCGTGCTGCTCGACCTGTATCTGTCCAATCGCTACGAGACCGTCGTGCCGCCGGCCAAGAATCCTTTCGCGCCCGATCTGAACAAGGGGCTGGCGGCATGGACCGGCAAGGGTGAATACCAGCGCTACCAGCGGACCAAAGACCACGTCAGTCCGCGCGCCTTGCCCGGCGAGGAGGGGGGCATGCATACGGTCACGGGGCTGGAACACAGCGAATTCGGCAAGCCCAGCGACCTGCCGGAGAACCACATGGCGATGAGCGCCAAGCGCCACGAGAAGCTGAAGGCCGCGCTGAAACATCCGGATTTCACGATCTGCAAGCGGTTCGGCGACGAAGGGCCGGTCGATGTCGGCATCCTCGGATGGGGGTCGACCTTCGGCGAAATCCTCGAGGCGATGTTCGCCGCCCAGGCGGAAGGCATCCGCTGTTCGGCGATGAAGGTGGTGATGCTGTCGCCGCTCCCCGAGCAGCACATCGCGGCGTTCATGGACGACTGCAACGCGGTGCTGCTGCCCGAGCTCAACTACGAGGGACAGCTCGCGAATCTGATCTCCGGCGCCCTCGGTCGCCCGGTCACGAAGCTGACCCGGGCCACGGGGGCGCCGATGCAGGTTGAAGAGATTCTGGCGGAAGTCCGCCGGCTGGCCCAGGCGAAGGCCGCCTGACGCGTGGGAGAGAGACCATGACCGAACCGCTCAAGCCCGTCTATCTGGAAGACAAGCTGCAGCAGGTCCGTGGCGACGGACATCTGCGCTATCGGTCGCGCTCGTTGCCGACCTGGTGCCCGGGATGCGGCTATTTCAGCGTGGCCGAGGGGGTGGCGGTGGCGCTGAACCGCCTCGGCGTGCCGCTGAAAGATGCCGTCGTTGTCTCGGGGATCGGCTGCGCCTCGCGCTTCCCGTTCTTCATGGACACCTATGGCCTGCACACCCTGCACGGCCGCACCCTGCCGGTCGCCACCGGAGTCAAGGTGGCCAACGACAGGCTGACGGTGATCGCGGTGGGCGGCGACGGCGATGCCTTCGCGATCGGCGGCGGCCACATTCCCCACGCGGCGCGGCGCAACGTCGATATCACCTACATGGTGTTCGACAACGGTGTCTACGGGCTGACCAAGGGCCAGACTTCCCCGACCTCGGTTTACGGGTTTGTGACGCCGTCGACGCCCTATGAGAGCCATGACGAGCCGCTCAACCCGCTGATGATGCTGTTGTCCTACGGGAGCAGCTGGGTGGGACAGGCCTATGCGGGCCGGCCGCACCACCTGTCCGACATGATCGCGGAGGCGATTGCCCACAGGGGGTTTTCCTATCTGCACATCCTCTCACCGTGCGTGACCTTCGACAAGACCGAGATGACCTATTCGAATCTCGACATCAGGGTGCGTGACCTGCCGGCGGACCACGATCCGGCGGATCGCCTGGCGGCCATGGCGCAGGCCGCCCGCACCGCCACACCGGCGCTCGGCCTGTTCTACCGAGAGGAACGTCCGACTCTGGGGGACGGCTTTGCGGACATCGCCAACCGGGCGACAGGTACGCCGAAAAAGAAGGCCAAAGGCAACCCCAAAAGATAGCTGCGCCGAATGTCCTGACACTCAGTGGTGTTTTTTCGGTTCCATTCTACGCAAATTAATGCGTAGAATGGACGCTTCGTATTGAGCGCACGCAAACGAACGGGTTAATCGATGACAGCGCAACCCCTGTTCATCCTGTTGTGCTCCGGCGAGCACGAAAAGATCCAGATGGCCGCCATGATGGCTTCGGTCGGCGCGGTCTCGGACCGGACCGTGCATGTCTTCGTCAGCATGAACGCGCTGTTCGCGTTCGACAAGAACGCCTTGTCCGACGAGCGTTACCGCGGCGGCGCGTTCTCCGGTCTGCTGGTCGACAAGGGCGCGCCCGACGCGATGCAGCTGTTCGAGCAGGGCAAGATGCTCGGCGATCTGAAGATGTATGTCTGCTCGATGGCGCTCGATATCACCGGCTGGAGCGAGGACAGGCTGGTGGACGGCCTGTTCGACGAGGCCCTCGGATTGACCAAGTTCCTGTCCGAGGCCGAGGGCGGACAGTTCGTCACGCTGTAGACGCCGCAACAGGAGAGGATCGAACAATGTCCCAACGCACCAAGATCGATGCGCGCGGCGCATTCTGCCCGGGTCCGCTGATGGAGCTGATCGCCGGGCTCAAGCTGATCGAGGTGGGCGACGAAATCGAGGTCTGGTCGTCGGACAAGGGCTCCGCCAAGGACATCCCGGAGTGGGTTGCCAAGGTCGGCCACGAGATGGTCGGCGTGGAGCACTGCGAGGGCTACGACAGCATCGTCGTCCGCAAGGCGAAATAACGCCGAGGAGGAATGGCGCGAAAGAGAGGCAATGGGAGACGAACGCCGGCATTAACAAGGGAGGCAAATGCAATGGCAAAACACATCGTCATCGTCGGCGGAGGACTCGCCGGCACCATTGTCGGAAACGGCCTGTGCCGCCAGCTCGGTGACGAGCTGCGGTCAGGCGAGGTCCGTATCACCATGCTCGGCAATACCGACAGGCACATGTATCAGCCGGGCCTGCTGTATCTGCCGTTCGGCAAATTCCGCGAATCCGAACTGTTCCGGGACCAGCGCAAGGTCCTGGACCGCCGGGTGACCTTTCATATCGACCCGGTGACCAATATCGATGTCGACAACAACCGCGTAACCTGCGAATCCGGAATGACCCTCGATTACGACTACGTCGTGATCGCCACCGGCTCGCGCATCCGGCCCGACCAGATTCCCGGCATGGAAGAGGGCGCGCACTGGTTCTACGATCTCGAAGGCGCGCGCAAGATGCGCGACGCGCTGCGCGAATTCGAAGGCGGCAAGATCGTGGTCAACGTCAACGTGCCGCACAAATGCCCCGTGGCTCCGCTCGAGATCACCTTCATGCTATACGACTACCTGAAGGAACGGGGCCTGATGGACAAGACCGAGATCACCTACACCTATCCGGTCGGCCGCCTGCACACGCTGGAACCCGTCGCCAACTGGGCGGCGCCCGAATTCGACAAGTTCGGCATCAAGTCGGAGACGTTCTTCAACACCAAGGAGGTCGACCCGAAGAAGAAGACCGTCACCTCCGAGGAAGGCACGACCCTGGACTACGACATGCTGGTGGTCATCCCGCCGCATACCGGGGCCCAGGTCATCACGGACTCCGATCTCGGCGCCGGGGGCTGGGTGCCGACGGAACGGGAGACATTGCTGCGCGAGGGATCGACCAATGTCTTCGTGGTCGGCGATACCACCAACATCCCGATCTCGAAGGCCGGCTCGACGGCCCATTTCGAAGCCGATACGATCATCGACAACATCTCCTCGCTGGTCAGCGAGGGGCAGTGGGCGCGCAATTACGACGGCAAGGTGTTCTGCTTCGTCGAGACCGGCATGAACAGCGGCACCTATGTGTGGTTCAACTACACCACGCCGCCGAACCCGGGGCCGCCGTCGCAGATGCTTCACTGGTTCAAGTTGGCCTACAACCGCCTGTACTGGCTGTCGGCCCGCGGCCTTCTGTGAGGAGGTAGCGATGACAGAACACGCACAAGTGCTCTCGAACCTGCCCGAGGACGAGACCGCACGACTCATCCAGGCGGCCCGCGACGCGTTGACCGACGCCATGGTCGAGCGGATCGCCCTCACCGGCTCGAATGCGCTGGAGGTCCTCGACCGCATCAATGACGAGACCACCAAGGACGCCATTCATACGGCGCTCGACCGGCTGACGGAACTGCACCGGATCGGCGCGCTGAACACCCTGTTCGATCTCGTGGCGCTCCTCCATACGGCGAGGTCGGCCTCGACCGACAACATTGTCGACCGGCTGTTCGCGTTCTTCGAGCAGATGGTCAACACGCTGGGCAGCGATAATCTGTCCCGCTTCGCCGAGGGCGCCACCAGGGCGATGGAGGACGCCGTCCGGCAGACCGCGGAGGCCCAGCCGTCCGGCGGCGTGTGGTCGACCCTCTCGCTGCTGTCGAAGCCGGATTCGCAGAAGAGCCTGATGTTCCTGTTGAGCCTCGGCAGCAACCTGCAGGAACGCTGCTGCGACTAGGGCGGTTCGACCGCGCGACTTCGGGCGTCTGTCGCCCCATGTGGGCCGCCAAACCGGTTGGCAACGGCGGCCCGCGTGCCTATCCTGCAGGGCAATCAGCCTGAGGCAGGGAGCGCATGGTGGTCGAAAGCATGGCGGCGGATGTCGGCGCCGAACCCGCTGGCGAGAGCCGGCGGACGGCGGTTCAGGTGCAATCCGTCACCAAGGTCTTCGGCGCCGGCGCCGATCGCGTGGTCGCCCTGGACGACGTGACAATCGCCATTCGCGAGAACGAGTTCTTCACCCTGCTGGGTCCGTCGGGGTGCGGCAAGACGACGTTGCTGCGACTGATCGCCGGGTTCGACCATCCGACCTCCGGTGCGATATTGCTCGGCGGCGCCGACATTTCCGCCCTGCCGCCGTTCCGCCGGCCGGTCAATACGGTGTTCCAGAGCTATGCCCTGTTTCCGCACATGACGGTCGCCGACAATATCGGGTTCGGCCTGAAGATGCAGGGCAAGCCGAAGGACGAGGTGGCCCGCGCGGTTGACGACATGCTGCGGCTCGTGCGCATGACCGAGCTGAAGAACCGGCAGACCAGCCAGATTTCCGGCGGTCAGCAGCAGCGCGTGGCGCTGGCCCGGGCGCTGGCCCCGCATCCCCGGGTGCTTTTGCTCGATGAGCCGCTGTCCGCGCTCGACCTGAAGCTGCGCAAGGAGATGCAGATCGAGTTGAAACGCCTGCAGCACCAGACCGGCATCACCTTCATCTTCGTCACCCACGACCAGGAGGAGGCCCTGACGATGTCCGACCGGGTGGCGGTGATGAACCAGGGCCGGATCCTCCAGGTCGGATCGCCGCGCGCAATCTACGATCACCCCGCCGAGCGGTTCGTCGCCGATTTCATCGGCGAGACCAACTTCCTCGAAGCTGACATCGTATCCGCCGCCAACGGCGAGGCGACGGTGCGGCTGTCCTCGGGGCGGACGGTCCCGGCCACCGCACCCGAGGGCGCGGCGCCGGCCGGCCGGGTGACGGTGGTGATCCGCCCGGAACACGCGCGGCTGGCGCGCAGCGGCGGCGACGCGCCGCTGTCCGGACGCCTCGAGAACGTCGTCTATTTCGGCACCGACACCCACTACCATCTGCGGCTCGACGGGGACGTCCCCTTCGTCGTGCGCATGCAGAACATCCGCGACAACGCGGCGGAGTTCCGTGCGGGCGAGCAGTTGTCGGTGGAGATCGCCCGGAACGCGGTCCAGATCCTGAAGGACTGAGCCGATGACCGATCAGGCGGGTCTGCTGCAGGGCCGGACCAGCGGCGAGCTGGCTGGCCATGCCGCGGCCCGCCAGGCGGCGCGAAACCGCTGGTTCCTGTTGTTGCCCGCCCTCGGCATCATCGGCCTGGCGGCGGCCGGCCCGCTGCTCATCGTGCTGGTCTATTCCTTCCTGCAGAAAGGCAACTATGCCGGCGTCATCTGGGAGCTCTCGCCCGAGGCCTGGTTCAACGTGTTCCTCGAGCGGGACATCTTCGACGACACGGTCTCATTCGCCGATGCCCATCTGTCGATCTTCCTGCGGTCGTTACGGCTCGCCTTCCTCGCCACCGTTCTCGCCTTTCTCGTCGGCTTCCCGACGGCTTATTTCATCGCCACCCGGCCGCCCCGGAGCCGCAACATCTGGCTGTTCCTGATCACCATCCCGTTCTGGACCAACCTTCTGATCCGGACCTTCGCGATCATGGAGATCCTGCGCAACGAGGGCGTGATCAACGTGGCGCTGCTCTCGGTCGGCCTCCGCCAGGAGCCGATTCAGATGCTGTACACCGATTTCGCGATCGCCGTCGGGCTGCTCTACGTCTACCTGCCGCTGATGGTGCTGCCGCTCTACGCCAGCATCGAGAAGCTCGATTTCCGACTCGTCGAAGCCGGGTACGATCTCTACGCCACCCGCTGGCAGGTGCTACGGCACGTGATCTTCCCGCTCGTCAGGCCGGGCGTCGTGGCCGGGTCGATCCTGGTATTCATCCCGGCGCTCGGCGCCTATGTCACCCCCCGGGTCCTCGGCGGCGGCAAGAACATGATGCTCGGCAATTTGATCGAGTTCCAGTTCGGCCAGGGCCGCAATTGGCCGTTGGGCTCGGCCCTGTCGCTGACCCTGATGGCGCTGGTCATGGTGGCGCTGATCGTCTATGTGCGCAGCACCACCCGGAAGGGGGGCGAGTATGGCTGACCGCGCCGCCGCCGCGCCCCGCGCCCGCTTCTCGGTCCGTGAGCAACGCGGCTTCACCACCGTTGCCATCCTGTGTTTCGTGATGCTCTACGCGCCGATGGTGACGCTGGTGATCTATTCCTTCAACGACGGCGATTCGATCGCCGTCTGGGAAGGATTTTCGTGGCGCTGGTACGAAAGCGCCTTCAACAACCGCGAGATCCGCCAGGCGACGGTCCGATCGCTGCAGGTTGCGTCCTTCGCCACCGTGGTCTCGACGATTGCCGCGACGATGGCGGCGCTGGCGACGACGCGGACTCCGAGCTATCGCGGGCTGACGTTCATCTACGGGCTGATCAACCAGCCGCTGATGGTCCCGGAGATCGTGACCGCCGTCGCCCTTCTCGTGTTCTTCGCCATCATCAAGGGGTTTACCGGCTATACCGGCATGGGCTACCTGCTGGCGGCGCACACCGCGTTCTGCATCCCGTTCGCCTACATGCCGATCCGGGCCCGGCTCGAGGATATGAGCCTGACGCTGGAACAGGCCGCCGCCGACCTCTATGCGACGCCGTGGCAGACCTTCCGGCATGTCACCCTGCCGCTGCTGCTGCCCGGCATCCTCGCCGGCGCCATGCTGGCCTTCGTGATTTCGCTGGACGACGTGGTGATCACCCTGTTCGTCGCCGGGCCGGGGCAGGACACGCTGCCGCTCTACGTCATCGGCCAGCTGCGCCGTATCGTGACGCCCGAGATGAACGCGGTGTCCTCGCTGTTCCTTCTGGTTTCCGCGCTGCTCGTCACTTTGTTCTTCTTTCTGAGCCGCCGACGGAAGTAAGATTTCGCGAACCAACACCACAGGGAGAAGCAAGAAATGAAAAGACCGCTTATCGGTGCGATCGCGGCGGCGGCGCTGCTGCTGTCGGCAGGGCCGGCGGCCGCGGAAGGCGAACTGAACATCTTCAACTGGGGCAACTACACGAACCCGAAGCTGATCGAGAAGTTCGAGCAGGCCCACAACGTCACGGTCACGCTGTCGGATTACGATTCGAACGACTCCATGCTGGCCAAGGTCAAGGCCGGCGGCCACGGCTACGACATCGTCGTGCCCTCCGACTACATGGTGAAGATCATGATCGGCGAGGGGCTGCTGCTCGAGACCAAGCCCAACCAGATGTCCAACTTCAAGAACCTCAGCAAGCAGTGGGTCGACGTCTATTTCGACGGGGGCCGGAACTACTCGGTGCCGTGGCAGTGGGGCACGACGGGCGTCACCGTCAACACCAAGACCTACAAGGGCGACATCAATACCTGGTCCGTCATCTTCGATCCGCCGGACGAGTTGAAGGGCAAGATCAACGTCGTGCCGGAGATGAACGACGTGCTGAACGCCGCGCTGTTCTACAAGGGCTTCCCCTACTGCAACAGCAACCGGGAGCAGCTCAAGCAGGTCAGCGACATGCTGGTGGCGGCCAAGAAACACTGGCTGTCGATGGAGTACGGCAATGTCGAGCGGTTCGGCAAGGAGGACATCCATGCCGGCGTCAACTGGAACGGCGCCTCGATGCGCGCCCGGCTGTCCAACCCTGCGGTCGCCTACGGCTACCCCAAGGAGGGCATCGGCACCTGGATGGACAATGTCGTTGTGCTGAAGGACGCCAAGAACGTCGAGAACGCGAAGCTTTTCCAGAACTTCATCATGGATCCGGAGAATGCGGCGCTGATCTCCGACTTCGCCAAATACGCCAACGCCATCGACGGCAGCGAGAAGTTCCTGCCGGCGGATTTCGCGGACGCGCCGGAGATCAAGGCACCGGGCTGGTACAAGCCGGTCTTCGTTCCGCCCTGCCCGCAGGACGTGAACGAGCTCTACACCAAGATCTGGACCAACCTGATGAAATAGGCCGGTCCGGCACCGACCCCGGGGGCTGCACGGCTCCCGGGGTTGTCGTTTCGAGCCGGGACAATGCCGTCATGACCGTCTCCGGTATCATGCAGGGCTTTCCCGTTCCGCCTGCAGCCCGTGTGCCGCGCGCGGACTGGACGCGGGCGCCGTGGAATCGCTGGACCTTCCAGCATGTCCGCGAACTTCTGCCGACCGCCGAGGTGTGGCGCGGCAGCGGACCGGCCTGGGTGCTGCCCCGCGCCGGGCGCGGCCTCGACGATATCGCCTTCCGCGCGGATGACGGCCGTGACCTCACCGTCGCCGACTGGCTGGAGGCGGATTTCACCGACGGCTTCATCGTCCTGCACCGCGGGGCGATCGTCTACGAGCGCTACCTGAACGGCATGGATGAGCGCACGCTGCACCTGTCGCAGTCGGTCGCCAAATCGGTGACCGCGACCGTGGCCGGAATTCTCGTCGGGCGCGGCCTGCTCGATCCCGACCGGCCGGTCACCGACTATCTGCCTGAGCTTGAGGACACCGCCTGGAACGGCGCCCTGTTGCGTTACGTCCTCGACATGACCAGCGGCGTCCGGTTCGTCGAGGAATACGAGGACCCGACGTCCGATATCGCGCTCTCGGATGTCGCGGCCGGCTGGGCGCCGCGGTCCGCCCGGCCCGATGCGCCGGCCTGCATCTGGGAGCAGATATTGGGGCTCCAGGTCCGGGACCGGGAACACGGCGAGGTCTTCCGCTACAAGTCGATCGAGACCGACGTGCTGGCGCACTGCATGGAACGGGTCACCGAAACCCGCCTGCCAGAGCTTGTCGGCCGCGAACTTTGGGCGCCGATGGGCGCGGAGGAAAGCGCCTGCTTTACGGTCGACCCCGCCGGCTATGCTCTGGCCGACGGCGGATTCAACGCGTCGCTGCGCGATTACGCGCGGTTCGGCCAGCTGCATCTGGACGAAGGCGTTGCCGATGGACGGAGGGTGCTGCCGGCGGCCTGGATCGCGGATACCCGGAACGGGGACCCCGCGCTGTTCGGCCCGCCCTACACCGAGGTCCTGCCGGCCGGCGCCTACCGCAACCAGTTCTGGATTCCGGAGGCGGGAAAGCCGGCCTACATGGCGCGCGGCGTCTTCGGCCAGATGATCCATATCGATCCGGACCACGAGATGGTCACTGTGAAGCTCTCCAGTTGGCCGGAATTCCGGTCCCCGGCCCGCAGCCGGACCTTCCTTGCCGCGGTCGGCGCCATCGCGGCGAAGCTCAATGCCGACAGGTGACGGTGCCAGAGCGGGAGAGTGCGCACATGCCGGATCTTGACCTCTGTTACCTGCCGGCCGTGGCGGCCGCCCGCCTGTTCCGCAGCCGCAAGCTGTCGCCGGTGGAGCTGATGGAGGCTGTCATCGCCCGCGCCGAGGCCGTGGACGGCGCCATCGGGGCCTTCACCTTTACCCATTTCGACGAGGCCATGGACCTTGCGCGCAGGGCGGAAGCGAAATTCATGAAGCCCGGTGCGCGGGTCCGCGCCCTCGAGGGCCTGCCGGTCGGCATCAAGGACGAGAGCTACATCAAGGGCAAGCCGACCTCGACTGGCTCCCTGATCTACAAGGATTACGTCGCCGAGCACACCTCGCCGATCAACGCGCGCATCCTGCGCGCCGGCGGCATCGTCCATGCCCGCACGGCGACGCCGGAGTTCTGCTGCGCCGGCTACACCCATTCGCGGCTCTGGGGCGTGACCTCGAATCCCTGGAACCGCAAGTTCACGCCGGGCGGCTCCTCCGGCGGCTCGTCGGCGTCGCTCGCCGCCGGCACCTCCGCGATCGCCACCGGCTCCGACATCGGCGGCTCGATCCGCATCCCGGCCGCGACCTGCGGGCTCGTCGGCTTCAAGCCGCCCTATGGGCGGAACCCGGACGATCCGCCGTTCAACCTCGACTTCTACTGTCACACCGGGCCGTTGGCCCGCACGGTGTCGGACGCGATCCTGCTGCAGAACGTGATCAGCGGTCCGCATCCGGAGGACATCTCGACGCTGCGCCCGAAGCTGCGCCTGCCGCTGGCCTACAAGCCGATCACGGGCTGGAAGGTCGCCTATTCGATGGATCTCGGCAATTACGAGGTCGACCGGGAAGTCGTCCGGAACACACGGGCGGCGCTCGACGTGTTCCGGTCGCTCGGGGCCACCGTCGAGGAGGTCGACCTCGGCTGGACCGCGGACGTGCAGAAGGCGGCGCTCACCTATCTCGAGCATCTTTTCGGCGCCTGGATCGCCAAGATCCTCGACGCGCATGCAGACCAGATGACGAGCTATGCACGGGCCTTCGGCGAGAAGGGCCGCACCTCGAAAGCCACCGACTTCGTCTGGTCGCTGGAGGTCGCGGCCGAGATGTACCGCTCCTTCGGGCCGATCATGGAGAAACACGACGTGTTCATCTGCCCGACCACGGCACTGCCCGCGGTGCCGGCCGATTTCGACCAGTCGCGCGATAAGGTCCGGATCAACGGGCGGCCGGTCGATCCGATGCTGGGCTGGGTGATGACGGCGCCCTTCAACACGCTGAGCCGCTGCCCGGTGATCACCGTCCCGTCGGGCCGGGCGAAGACCGGGGTGCCGACCGGCATCCAGATCGTCGGCCGCACCTACCGCGATGCCGACGTATTCCGCGCCGCCATGGCCTACGAGGCGGCAACCGGCCCGTGGTTCGCCGACGGCGGCGGTCGGCCGAACCTGTGATCGGGGGATGACGATGGCGGCGACCGTCCGGCGCCGGGATGCGGCGACAGACCTTTCCAACTGGCGCACCGCACCGCACAGCCGCTGGGCCTTCCATCACGTGCGCGAGCTGCTGCCCACCGCCGCGATTCGCGGCGCCGGCCCGGTGGACGATCACTTGTCGCGCGACCCGCGGGATCTCTCGCCGATCGCCTTCGCGGGCCCCGCGGGCGCCGGGACGACCCTGGGCCGCTTTCTGCCCGAGAGTCATACCGACGCCTTCCTGGTGCTGCAGGGAAACCGGCTTCTTTACGATTGGTACGATCCCGGCTGCCGTCCCGACTTTCCCCATATCCTGTTCTCGGTCAGCAAGTCGATCACCGCCTGCCTTGCGGGCGTGCTGGTCGAGGACGGCCTGCTGGACCCCGATGCGCCGGCCGTCCGGCACATCCCCGAGGCCGCGGGCAGCGCCTACGGGGATTGCACGGTCCGCCACATCCTCGACATGACCGTGGATATCGCATTCGAGGAAAGCTACCTTGAGCCCACCGGCGACTTCGCCCGCTACCGCGAGGCGACCGGCTGGAACCCGCTGTCCGACCCAAGCCATCCGCCCGACCTCAAGAGCTTTTTGGTCACGCTGCCGCGCGCCGGCAAACCGCATGGCGAGGCATTCCACTACGTCTCGCCGAATTCCGATTTCCTCGGCTGGCTGATCGAAGCCGCCGCGGATCGACCGTTCGCCGAGCTCCTGTCGGACCGCATCTGGCAGCCGCTGGGCGCACGCGACGGCGCCGACGTGACCGTGGACCGGCTCGGCGCGCCGCGGACGGCCGGCGGCATCTGCGCGACGGCCCGGGACCTCGTGCTGTTCGGCGCGATGATGCGCGACGGCGGCGCGGCCAGGGGGCGGCAGATCCTGCCGCGGTGGTGGGTCGACGACATCCGCACGGGCGGCGACCGCGCGGCATGGCTGCGCGGCGATCCCGTCTATGTCGATTTGCTGCCGGACGGCCGCTACCGCAGCAAGTGGTATCAGACCGGCAATGCCGCCGGGGCGTTCTGCGCCATCGGCATCCACGGCCAGTGGCTGTATATCGACCCCGCCGCGGATGCCGTGATTGCCAAGCTCTCGGCGCAGCCGGAGCCGCTGGACGATGCCCTCGACAGGGCGCATCTGCGCGCCTTCGATGCGATCTGCCGCGCCCTCGAATAGCGGCGGCGAAACCACAGGAGACCCGAGGGGGGACACATGGCCCGCGATCCGCGATACGACATCCTGTTCGAGCCGGTGCCGATCGGGCCGGTGACGGCGCCGAACCGCTTCTATCAGGTGCCGCACTGCAACGGCATGGGCTACCGCGATCCGTCGGGCATGGTCGAGCTGCGGCGCATCAAGGCGGAAGGCGGCTGGGGTGTCGTGTGCACCGAGCAGGCGGAAATCCACCACAGCTCCGAGATCACGCCGTTCATCGAGATCCGGCTGTGGGACGACCGCGATCTGCCGCCGCTGGTGGCGATGTGCGAGGCGGTGCACGAGCACGGCGCGCTGGCCGGCATCGAGCTCGCCTATAACGGCATGAACGGGCCGAACTTCTATACCCGCGAGATCCCGCTGGGCCCGTCGCACATGCCGATCATCACCTTCACCAACGATCCGGTGCAGGCCCGCGCCATGGACGGGGAGGACATCCGCAATCTGCGCCGCTGGCACCGCAACGCGGCGCTGCGTGGCAAGAAGGCCGGGTTCGATATCGTCTATGTCTACGCCGCGCACGGCTTCGGCGCGCCGCAGCACTTCCTGTCGCGCCGCTTCAACCGGCGCAGCGACGAATATGGCGGCAGCCTCGAGAACCGCGCCCGGCTGCTGCGCGAGCTGATCGAAGACACGAAGGATGCGGTGGGCGACAGCTGCGCGGTCGCAGTGCGCATCAGCATGGACGAGATGCTGGGCGATGCCGGCCTGCATCGCGAGGAAGTCGAGGACGTGATCGCCCTGATGGCCGAGCTGCCCGACCTCTGGGACCTGACGCTCAGCGGCTGGGACAACGATTCGCGGACCTCGCGCTTCGCCGAGGAAGGCGCGCAGCAGCCCTTCGTCGCCAACGTCAAGGCGATCACCTCGAAGCCCGTGGTCGGCGTCGGCCGCTTCACCTCGCCCGACGCGATGGCGGCGATGGTCCGCAAGGGCGTGCTCGACCTGATCGGCGCGGCGCGGCCGTCGATCGCCGACCCGTTCCTGCCGCGCAAGATCGCGGACGGGCGGGTCGACGAGATCCGCGAGTGCATCGGCTGCAACATCTGCATCACTGGCGACATGACGATGTCGCCGATCCGCTGCACCCAGAACCCGACGATGGGCGAGGAATGGCGCCGTGGCTGGCATCCCGAGCGCATCCCGGCGAAAGGCTCGGACAGTCGCGTCCTGGTGGTCGGCGCCGGCCCCGCCGGGCTCGAGGCGGCGCGTGCGCTGGGAAAGCGCGGTTACGCCGTCACCGTGGCGGAAGCGGGACAGCAGCCCGGTGGGCGGGTCACGCGGGAATCGCAGCTGCCCGGCCTTGCCGCCTGGGCGCGCGTGCGCGACTACCGGCTGCAGCAGCTCAACGATCTGCCGAATGTCGAGATGTTCTATGATAGTGCGCTGAGCGCCGACCAGGTCCTCGACTTCGGCTTCGAGCATGTGGCGGTGGCGACCGGCGCGCACTGGCGGCGCGACGGCGTTGCGCGCTTCCACCAGCGCGCCATCCCCGTCGCCGACCGCGCCACCGTGCTGACGCCCGACGATTTGATGGACGGCCTGCGGCCCGCCGGGTCGGTCGTGCTGTTCGACGACGACCACTTCTACATGGGCAGCGTGCTGGCCGAGCTGCTGGTCGATTGCGGCTGCTCGGTAACGCTGGTGACGCCGGCCGCGGAGGTCGCCAACTGGGCCCAGAACACCCTGGAGCAGGCCGCCGTTCAGACGCGCCTGCTGGAGCGCGGCGTGCGCATCGTGCCGCACCGCGCCGTCGCCCGGATATCCGAGAACCATGTCGAGACCGCCTGCATCTTCACCGGGCGCACCGAGCAGACGACCTGCGGTGCGGTCGTGCTGGTGACGGCCCGCCTGCCGGACGAGGTGCTGTATCTCGACCTGAAAGCGCGCCGCGACGACTGGCCGGCCGCCGGCCTGCGGAGCGTCACCGCGATCGGCGACGCGTTCGCACCGGGCCTGCTCGCGGCCGCGGTGTATGCCGGCCACCGTTATGCCCGCGAGCTGGACGCCGAGATCCCCCTCGACGAACCCCCGTTCCGGCGGGAGATTGCGGAACTGCGGGGCGGCTGACCCCCTAAGTTGCCCCGCTAAGTCGCGCCGGTCATCTGCCGTGCGAGACCGACCGCAGAGGGGGCGTCGGCGGCGAAGCCGTCGGCCCCGATGGCGTCGGCGAAATCGCGCGTCACCGGCGCGCCGCCGACAATGATGCGGCCGTTCCAGCCCGTCTTGCGCAGCAGCTCCACCGTTTTGCCCATGTTCGGCATGGTCGTGGTCAGCAGGGCCGACATGCCGATGATATCGGGACGGTGGGCGTCGAGCGCCGCCGCAAACCCCTCCGGCGGCACGTCCACGCCGAGGTCGACAACGGTGAAGCCCGCCCCCTCGAGCATCATGCCGACAAGGTTCTTGCCGATGTCGTGCAGGTCGCGGTGCACCGTTCCGATCACCACCGTGCCGGCCGGCTTCGCCTCGGTTTCCGTCAGCTGTGGCCGCAGCACCTCGAGTCCCGCCTTCATGGCGCGCGCCGCCATCAGCATCTCCGGAACGAACAACGCACCCTGGCCGAACAGGTCGCCGACCTCGTCCATCGCGGCGATAAGGGCGTCGTTGAGGATCACGTGAAGATCAGTGCCGCGTGTGAGCTCCGCGCGCACGAGATCCGCCGTGGTCGCATCCTCGTAATCCAGAACCGCGTCGAAGATGGCGTCCAGGCGATCGTCCAGCGAATCCGTCATGGCGCGCGCACCGGTCAGTCCAGGATCGCCCGGTCGGCCGCGGCGACGATGTCGGCCATCTGCGCGACGGCGTCGGCATCCGGCAGACCCGCCGGCGCCTGCCGCGACACCAGCGCCTCGTAGATCGCCATCGCGGCGTCCAGCGCCGTCCGGCGGCCCGCCGCCTCGTACGGGTCGCGCGCCAGCTTGACGAACGCACTGGGCGCGAAGGCCTCGCGGCAGTGTTTGAGCGTGTGCGCGTTGGCCAGGAAATGACCGCCGCGCTCGACCTCGAGCATCAGCTCCCACGCCAGCGAGTCATCGTCGACCTGCGGCGTGTGCAGCCAGGCCCGCTGCATGGCGCCCAGCTCGTTGTCGAGGATCGCCTGGATCGGGCTGAACACGGTCGCGCATTCGAGCTGGCCGACCCCGCCGAGGATATCGGCCCCGGACAGGCCGACCATCAGCCCGGTCAGCGCCCGCTCCGCCTGCGATTGGCCGCAGACGTCCGGGGTGTCCGCCCCGGCGCCGTAGCTGTGGGTCATCAGGCCGAAGCCCCGCTTGCACAGCTGCACCGCCATGGCGGCGCCGGTCAGCGCCTCGACGCTGGACTGCAGGCTGCGCCCCGTGCGCATGTCGAGGGCGAAGATCAGCGGCGTTGCGATCAGGGGCGTGCCGCGGGCCAGGGCATGGGTCAGCACGACCATCGCCAGAATCTCCGCGCCGGCCATCAGCACCGTGCCCGGCATGGTGACCGGCGCGGTGCCGCCCGCGGTCGGCAGGCTGCAGGCGTGGATCGGGATCCCGTGACGGCCCGATTGGATGATCGCCTCGACATCCATCTCCTTGAATTCGAGCGGCGTGAACGAGCACGCGATGCAGCTGACGATCGGGCGTTTTCGCAAAGCGCTCTCACCGCCTGCGGCGATCGCGGCCAACCGCATCAGGAAGCCGACATTCTGCGTATCGTACGGCTGTATCCAGTTGTGCTTCTCGGACGTCGCCAGCAGGGCGGCAAGCCCATGAATGTCGGCGGTGCGTTCCGGCGCGTCGTTGACGAAGGGGTGGGCCAAGAATCCGACCTCCGGCAGCCCGTCCCCGATCGCCGCGATGATTCGCACATCGTCGAGCACGAGCTTGCGGTAACGGCCGCCGGGCTCGATGAAGCCGTGCGCGCCGGTCCCCGTGCGCATGTGGAAGGTGTTGTCCGCGCGCGGGATGTCGAGGTCGAAGCGTCCGGATTTGCTGTACAGTGTGGCGCTCCGCGGTGTCGCCGCCAGCGCCTCCTCGGCAAGAGCCCGCGGGATCCGCACCCGCCGTCCGTCGCCGTCCACCCCGCAGCCGGCCCGAGCCAGCAGCTCCACCGCCGCCGCGTGCCCGACATCGACGCCGCGCCGTTCGATCAGCGCGAAACAGCGCTCGGTGAGGGCATCCAGTTGCCCGTCGTCGAGATAGGCGAATTGCGGTCGGCGCGCGGCCGCCGTCGGCCCGACATAGGGTGCGGGAACCGGAGTGTCCGAAGCGGAAGCGGCCGGCCCCGAGTCCGGCCGCGCCCCCTCCTCCGTCTTCGCCAGCCGCTCGCGCCGGCGGCGTCGCGATCGGAGCGGCAAATCGTCACTCCCCATCTGGCGGCCTCCCAGCGCCGGTTTCGTGTCCGGATTATGACGGCGCCGCTACGGCGTGGCAACGCCACCGTCCCCCTGCCGCGGCGGCTGCAAGAGCCGCAAATTGCGGTCCGCCCGCAGAGGGCGGCCGGAGACCGGCCGTGTACGGATTGATTCGGATCAATTCTTCGCCACCGGCTCGCTGCTAGTTTATTTTTACATGAAGTCTTGGGTGATTTGCTGCCAGGGATCGCCCAGCTTTTGGTTGTGCCTGAATTGAGGGCAAATCCCTCTCGAGTCTGGAACCTGAAGAGAGGTGCATGGGGGAATGCGCACGGTATCCCTCAAGCTGAAGATCGGTGTCTTTCTCGCCATCACTCTGGTGCTGGCGATGCTGCTGTTCACCGTCCTGGTGGTGCGGCACAACCGGCAGGAACTTCTGCAGGAGGCGACGGGCCACGTCAATCAGCTGTCCGAGGTGATCACGCGAAGCACGCGATTCGCGATGCTTCAGAACCAACCCGCCTATGTCGGCCAGATCATCCAGGACGTCGGCAACCAGCAGAATATCGAGAAGGTCCGGATCCTCAGCAAGGACGGGACGATCATCCACTCGACGTTTCCGGAAGAGATCGGCACCACGGTGCAGGAGAAGGCCGAGGAATGCGGGCAGTGTCACCGGACGCGCGAGACCCTCGAACAGATCCCGGCGTGCAAGCGGCCGCGGATCTTCGAGACGGCGGATGGGCGGCGCCTGCTCGGCAGCATGGGCATGATCCGCAACGAGCCGTCCTGCTACACGGCCGCGTGCCACCAGCATACCAAGGATCAGACGGTCCTCGGCGTGCTCGACATCCTCTATTCCCTGGACGATATCGACCAGACGATCCAGACCAACTCGATGACCGTGGGCGGCATCTCGCTGGCATTCATCGTGGTCGCCTCCCTGATGCTCAGCATCCTGGTGCATCGTCTCGTCTACGTGCCGCTCCGCGACCTTGAAAGCGGCGCGAAGCGGTTGTCGTCGGGAAATCTGGAGCAGTTGATTCCGGTGCGCAGCGGCGACGAGTTCGGCCAGCTGGCGACCAGTTTCAACGACATGACGCTGGCGCTCAAGAAATCCGAGGCGGAGCTGCGCGAATGGGGACACACGCTGGAGCAGAAGGTCGAGAAGCGGACCCGGGAGCTGCGCGACGCCGAAGCCGAAGCGGCCCGCGGCGAAAAGCTCGCATCGATCGGGCTCCTCGCCGCCGGGATCGCGCACGAGCTGAACAATCCGCTCACCGGGATCCTGACCTTCTCGCACCTGATGCGCAAGAAGGTGCCCGATGGCAGTCCGGAGGCCGAGGACCTCGACCTGGTGATCCGCGAGACCAAGCGCTGCGCCACGATCATCCGCAGGTTGCTCGACTTCTCCCGCGACAAGGCGCCGGAGAAGAAATTCGCCGACATCAACAAGATCATCGAGAATACGGTGCACATCGTCGAGCGGCCGGCGCATTTGCACGATATCGAGATCAAGCTCGAGCTCGATCGTGACCTGCCGCAGATCTGGGTCGAGCCCGACCTCATAGAGCAGGTCATCATGAACATGCTCGTCAATGCCCAGCACGCCATCGAGGATGACGGCAGCATCACCATCCGCGCCCGCATGTCACCGGAGCCGAGGATTCCCGATGTCGGCATGGACCCCGTGCCCATGGTGGAGATCTCGATCATCGATACCGGCTGCGGCATTCCGGAGGATGACCTGCAGCGGATCTTCGATCCGTTCTTCTCCTCGAAGGAGGTCGGCAAGGGCACCGGACTGGGGCTGTCCGTGAGCCACGGCATCGTCCGCGCGCACGGCGGCTGCATCGAGGTCGAAAGTACCGTGGGCAAGGGATCGACCTTCCGCATCTGCCTGCCGCTGAACCCGCCCGCCGGCGAGGCCGAGGCCGGCGACGACGCGGGCAAGACAACCGACAGCAAGGGCAATCCGTGAGCACCCGGATCCTGATCGTGGACGACGAGGAGATCGTCATCCAGAGCTGCCTGCGCATCCTCGGCAACGGCGACTACGAGCTCGACGCCGTGCAGGACGGCTGGGAGGCCCTGAACAAGATCGAGGAGAGCCAGTACGATCTGATCATCCTCGATATCATGATGCCCAAGATCGACGGTATGGAGGTGCTTCAGCGGGTCAAGGAGACGCACCCGGACATCGACGTCATCATGGTGACCGGGCATTCCCAGATCGAGACCGCGGTACGCTCCATGAAGCTCGGCGCGTTTGACTACCTGCCGAAGCCCTTCGATCCCGACGAGCTGGAACTCGTCGTCGCGCGGGCGCTGGAGCGTCGAAAGCTGCTCCAGGAGAACCTAAACCTGAAGACGGAGGTCAGTTCGAAATACCGTTTCGAGAACATCATCGGCTCCAGCCCCCAGATGCAGAACGTATTTCGCCTGATCGCCAAGTGCGCGCCAACGAACAGCACCGTCCTGCTGCAGGGTGAAAGCGGTACCGGCAAGGAATTGATCGCCCGCGCCATCCACTACAACAGCCTGCGCAAGGACCAGCCGTTCGTTCCCGTCGATTGCAACTCGCTGAGCGAGACCCTGCTGGAGAGCGAGATGTTCGGCCACGTCAAGGGCGCGTTCACCGGGGCCGTGGCCCATAAGAAGGGATTGTTCGAGGTGGCCGACAACGGGACGCTGTTCCTCGACGAGATCGGGAACATCTCGCTGTCGACCCAGGCCAAGCTTCTGCGCGTCATCCAGGAACGGGAATTCAAGGCGGTGGGCGGCACCCGCACACAGGCCGCCAACTTGCGGCTGATAACGGCGACCAACAAGGATCTCAAGGCGATGATCGCGGACGGCACCTTCCGCGAGGACCTGTTCTACCGCATCAACATCTTTCCGATCCAGATCCCGCCGCTGCGGGAGCGCAAGGATGACATACCTGCCCTGGCCTTCCACTTCCTCAACGTCTTCGCGGCCGACCTCGACAAGCAGATGACCGATATTTCGGCCGAGGCGATGAACCTGCTGATGAATTACGACTGGCCCGGCAACGTCCGCGAACTCGAGAACACGATTCAGCGCGCGGTGATCCTCGCCACCGAGAGCACCATCCGCCAGGCGCATCTCGTGAGCATTCTCGACATGCTGCCGCGGCTCGACGTCGAGGTGCCGAGGACCGGAGACGAGCTCAAGCGCGTCAAGAAGGTCGCGCGGGAGAAGTCGGTCGAGAACATCGAGAAGCTCTTCGTTATCGAGGCGCTTAAGCGGAACGCCTGGAACGTGACCAAGAGCGCCGAGGACACCGGCATGCAGCGGGCCAATTTTCAGGCACTGATGAAGAAATACAACATCCGGATCCGCGGTTCGGATATAAGCCACGACGCCTCCGAAGCAGGCTGACGCGAAAACGTCGAAATCGCCGGGCCACGGATGGCGGCCCGGCGATAAGAGGCAGTTGCGACAGCCGGTCGGCTACGAATGTTCCGCCGCCTCGTCCTCGACCTCCTCATAGCCGGTCAACATCGCCTTGAAATGCGCCGTACGCGTACGGCCCAGCGTCGCAAGGTAGACGTGGACGAACAGGAAGCCCACGAAGATGATGAAGATCAGCACATGCACCGTGTCCACCACGCGCACGCCGCCGAAGAATGCGACCGCGCCCGCGAAACGCTTCACGTCCCACAGCAGCAGCCCGGTGTAGAACTGGATCGGCACCAACAGCATCATGACGATCTGGTACGACATGCTCTGCATCGGGTTGAATTTGTGATAGGCGGTCGCGTGGTGCGGATTGGGGTCGCCCTTGAAGATCCCATAGCCGTAATACTGGAGCTGCCGGAAGCTTTCGCGGAAGTACTTCGTCGGGCTGAGTTCCGGGTGATACACCTTGATCTTGTCGGTGAACAGGTAGAACAGCAGCCAGATGAAGAAGTTGCCGATCAGCACGAACCCGACCCAGTTGTGCAGGTTGACGGCAAGCTTGAAGGGCAGCACGTCGATCAGATCGCCGTATCTGATCTGCAGTCCGGTGAGGATCAGCAGAACGAAACCCGTGGCATTGGTCCAGTGCCAGATTCTGATCGGAAGCGGGTGGATATAGATCTTGCGCATCTTTCTTCTCCTTCCGCTGGAGAACACGGCCGGCGTGGCGGGCCTTGCCGGGGCGCAGCCCGCCGCCGCGGGCATCAGGGTTGCGGGGTCGTGCCCTCCTGCGGTGTTCTCTTGAAGAATTTCCTGAACAGCCACTTCAATGTCAGGTGCCCGACCGGCACGGAGATCCCGCCCAGAAACACGAAGGCGAGCAGCACATCGAGGACCTTGATGCGGGTGCCGCCGATGGCATAGAAGCCGCCGACCGAGTCCACCGACGTCATGGAATTCAGGACGTCCTTGTCGGCGGTGTAGTGCACCGGCATGCCGTCTGGACCGACGACGGACACCGTGACGTTCTCGAACGCGTCGGAGCCCTGGCGGTGACAGCTGGCGCAGTCCCTGACCGCGCGGCTCTTGTCGGACAGCTGGTGGGCGTCGGCACCGGTGCGAACGCCGATCCGGCCCTGCAGCGTCATCTCCACGGTCTGTCCCGTGCGGTTGATGTCTCTGACCAGATTCCACAGCTCGTTCGCATCCAGGCCGTTTCCGTCGGCATCGGCGGCGCGGACGCGGGCGTCGAACTGCAGCGTATCGACCGAGTCCGATATCAGCGTCTGGGCAGCGCCGTCGACGAGCCTGAGCTCGACGCGACGCAGCGCGCGCGGTGCATGGCAGGCGGGGCAGGACACCGCATCGAGGTGCAGCGCGGCATTCGGCAGCCAGGCCTGGTGAGCCGACGCCGTTCCGGCATGGCACCCGACGCACGCCTCGCGCAGCTGATTGCTCGCGGCGGCCGCGCCGACCTCGTGCGCCCGATGGCAGTCCGCGCAGATGGGCGCCTCGAAGTGGCCCAGGATGCCGCGCGCCTTGCCGTGCGTGCTGCCGACATAGGCATCGAAGATGTTGCCGTGGCATTTCTTGCAGGGTACGCCGGCGACCGTCTCGAACACCGCCTTGGGCCGCACCGAATGGGACCCGTGGCAATCGGAGCAGACCGGGGCCGCGAGGTTGCCGCTGTCGAGCAGCGAGGCATGGATGCTGCCCTCATACTGTTGGAACTTGTCCTCATGGCACTTTCGGCAGATCTGGACCCGCGCAATCACGTGCTCGCGCATGCTTGCATAGGAGCCCGTCTCGTGGGAATCCTTGGAAAAGCCGTCATGGCAGTCGGTGCAGTCGTGGTCCGGATGGACCGAATCGCGCAGCACGGCGTGGTCAACGGACAAGGACAGGAACTCGCCGCTCGTCAATTGAACGCCCAGGGCCTGCTCGTGACAGGTCACGCAGTACGCCGTTTCCCCGGTGGCTGCCTTCCACTCTGCCATCGGAATGACGGCATGGGGATTGTGGCACATGGCGCAGGGAGGACCGTCGGCCGTCGCGACACGGGCGTGGTGCGCCGGGCCTTCGACCAAATCCTCGGGCGCATGGCAGTCGGCGCAGATCGCCGATGCCGTGGCGGCATAGTCGCGCCGGCTCGCGATCGTTTTGTCGCCCGGATGGCTGTCGAGGTCGACCGCCGCGTGACAGCCTGCGCATCCGACCCAGTCGTGCACCGAGCCGGCGTAACTCTCGCCTTGCACGTTGAGCGAGAGGGTTTCGCCATTGGCGAGGTCCTTCTCCATTCCCTCGGATTCGTGGCAGGCGAGGCAGGCCTGGTCGTCCTCGCCAAGCGTGTTGGCGAACGCGGCCGGCGGGCCGGCCAGGGCAATGACCAGGACGGCAACTGCGGCCACCGCGATGACGTTCAGGTGCCGGGTGCTGACTGCGATCTTGTTCTCGATTCCGGAGCTTCCCATGGGTCTTGCTCCTCTTTGGGATCCCCGATTTATCGGGGTGTTGCGTCCCTCGGGCGGTGGCCGCCACCATCCGCGGGGCGGCGGCCAGCCGTCGTATGAGAGCATCGGATCACTTGGGCTCGGGCTGCTTCATCAGCATGCGGATTCCCATCCAGGCCACGACGCCGAGGCCGACGAAGGGCAGCAGGAGGGCATAGCCCAGCCCGATGAACGGCGCCGCAATGAACAGGGCGACGTTTCTAAGGAAGCCGGCAATCCGTTTGATGCCCGCAACCCGGTACAGCGCCCGCGCGCCCATCCAAGCCAGCAGCGCCAGCCCGTAGAAGGGCAGGAACAGGGCGTAGGCCAGCCCGATGAAGGGTGCCGCGAAGAACAGCCCAACCTTGCCGGTGAAGGCAAGGACGTCACGCAACCTGCCTGGCCGTGCGATCGTCTCGACGGTCTCGGCAACGTCCGCCGCGACCTGCGGGACGGCCACTGCCGCCGCCTCAGGCGCCGGCGCCGGCGCTTCCCCCTTTTCCTCGAGGGCCTTCAACGCGATCCCTTCGATCATCTCCGGCGTCAGGGGCTTGCGGACGAAACCGTTGACCCCGAGCACGCGGGCCTCGGCCTCGTTTTCCTCGCTGCCGTAACCGGTGATGATGACCACCGGAGTCCACGGGCACTTGGCCTTGATCCGTCGAGCGACTTCGAGGCCGTCCATCCCCGGCATCTTGATGTCGGTGAAGACGACGTCGTAGGCCTCGTCGTCGCATTTGTTCAGGGCCTCCTCGCCATCGAGGGCGGTACTTACGTCATAGCCCTTGTCCGCGAGGACCCTGTCGAAACTCCGACCGACGACCGCGTCGTCGTCAACTACGAGAACTTTGTGTAAGGCTTTCATGACCAGTCTCCTTCCTCGATGGGTGGAGCGGTTCGTCGTTTGACGCGATCCGCCGGGCAACCGACTCCGTCACATCGGATTCGATTGGTCCCTTTGGAGACCCCACCGTTTCTTCATCACTGCGCCGTTCGCGACCTTGACGACATCGTCCGGGCTGACGGGCTTGGCCAGATAGTTGTAGGCGCCGAGCCTGACCGCCTCCTTGGCGCTCTCGATCGACGGGTAACCGGTGATGATGACCACCTCGCTCTCGGGCCACCTCTCCTTGATCGTCTTGAGAACCGACATGCCGTCGGGGCCGGGCATGCGCAGGTCGAGCAGTACGACATCGAACGGGTGCTGCTCCATCACCTGCAGGGCCTCGGTCCCATTCCAGGCCACCGCCGCATTGCAGTGGGCCTCTGCCAGTATTCTGAGTTGGCTGAGGCGCACCACTTCTTCGTCATCGACGATGAGGATGTTGGCTTTGTCGTTCATCTCGCCACCTCGCTCGCGTATGCGCTCTCGCAACAGCATGCGCAACTTCCATGCCAGCGCCCGGAGAGATCGAGATGTTCTCGATAAAATGTTTGTTTTTCAACTGGTTAAATCATAGAGTGCGCGAATCTGATGGTCGTCGGAAGGCCGCGGAATCGCTGCTGAAGTACAAAAATTATGTACACCGCATTCGATCTACATGAGTGAAGTCTAATATTTTCAACGGGTTGATGCGGATTCGGGGGGTGTATCTTTCCTTTATGCACCTGCCGGTTCAACCTGAAAGCCGCAGAATTCTGCGGAATTCCCGCTCCGATCGCCGGCGGCGGGGATTGCTCCAACGGCCATCGCGCGCCGCCTAACGCCGCTCGGCGAACAGCGCGTCGACGATCGGGCAGTCGGGCACCGCCCCGCCCGCGCACGCCGCTGCCATGGCATCGAGGGTGCGCTCCATGACGCGCAGGTCGGCGATCCGGCGGCGCACGGCCTCCAGCTGCCGCACCGTCGTCTCGCGGATTTCGGCGCAGCTGTAGTCGCCGCCGTCGACCAGGGCGAGCAGAGCCCGGACCTCGTCGAGCGGAAAACCGAGTTCGCGGCAGCGGCGGACGAAGGACAGGCGGCGGAGATGGGCCTCATCATACCGTCGCTGGCCTCCGGCCGTGCGCGGCGGTGGGGGGATCACGCCGATACGCTCGTAATAGCGGATCGTCTCGATATTGACGCCGGTGCGGGAGGCCAGCGTGCCGATCGAAAGTTCGGTCATACCGATTTTCCTTGAACCTGTAGTCGCTACAGCATGTAGCGTAGCACAGTCTCGGAAGGCGGGGAGAAGACGGATGTCGAAGGACGGCAAACTCATCGGTATCGGCGGTGTCGGCGCGCTACTCGCCGGGGTGTGCTGCTTCACCCCGCTGCTCGTCGTCTCGCTCGGTGCGCTTGGCCTGTCGGCGCTGGTCGGCTGGTGGCTGGATTTGATCCTGTTTCCGGCGCTGACTCTTTTTCTGATGATCCTCGTATACGGCATCTACCTGCGGCGGCGCCGGGCTTCGCAACCGATGCCGACCGAGGCAGGGGACGGCCAGCCATGAGCTCATACGACCTCGCCGTAATCGGGGCCGGTTCGGCCGGATTTTCCGCCGCAATCGCCGCCGCGGAAAGGGGTGCGAAGGTGGCGCTGGTGGGGCACGGCCTGATCGGCGGCACATGCGTCAATGTCGGCTGCGTACCGTCGAAGACGCTGATCCGCGCGATGGATGGCGTCCACGCGGTAAACCGGGCGGGGCGATTCGGCGGTATCCGCGCACGTGCCGCGATCGACGACTGGTCGGCGACGGTCGCGGCCAAGGACGATCTCGTAGCGGCGATGCGAGAGGCCAAGTACGTCGATCTCCTGCCCCATTACGAGTCAGTCGACTATATCGAGGGTAAAGCGCGCCTCGTCGATGGCGGCGTTCTCATCGACGACCGGCTGGTTGCCGCGCCGCGCATCGTCATCGCCACCGGTGCGCGCCCCGCCGTGCCGGCCATCGCCGGCATTGACAACGTGCCGTGGCTGGACAGCACCGAGGCGTTGGCGCTGACCCGCCTGCCGGACAGCCTGCTGATCGTCGGTGCGGGGTTCATCGGCTGCGAGCTGGCGCAGATGTTCGCCCGGGCCGGTGCGAAGGTCACCCTGGCCTGCCGCAGCCGAATGTTGCCGCACGCGGAGCCGGAGATTTCGGCGGCGCTGGCCCACGGTTTCGCCGGGGATTGCATCGACGTCCGCCCCGGTCTTACCTATCGGTCGGTGTCGCAGAACGGCGCCGGTATCGTTCTCGAGGCAGAGGGAGTTGACGCGGTCGCGCTGCGGGCGGAAGCGATGATCGTGGCCGTTGGCCGGCGACCCAATTCCGAGGGTCTCGGGCTTACGGAGATGGGGATCGAGACGACGACGGGCGGCGGCATCCGTGTCGATACGTACATGCGGACGACACGCTCCGGCGTGTACGCGGCCGGCGATGTCACCGGTCGCGACATGTATGTCTACATGGCGGCGCATGGCGCGCGCATCGCCGCCCGGAACGCGCTGGATGGCGACGCGCTCAGCTATGACGACAGCGCCGTGCCCGAGGTCGTCTTCACCGATCCACAGGCCGCTTCCGTCGGTCTCACCGAGGCGGCGGCCCGTGCAGCGGGGCGTGCCGTCGAAACCTCGCTGCTGCCGCTGGACCAGTTGCCGCGGGCGCTGGCGGCACGCGATACGAGGGGGCTCATCAAGCTGGTCGCGGATGCCGACACCGACCAGCTGCTCGGCGCGCATATCCTGGCGCCGGAGGGCGGCGATAGCATCCAGACTGCGGCGCTGGCGATTCGCCAGGGCCTCACCGTGCAGGACCTTGCGACCATGATCTTCCCGTATCTGACGACGGTCGAGGGTCTGAAACTGGCAGCCCAAGGGTTTGCGCGGGACGTCAGCAAGCTGTCGTGCTGCGCCGGCTAGCACGGCAACCGGTTGCCGTCCCGCCAACGGTCCACCAAGTAAAGGCCGGAAGAGGAATGGCAGAAATGGACCATGTGACCCCGAAACGGATCGCGGCGGGCGCGGCGACGGCGGCGGCGAGCTTCGTGCTGCTGGGCACCGTCGCGGCGCTGTGGGACAATCCGGTCTTCGTGCGCATGACGCCGGCCGGCGGCTGGGAGATCGCGATGCTGGCGGCGATGTCGCTGGCGGCCGGGATCTATGTTGCGATCCGCCGCCCGTTCTGCTCCGTCAAGGGCGCCGGCGCTGGCGGCCTCCTTGCCTTCCTCGGCGTTGCCTGCCCGGTCTGCAACAAGGTTCTGCTGCTGATCTTCGGCGGCGAGTTGCTGATGACCTATTTCGAGCCGGTACGCATCTATGTCGCGGCGGCCGGGGCGCTGCTGCTCGGCTGGTTCACGCTGCGCGAATTCCTCATGATCCGCCGGGGCGCGGTAACCGCGGCGGCGGAGTGACGCGCTACTCCTTCAGCACGCCGCGCCGGATCTGGTCCTGCTCCATCGATTCGAAGAGGGCGCGGAAGTTGCCCTCGCCGAAGCCCTCGTCGCCCTTGCGCTGGATCAGCTCGAAGAAGATCGGCCCGATCACCGTCTCGGTGAAGATCTGCAGCAGCCGGCCGCCGCCCTCGGTCGGCGCGCCATCGATGAGGATGCCGTTGCGCCTGAGCTCCGCGAGCGGCTCGCCATGGCCGGGGACGCGGGCATCGACGGCCTCGTAATACGTGTCCGGCGGCGGCGCCATGAACGGGATGCCGCGGTCCTTCAGCGCCTCGACCGTGGCGACGATGTCGTCGGTGCCCAGCGCCACGTGCTGGATGCCCTCGCCGCGATAGGCGCGCAGGTACTCCTCGATCTGCGACCTGTCGTCCGAGGATTCGTTGATCGGGATGCGGATCTTGCCGCAGGGGCTGACCATGGCGCGGGACTTGAGCCCGGTCAGCTTGCCCTCGATATCGAAATACTTGAGCTCCCGGAAGCCGAACAGGCGCTCGTAGAAGCCGGCCCATTCGTCCATGTGGCCGCGCTCGACATTGTGCGTCAGGTGGTCGACATAGGTCAGGCCCACGCCGTCCGCCCCTTCGGCAAGCGGCACGAAGTCGATGTCGTAGATCGAGCCGCGCTTCCCGTAGCGGTCGACGAAATACAGAAGGCTGCCGCCGATCCCCTCGATCGCCGGGATGTTGACCTCCATCGGGCCGATCTGCCCGGCCACCGGCTTCGCCCCCAGCGCCACCGCGCGCTGCACGGCCTGTGCCGCATCGGCGACGCGGAAGGCCATGGCGCAGGCGGACGGGCCGTGCGCCTTGGCGAACTCGGTACCGAAGCTGCCCGGCTCCGCATTGACGATGAAATTGACCTCGCCCTGCCGGTACAGCGTGACGTCCTTCGCGCGATGGCGCGCCGCGCGGACGAACCCCATCGACTGGAACAGGGCGTCGAGCATTCTGGTGTCGGGCGCCGTGTACTCGACGAACTCGAACCCGTCGGTGCCCATCGGGTTGGCTATCGATTGCGTCGCTGCGCCGGCGCCGCCAGCATCTGACCCCATCTCTGGAACGCTCCCGTCGGTGATCTGGCACAGGATACCCGATTCGGCGGCCCGTTTCCGATCACATCTCGCGGACCGGGCACCGGCCGGCCGCAGGCCGCGGTCGCCGACAGCCGTTTCGCGCCGGTCGTCGCACGTGTTGATTCGCGGCATGTTCCATGCGAATGATCCTCCCCTAACCGGCGAAACCCTGATCCGGAGGGCAAGGACATGCCGCTACATGCCGTAAGGCCGGACGGCTCGGCCATGCACGAGGCCGAGCGCCAGGGCCGGATCGACCTTGCCGCGGCCTTCCGCATCGCCGCCCGCTACAACTGGCACGAAGGCATCGCCAACCATTTCAGCCTGGCAATCTCCGCCGACGGCAGGCGGTTCCTGATGAACCCGCAGGGGCGGCACTGGTCGCGCATCCGGGCCAGCGACCTGCTGCTGCTCGACGCCGACAGCGCCGACGACGTGATCGGCCAGGGCGCGGGCAAGGCCGATCCGACCGCCTGGTACATTCATTCGCGAATCCATGCCGGCAATCGCAAGGCGCGCTGCGTGCTGCACAGCCACATGTTCTACGCGACGACGCTGGCCTGCCTGAAGGGCTACCGGCTGCAGATGATCGACCAGAACGCGATGCGCTTCTTTGGCCGCATCGCCTATGACGACAGCTTCAACGGCATGGCGCTGGACGACGACGAGGGAAGGCGCATCGGCGGCACCGTCGAACAGGGCAAGAGCGTCGTCTTCATGGCCAATCACGGGGTGGCCGTGATCGGCGAGACGGTCGCCGAGGCGTTCGACGAGAACTACTACCTGGAACGCGCCTGCAAGCTGCAGGTGCTGGCGCTGTCGTGCGGCCGGCCCCTCCACGTGGCTTCCGACGAGATCGCGGCGATGACCTGCGCGCAGTGGCAGCGCGACGACACCCGCGCCAGCGCCATCGACCATTTCAACGAGATGAAGGCGATCCTCGACAAAGAGGAGCCCGACTACCGCGACTGACCTCGCGCACGCGTACAGCCCGAAAGGAGAGTGGCATGGACATCGTCCGGTTCACCCGCATGGAAGACGGCACGCAGGAGGAGTACGAATTCCTCGGCCGCCTGGAAGACGCGTACGCAAGCAGGGTGGCCGACCGCGTGCTGGACTATTTCCGGGGCCTCGACCAGACCTTCGAGGGTTACGCGATCAGCCGGCAGGAGCACGGGCTGCAGACCGCGACCCGGGCCCTGCGCGACGGCGCCGACGAGGAAATGGTGGTGGCCGCCCTGCTGCATGATATCGGCGATGCCCTGGCGCCGCACAATCACAGCGCCATTGCGGCGGCGATCCTGCAGCCGTACGTGTCAGAGCGTACGTACTGGGTCGTCCAGCATCACGGGATCTTCCAGGCGTTCTACTATGCCCACCATCTCGGCGGCGACCGCAATGCGCGCGACCGCTTCAAGGACCATCCGTATTACCAGGCCGCGGTCGATTTCTGCCAAGACTGGGACCAGGCGTCGTTCGACCCGGACTACGACACCCTGCCGCTGGAGCATTTCGAACCGATGGTGCGGCGCATCTTCGCGCGCGCACCGTTCGGACACGTTGGCGGAAGCTAGCATATTGTCCCATCATTTGGACGCGGGTTTGCCCTTGTTGAGGCGGTGAGTCCCACCCCCACCCTGCCCTCCCCCATCAAGGGGGAGGGGGTAGATTTTGCGCGATGACACAAAGTTAACCCCCTCCCCTGGTGGGAGGGGGCAGGGGGAGGGGGACAAACGAGATCGGCCGGCGGGAAGCCGGCGCCGAATTCCATCTTATCGGATAACGCGCTAGAACGCGCTACTCCACCCGCGTCACCGTGTAGCCGCGCGCGGCCAGCAGGCCCAGCACGCCGTCCTCGCCGTACAGGTGGAGCGCACCGACGGCGATCAGCGCGTTGCCCTCGGCGAGCCGTGCCGCCATGCGGTCGGCCATGCGGCGGTTGCGCGCGCCGAGCAGGCGCTCGGTATAGGCGTCGATCAGTTCGCTTGGCGCGCCGCCGGTGACCATCCGCGCCATGCGATGCATCCCGGCCAGGTCCGCCGCGAGGTAGAGCTGCTTCAGCTCCTCGAAGATGGCGTCGATGTCGGGGTTCAGTGCCATCGCGGCATCGAGCAGCAGGATCTGGTCCGCTTCCGCGGTCCCGGTGAGCGCGGCGATCTGCTCCTCGACCGTCTCCAGTCCGTGCACCGGGATGCCGCGCGCCGTCGCCCGGGCCTCCAGCGCCTTGTCGAGCGGCAGACCGCCCTCGGCCTGGCGCCGGATCTCGGCCGGCGGCAGGCTGAACATCAACTGCAGCGCCCAGGGCCGGAACCGTTCGATCTGATCGCCGGGGATGCCGTAGCGGGCGCCGGTCTCGACGATCCGGCGCATTCGTTCGGGCCCGACGATGTCGCCCAGGCGCCGCCCCTCCGGCAGCAGCGTCGCGCGCGCCAGGGCCAGGTTCGCGGCGTCGTCCAGCACCACCTCGACGGTCAGGCTGTCGGCCTCGTCGAGGATCCGCCGCAGCGCCTCCGGCACGGTGGCGATCGCCGGATCGGCCGAATGCATCGTCCCGAACAGGTGGCTCGGCGCCGTCCCCTCCGCCTCGATGCGCCACAGCAGACCATGCGTGAACCCGCCATCCTTCGCCAGCGCCGGCAAATCGGCACCGACGGTCAGCAGGAGCAGCGCGACGAGTCGTCGAATCATGGGCGCGACGCCATGGTGATGCGGTGCAAGGATCGGGGCTGGTGCCGGCGGGCGGCCATGCTATTTTGCCGCCCGGCCCGTCTGCGGGCCGGTCTCCTTGGCGCCGTTGCCGCGGCGCGGCTGCGGCTGCGAGCGGCGGTCGAGCCGCTCGATGAAGGCGTTGATGACGGTCTGGT
This sequence comes from Alphaproteobacteria bacterium, assembly GCA_041563955.1. Taxonomy (GTDB): domain Bacteria; phylum Pseudomonadota; class Alphaproteobacteria; order UBA8366; family JADFVY01. The sequence goes on along the minus strand of JBFGQV010000004.1, from coordinate 13,653 downwards.
ACAGCGAATCCTTCAGCACGAGGTCCTCGATGCCGGCGTCGATGTTGGGATTGTCGTTGACCTCGACCACGAAGATGCCGGCCGGCGTCTCCTTCAAATCGACGCCGTAGAGCCCGTCGCCGATGAGCGCAGCGGCCCGCAGCGCGGTGTCCACCACCGCGGGCGGCGCGTCGGCAATCGCCAGCGTGCGCGATTCCCCCTCGACCATCTGGCCGTCGCCCTCGTGCCTGACGATCTGCCAATGGCCCCGCGCCATCTCGTACTGGCAGACATAGATCGGCTTGCCGTCCAGGACCCCGACACGCCAGTCGAAGTCGGTGCGCATGTATTCCTGGGCGATGATGAGGTCGGATTCGTCGAATACCGTTGCCGCGACGGCCGTCAGCTCCTTGGCGTCGGCCACCCGGTGCATGCCCCGCGAGAACGAGCCGTCGGGGATCTTGATCACGGCCGGGAAGCCGAGCTCCGCCTCGACGCGTGCGATGCCGCGGCGGTCGATGACAAGGGTCCTCGGCGTCGGCACGCCGTTGGCCTGGAGCAGTTCGGCGAGGTAGATCTTGTTGGTGCAGCGCAGGAGCGACCGTGGGTCGTCGATCACCACGAGATCCTCCGCGTCCGCCTTCTTCGCGAAGCGGTAGGTATGGTGGTTGAGCGCGGTGGTCTCGCGGATGAACAGGGCGTCGAACTCGAGCAGCCGCCCGTAGTCGGCCCGGGTGATCAGCTCGACCTCGACGCCGAGCTTTGCGCCCGCCTTGACGAACTTGTCCAGCGCGCGCGCGTTCGACGGCGGCAGCGCCTCGGTCGGGTCGTGCAGGATCGCGAGCGAATAGCGCGCCGGAATCGTCGCGCGCTGCTCTCGCCAGGCGACCTGGAGGTGCCGTTCCAACGCCTGCCGAAACGCCTGCCTCTGCGTCTCGTCGAGGTCTCGGATCGCGCCGGGCGCAAGATCCGTGATCTCCCAGCGGCCGCTGCGGTGGCCGAGGGTCACTTTGAGGATCGGGCAACGGAACAGGTCGAAGATGCGCCCGGCCGCCTCGGCGAGGCGGGGATCGTCCGGCTGGCGGAAATAGATGTGCGCCGTCGCAGGCGGTGAGTCGGGCGGCGCCTTCACGGTTGCGCCGACCAGCTCGTTGACCTCGGGCAGGGCGATGCGCAGCAGCCGTTTCCAGTGCAGGTCCAGCATGACCTCGATCGACGGGATGGTCCTGTGGCCTCGGCCTTCTGCCAAAAGGGAGCAATAGTAGCCGAGGCTCAGATAGCTGTGGTCGCGGCACAGATTGATCACCCGCGTGGCGGCCGCCTTGGGCGGCGCCGGCTCGCGGATGAACTCACGGGCGGCGACGACCCGGCAGTCCGGGATGACCCATGGGAGATCGTCGGGCCTGTCGACGATGATCAGGTGCAGCGGCATCAGCCGCCGCCCGATCGCGGGCCGATCACGAGCGCTGCCTTCTGCTGCGCGCGGCCGTAACGCGCCATGCGCCGGAAGTCGCTGAGCGGAACCGGTATCTGCATGCAATCCGTCGCCGACTTGTCCTGCTCGGGGTCGATATAGGGGTCGTGAAGGTAGACATATTCATCATCGAAGCCGGTGACAACGACCCAATGCGGCGTCCGTTCGCGATCGAACCGCCACGAGCTGATCAGCACGATCGGGATGCCGCCCGCGTCGAATTTCTCTCGCATCGCCTTGACCGACAACGGCCGGTAGCTGATCGGAATCCCGCGCTCGCGCGCTTCCGTGCGGAAGTCCTCCTCGACCAGGCGGATGACCTCCTTCTTGTTCGCGCTGCGCACCGAATCGACGAACAGCGGCGACTGCCGGCTGAGCCACACCGCCACCGGAAAGCCGCGGCGCGAGACCGCGACGGCGAGTCCCAGCGGGCTGCAGCCGCCGTGGCCGGACGTCATGTAGATGGTCGTCGACTCCCGCCACAGGCGCAGTTCGGCGGTCTGGTTCACGGGTAGGTCCGCATCCAGCGCGTGCATCGCCATCAGGATCGCCGCCGGCCCGCAGGTAAAGTCCAGGCTCTGGCTGTAATACGGGACGCGGGCAAGGCTCGGGTCGCGCGGCGGCGCCAGCGACCGCTCCATGCGGATCGCATCGACGTCGTCCTCGTAATAGTGATTCTCGACCGCGAACTTGCGATATCCCTCCTTCTCGTAGAGCCGGCGCGTCGCCGGATCGTCCTCGCGCACCTCGAGGCGCATATAGGCGGCGCCATGTTTGCGCGCGGCATCCTCGGCGGCGTGCAGCAGGCGAGTTCCCAGGCCGTGACCGCGTTGGTCCGGATCGACGGCGATCGAATACAGCCGGGCCAGCGACGTGCCGCGGCTGAACAGCACCATGGCGTAACCGAGAACCCGGTTGCCGTCGTCCGTCGCGACGACGGTTTCCGCGTGACCCCGGGTCAGCAGGTAACGGAAGCTGCGGCGCGACAGCCGGTCATGCTCGAACGAGCGGTTCTCGAGCGTCACGAGCGCCGGTATGTCGGCCAGTCTTGCCTTGCGGATCTGTACGTGATGCATCCGGCAGAGTCTCGTCAGCGAGCCGCGGCACCGGCGACGGTCGGAGGCGGGCCCCCGTGGCAATGCGAACCGTGCCGGCGGACCCTATCCCATGCGCAGGCGCGCGGTGACATATCAGCATAACGGTGCCGCGTTGGCATCAGATGTTTTGCGGGGCCGCTGCACGCGCAGTCCGCTCAATCCGGCGCCGGATGCAGTTCCTGCCATTCATCCGCCAGTCGTTCGGCCTCGGCGAGCGCGTCCGCGCTCATGGCCAACCACAGCAGCAGCAAGCGCGAGGACGCCGAGGTGTTGCCCCGACGCTTGGCCAGCGTGAACCACTTGTAGGCTTCGACCGCCTCCGGCTCGACGCCGGACCCCCCGTCGTAGATCACGCCGAGCCGGAACAGCGCGTCGACGTCGCCGTTCTCGGCCGCCAGGCGGTACCAGTCCGCCGCCGTCACGCCTTCCGCCGCGACCCCCTGACCGGTCTCGTACATGAGTCCCAGATTGAACTGCGCGGTCGCGTCGCCCTGGTCGGCCGCCAGCCGAAACCAGCGCAACGCTTCCTGGTAGTCCTGTTCGACCGCGGTACCGTCGAGATACAGCCAACCGAGCTCGGCCTGCGCATCGGCGTCGCCCTGATCGGCCGCCAGGCGGTACCATCTGGCCGCCTGCGCCCCGTCCCGCGTTGCGCCCAGCCCGGACTCGTACATCTCTCCAAGATTGTACTGCGCGTCGGAATCGCCCTGGTCGGCGGCGAGCCGGAACCACTGCAGGGCCTGCTCGTAATCCTTGCCGACCCCGCGGCCATACCGGTACATGATGCCGAGATTGTACTGTGCGATGATATGGTCCTGCTCGGCCGCAAGGCCATACCAGCGCAGCGCCTCCTGGTGATCCTGCTCGACTCCGCGACCGTTGTCGTACATCCATCCGAGGTTGGTCTGGCTGTCGGCGTAGCCCTGCTCGGCGGCGCGGCGGTACCAGAGCACGGCGGTCGCGCTGTCCTGCGCGACTCCGCGGCCGTTGTCGTACATCAGGCCGAGATTGTACTGGGCGATGGCGTAACCCTGCTCGGCCGCACTCAGATACCAGCGAACTGCCTCTGCGTGGTCCTTCGGGACTCCGCGCCCCAGTTGATGCATCAGGCCGAGGGCGTTCTGGCTGCGGGCGTATCCCTGCTCGGCCGCCATGCGATACCACCGGGCGGCCTCCGCAGCGTCTTGCGAAACGCCTCGGCCGTTCTCGTACATCCAGCCCAGATTTGTCTGGGCCACGGCATCCCCCTGCGTCGCGGCCATGCGGTACCAACGTACCGCTTCGCCGTCGTCCTGGGCGACGCCCTGCCCGCGTTCGTAAAGGTAGCCGAGATTGGTCTGCGCGTCGGCATCGCCATGTTGCGCCGCCAGCCGATACCAGTGCGCCGCCGTCGCAAGGTCCTGCGCGACTCCCTGGCCGTTCTCGTACATCAGGGCGAGATTGTATTGCGCCGGGGCAAACCCCTGCTCGGCCGCCAGAGCGTACCATCGCAGGGCCTCGGGGTGATCCTGCGGGACCCCGCGGCCGGCGCCGTACATCCACCCCAGGCTGCTCTGGGCGCGGGCATAGCCCTGCTCCGCCGCGAGGCGGTACCAGCGCACGGCTTCCCGGTCGTCCTGTTCGACGCCGCGCCCGTTCTCGTAGATCCAGCCCAAGTTGGTGCGGGCGCGGGCGTGTCCCTGCTCGGCCGCGAGGCGATACCAGCGTGCGGCCTCCGTGTCGTCCTGTTCGACGCCAAGTCCCGTCTCGTACCGCCATCCGATGATGGCCTGGGCGTCCGCGTCGCCCTGTTCTGCGGCCTGCAGGTACCAGTATGAAGCCTTCTCGTCGTTGGCTTCGACGCCCCGCCCATTGGCGTACATGACCGCAAGATTGTACTGCGCGGCTGCGCTGCCCTGCTCCGCCGCCAGGCCGTACCATCGCGCCGCCTCGGCGAGGTCCTCGGCGACGCCGCGGCCGTTCTCGTACATCCATCCCAGGTTCGTCTGGGCCGCGGCATAACCCTGTTCTGCGGCAAGGCGATACCAGCGCACCGCCTCGACAGGATCTGCATCCGTGCCCAGGCCACCCTCGTAAAGGGCGCCAAGGCTGGTCTGCCCCCGCGCGTACCCCTGGCCCGCCGACAGCCGGTACAGCCGCATCGCCTCGGCATAATCCTGCGGCACGCCGCGGCCCGCCTCGTACATGTAACCGAGGCTGGCCTGCCCGCGCGCGGACCCCTGGTCGGCCGCCATCCGATACCAGCGGACGGCCTCCTTTTCGTCGCGGGGCGTTCCCTTGCCGTACTCGTACAGTGCGCCAAGAAACACCTGGGCTTTCGCATCTCCGGCGTCCGCCAGCGGCCGCAGCTCTGCGTACGCGGACTCGTAGTCGCCGCGGTCGTACGCCTCCTGCGCCTCTTCGATGCCCGACCACGCCGGCCGGACCAGGCTCACCGCCAGAATAAGTACGACAACAACCCGTTTCATCGTGCTGGTTCCGTGTTGAGCGTATCGGGCAGGCCGACGGTAGCGCGCCGGCGACATCCGATCGGATCGGGACAGTCCGCGCCGGCCCATCTTCCAACCGAGCGGGATGCGGATTCCGGGTGCCCGATGGCGGTCTCGCGGCCACCATCGATGACCGCGCCGCAGCGCGCCCGGCGCCGTGAATCCGTGCCGTGCCTGTCGCGCGACATCCGCGTTTGCATGTGAGGTTCTCCCTCCTCAAGCCGTTTATTCTGGCTATAATGCGCACTCTAAAATATTGGTTAAGACGGGGTCCGCCGAGCCGTGCGGGCCCGCGTGCTGAAACCCTGGCCCAGCCCTTCCGGGTTGCCGGAATCCCGATGTTCCCGATGATGCGGAGACGGTCGAAATGGCGAACGCGATCACCCTGGCCCGCCTGCTGCTGCTGTTTGTCCTCGTGGTGATGATGTATGTCGCGCCGCCGGCCTGGCAGCTTCTGGACCTGCCGCTGCTGCTGGCGGTTGTGCTGCTGGACTGGCTGGACGGGGTCGTGGCGCGCCGCCGCAACGAATCGACGCTGTTCGGGGCGGTGTTCGACATCGCCGTCGACCGCATCGTCGAGAGCGTGATGTGGGTGGTGCTGGCCCATCTCGGCCTGGTGCCGGTGTGGGTGCCCGTCTATTTCATCGTGCGCGGCCATCTGACCGATTCGATCCGGCAGGTCGGGGCCGGCGAGGGCCAGGCGCCCTACGACATGATGCGTTCGCGCTGGGGCCGGATGCTGGTGGTCGGCAAGTTCATGCGCGGCATGTCGTGCGGCAGCAAGGTGGCGGCCTTCGGCTGGGCCGTGCTGATGCAGCCGCTGCCGGCGGTGGCCCCGGCGTTCTGGGCCGAGTGGGCGGCGCTGTTCGAGGCCGTGCTGGTCGGCCTCGTGTGGCTGGCCGTGGTGGTCAATTTCCTGCGCGGCGTTCCGGTGCTGGCCGAGTTCTTCCAGCGCGAGGATCCGTTCGCGGGTTTGCGCCGCGCACCCGGCAGCGCGGAATGACGCCGGCGGATCCCGGATCGCACAAAACCGGCGGACTCTTAACGAAATCCAAGAGCCGACGCCCCTAGTATCGCAGCCCATCGAAGATGGCGTCGCCCGGCCCGGCCGGGCGATGTGCTACGAGCCCCCGTCGGAGTCCGCGCATGGCCAATCTGGTGACCCTGGGTCGTCTGACATTGCTCTTCGTCCTGGTGGGCATGATCTACTGGGCGCCGCCGGCCTGGCAGCTGTGGAACGCGCCGCTGCTCGTGCTCGTCATGGCCATGGACGCCCTCGATGGATACGCCGCCCGCGCGTTCGGCGAGTCGTCCCTGTTCGGGGCGACCTTCGACATCGCCGCCGACCGCATCGTCGAGACCGTGCTGTGGGTGGTCCTGGCCCATATCGGACTGCTGCCGGTCTGGGCCGCCATCGTCTTCATCGTGCGCGGCAACCTCGTCGACGCCATCCGCAATTCCGCGGCCGCATCCGACGGCGTCGCGCCGTTCGACATGATGCAGTCGCCGTCGGGCCGGTTCCTCGTCGCAAGCCGTTTCATGCGGGGCCTCTACAACACGGTCAAGGCGGCCACCTTCGGCCTTGCGCTGCTGCTGCAGCCCCTGCCCGTGCTCTACCCCGGCCCGTGGAGCACGGCGGCCGGCCCGGCCGCGCTGGTCCTGACCGGTCTCGTGTGGGTCGCGGTGGCATTGTGCCTCGTCCGCGGCGTGCCTGTTGTGGTAGAGTTCCTGAGGAGAGGGCCGGCTCCCGGAGCGGGGCCGGCCGTCGATTCGACCTATCAAGAGGCGGCGGAGTGAACGCAGCTATTTTCGACGTCGACGGCACACTGCTGACCGGGCCGCACAGCAGCGAAGCCCTGTTTTTCAGGCATCTCGTCAGGACAGGTGCGATCGGCGTGCGGCAGGCGGTCGCGGCCGGCTGGTTCCTGCTCGTGCACGGGCCGCGCCACGGGCGCCACGCCCTGCGCAAGAACAAGGCCTATCTGGCTGGCCTCGCGCTCGACGATGTCGCCGCCCGCGCGCGCGAATTCGCCGACCGCCAGCTCGGCCCCCTGCTCGATCGCGTCGTGTTGCAGCGCCTGGACGAGCATCGCCGTGCCGGGGACTTGATCCTGCTGCTGACCGGCACCCCGGATTTCCTCGCCAAGCCGCTGGCCGAGCGGATCGAAGCCGACGGCTGGCAGGGCGCGCGCTACGCGCTGCGCGCAGGCCGGTTCGCGCCGGCGCCGCCGGTCCGCCACCCGCTGGGAGATGAGAAATCGGCCGCGGCGGCCGCCCTCTGCGCCCGGCACGGCGCCGAGCTGGCTGCGGCAGCCGCCTATGCGGATTCGATTCACGACCTGGCGCTGCTGACCCGGGTCGCGCGGCCGGTCGCGGTGCGTCCCGACCGGGGCCTCGCCCGCGAAGCGCGCGCGCGCGGCTGGGAGATCATCGGGGCGGCCGCCGCCGGCGGTCTCGCCGCCACCCCGGGCGCCACGCGCGCCGCCTGAGGCCGCGGCCGGCGGATTTACGCGAGCGGAATTTCGAAGGTAAAGTGGCGATCGGGCGGGACCAACCTCCGGCGCGATGGATGGCATACCATGGCAGCGACGCGACGGCGACATTTCCTCAAGACGACCGGTGCGGCGCTGATCGCCGCCCCCTATCTGTGGCGGCGCGACGCGCGCGCCGCCGGCGGCCGCGTCGTGGTCATCGGCGGCGGCGCCGGCGGGGCGACGGCGGCGCGAATTCTGGCGGCGTCGGGCGAGGGGCTGGACGTCACCCTCGTCGAGCCCAAGACGAGCTACGTGACCTGCTTCTTCTCGAACCTTTACATCGGCGGGCTGCGCACGCTGGAGTCGCTGACCCACAGCTACGATGTCCTGTCGGAACGTTACGGCGTCAAGCTCATGCACCAGGTGGCGGTGGCGATCGATCCGGCCGCGCGGACGGTGCGCCTTGCCGGCGGCGACGTGCTCTCCTGGGACCGCCTCATCGTCGCCCCCGGCATCGATTTCCGGTGGGATGCGATCGACGGCTACGGCCTCGAGGCGGCGGAGCTCATGCCGCATGCCTGGCAGGCCGGCGCGCAGACGGAGCTGCTGCGCCGACAGCTGGCAGCGATGGACGACGGCGGCACGTTCCTGATCGCCCCGCCCGACATGCCCTATCGCTGCCCGACAGCACCGTACGAACGGGCCTCGCTGGTCGCGCATTACTTCAAGCGCGAGAAGCCGAAATCCAGGATCATCGTCCTCGACGCCAAGAACGAGTTTCCGCTCCAGGACCTGTTCCAGGAGGCCTGGACGCGATTCTACCCCGGCATGATCGAAGTTCTGCCGGCCGACTTCGCCGGCGGCATCAGGGGCGTCGATCCGGGGACGATGACGGTCATGGCCGAGGACGAGGAATTCGCGGTCGCCGTCGCCAACGTCATCCCGCCGCAGATGGCCGGGCGCATCGCCATGCAGTCGGGGCTCGCCGACAGACGCGGCTGGTGCCCGGTCGATCCCCTGACATTCGAGTCCACCCACCAACCCGGCATCCACGTGATCGGCGACGCCGCGCAGGCCTCGCCGATGCCCAAGGCGGCCTATGCCGCACACCAGCAGGCGGAATCCTGCGCGCATGCGATTCTCGAGGCGCTGTCCGGCGAGAAGGCGGGCGCCGGCGTGCTGGGCGGCGCGTGCTGGAGCCACGTCGCCCCGGATCACGCGGTGCACGAACGGGCCGCCTTTGCCGTCGTCGGCGGCGCCCTGCAGCGCATCGAGCTTGCAATCAGCCCGCTGGGAGAGAGCGACGCAACCCGGGCCGCCGCCGCGCGCGACGGCGAGGCCTGGTACGCCGGCATCACCGCCGACATTTTCGGCTAGCTCGCTGCGGCGACACGACGCGGGACGGGGAATCGGCCCGGCGGTTGCGTCGTCCGTCGCGTTGCCGTGCCGGTTGCGTCCACTTCGGAAAGGGACCTTCGATCGCTTGCCGCCCACGCCCGCCGAGGTGCCAGACGCCCCTCCCATGCCGGGTCTTCGGGGCGCGAACATCCTGTGCCGGCATGGCCGGTAACCGCCGCCTGACGCCCATGTTCCGACGCCGTCCGCCGCCCCGACAGATCGGCATTAATACAATTTTCACGGTAAAAATGCAGCGAGTTCAATCTGTAAACCGTTTGCGCAATTTTACTAAACTTACACATCCGTTGCGATAGGACCGAATGGTAGAAAATGTATAACGTATTGTAAAATAAATACCTGCGGACTTTCGTCTTCGATCAACGCTTTGTTAAGAGATTTCAAGGCAATCTGCGGTGGAAATTCGAGCACTGTGAAACTGCTAAGGAAGAGGATGGTATGCTACGCGCCACTACACTTATTGCGGCGGGCCTCATAGCGTTTTCGGGAACCCCCGCGATTGCAGACTCCCATGAGACACCGATCAAGAACGCCATGCCCGAGATCATCTCGATGATCGTGCAGGACGATCTGATCGCAGCCCTGCGCGCCTCGAACGCCAGGCGGAGCAACATGACCCAGTCGGACATCGACAAGCTCGAGGCCACCTGGCAGAAGGAGATCGACAGCTCCAACCGCCCGCTTATCGAGAGCGTCGTCGAAAATGAGTTGGCCGAGCGCATGCGCAAGGTCATCGAAGCTTCCGGCAACAAGGTGAACGAGATCGGCGTGATCGACGCGATGGGCCTCAGCATCGCGCAATCCACCCCGAATTCCGACATCTGGCAAGGCGAAGAGATCAAGTTCACCAAGACCTTCCTGATCGGCCCGGACGCCATGTTCGTCGACGTCGTGGAGTTCGACAACTCGACGCAGTCGATGCAGTCGCAGGCCAATTTCACGGTCAAGGATCCGGCCACCGGCAAGGCGATCGGCGCCGTGACGGTCGGCTTCAACGTTGACGCCCTCTAATTGGGTTGTTCGCTGTCGTCGCGGCCCCGGCCTGCCGGGGTTCGCGACGCAGCGGACGTGCCCCGCGCGAAGAGGCCCGGAATGCGAATCCCATGCAGAAAAAGAGGCGTCGGTGCGGAAAACCGAGACATGGCGGGCATCAACCCAAGACCATCTGCGCGAATCGATGCTGTCGGCGAGCACGTGGCCGGAGCTGTCTAGCGAGAGGTTTGGATAATGATAATGAGACGTTGGACAAAGAGCTTTCAGGGGCGGGCGACCTCCATTGTGGCGGGAATCTTCGCTCTTTCGTTCGCGATCCTGATCGCCGTTCAGGTCGCACACGAGCGGTCGAACGCCATCGGGCGGATCGTCGAGAACAAGAAGGTGCAGACGGGACTGATCGCCTCCGCCATGTCTGGAGCGTTGCGCTGGCGCCGGACGCCGGTGTTCAACCAGGTTCACGAAACGCTGGCCCTCAACGACGTCAGCGATCTGCTCGCCATCGTCGCGGTCAACAAGGCCGGTGAGACGGTCTACGAATGGCGACGCGACGAAACGGCTGAGGTACTGCCCGACAACCTCGCCGCCGATCCCATCGTCCGCTCGGAACAGGCGCAACACCGGATGGCCGACGACGTCGCGGTCGTCTCCGCGCCTTCTGTTTATTACCAGGCCAAGTACAACAAGATCGTGCCGGCCGGGCACGTCTTGATATTCTGGGACATGCGGCCCATCGAGGCCGACCTGACCGCGTCGTGGCACACGTCTTCGCTGTTGTCCCTGGCGATCCTGCTCGGGTCGATCGTGTTTCTCGTCGTCCTGTTCCAGAGGCTGGTCAGCGCACCTTTGGCCCGGATCATCACCCAGCTTGTCGAGCTGGCGCGCGCCCACGGGGATGTCTCGCTCGGCGACCACACGCAGGAAAACGAGATCGCCCAGATGGCCCATGTCGTCCGCGTATTCCGCGACGCCATTGCCGACAAGGAGCGAATCGAGGCCGAGCAGGAGCAGATCGAGGAGGAGTTACGCGAGGAGAAACGCCGGACCATGGAGCGCCTGGCGCGGCATTTCGATGCCAGCGTGAAGGCGATCGTGACCAGCGTTTCGACCGCATCGACGCAGCTGCAGGAAACCGCCAGGTCGATGTCGACCAATGCCGACCACAACAACCGGCAATCGACGGCCGTGGCCACCGCCTCGGAGGAATCGTCGATGAACGTCCAGACGGCGGCGACCGCGACCGAACAGCTGTCGTGTTCGGTCCGGGAAATCAACCGCCAGATCATGGACTCCAGCAAAGTGGCCTCAAACGCTGCGAAGGCGGCCGAAGACATCGATGTCACCGTGCAGGATCTCGCGCGGGCCGCGGACAAGATCAGCCAGATCGTCGATCTGATCAACAGGATCGCGAGCAAGATCAACCTGCTGGCGCTCAACGCGACGATCGAGGCGGCGCGCGCCGGCGAGGCCGGCAAGGGCTTCGCGGTTGTCGCCCAGGAGGTCAAGAACCTTGCCAAGCAGACGGCGAACGCGACCGGCGAGATCGCCATGCAGGTCGAGGAAGTCCAGGGGGCGACGGGCAAGACCGTCGATGCAACGCAAGGCATCCTCTCCATCATCCAGCGGATCAGCGACAACTCGGCGGCGATTGCGGCGGCGATCGAGCAGCAGGATTCCTCGACGCAGGAAATCGCCCGCAGTGTGCAGGAAGCGGCGGCCGGAACCCAGGTGGTGTCGAAGAACATCGAGGAAGTCCGCCAGGTCGCCGGCGAGACCGGCGCCTCGGCGGCCCAGGTGCTCGAGGCGGCGCAGAGCCTTTCCGGTCAGTCGGAGCTGTTGAACAAGGAGATCGAGGCGTTCCTCGAGGGATTGCGGCTCAACGCGGCGGCCACCGCCGCAAAGGATTCGGGTGACGGTGTCCGCGGCCAGCTGGCGGGCTAGACCCGGCATGGCCGCGCACCGGTGAGCAATTGGGGAGAACAAGAGGGGAGATCAGCCAAGAAACTTTCGATTTACAAAGACGTATTGGCAATAAAAGGAAGAATTGGAGACAGTGATGAGGAATATTAGCCCAACAGTCTGTGCGGGGTTGGCGCTTATCATGGCGTCAGGTTCGTCCGCTCTCGCCGACGCAAGCCTGAATCTGGTCGGCCATTGGGACAGCGGAGTCGGCGAAGGCACGGAAGTGATCAGCGTACAGTCCGAGAGCGCCCGCGCCGCGGTGACGAACTCCGCGGAAGGCACCGTTACCATTCTCGATCTGAGCGTACCGGCCACGCCGACCGCGGTAAGCATCGTCCGATTGGGTCTCGGCCCCGATGAGGGGGTCACGTCCGTCGCGTTCCATCCCGAAGAGGATTACTTCATCGTCGTTATCGAGGCCGACGGGACGACCCGCAACGGCCGTATCGAGATTCGTGAGGCCGACGACGGAGAGCTGCTGAGGGTCCTTCCGGCGGGCTCCGAACCCGATGCTGTCGCATTCGATCGGTTCGGCCGCTACGCGGTGGTGGCGAACGAAGCGGAATCGTTCAGCTTTGACGCCGTCACCCGGGAGTTTGACTCCCCGGACGGCAGCGTCACCGTCGTCGATCTGCGCGAAGGTCCCGAAAACGCCACGGCGACGCTCGTTCCGCTGACCAGCGCCGACGGGGTCCCGGGCTTCGTGAACTTCACCGATCCGGCGCGGGCCTTGGACGAACGGTTTCTGGAGCGCGGTGTCGACCTGAACGGCGACGGCCAGATCGCCGACGAGTTCGAGGACGGCGTGGGCGGCTTCGATGAGGACGGAAACCGCATCATCGAGGATCGCAAATTCCTGGCCGGCTATATCGACGGCCACGAGGTGTGGGGGAACGAGGAAGCCGGCGAGCTGGTGATGATCCCGTTGCTCGACAACTCGCCGCGATTCCTCGAGCCGGAGCTGAGCGCGTTCTCAAGGGACGGCCGCTACGCCTATGTGGTCATGCAGGAAAACAACGGCGTTGCGGTGATCGACGTCGTGGCGCGCACGCTTCTCGGCTACTTCGGTCTCGGGACCACGACGCACGACGCCGATATCTGGGAAGACGGCGTTGTGGTGTTCGAACGAGATGCGCTCTTCGCGCTTCGTGAGCCGGACGGGATCGCGATGAGCCCGGACGGCCGGTTCTTCGTCACCGCCGATGAGGGCGACACCGATCCCAAGGCATCGAAGACCCCGGCCGGCCTGCCGACCGCCGGTGGCCGCACGATCAGCGTGTTCGACGCGCAGACCGGCAATCTGCTGGGCGATACCGGCAACCAGATCGATGCCGCCGCATTCCTTGCCGGCGTCTACCCGGACGGCCGCAGCGACAGCAAGGGTTCGGAGCCGGAGAATCTCGTGACGTTCCGGTATTTCGGCGTGCCGTATGCCGCCGTCGGACTGGAGCGGGCCGATTCGGTTGCGCTGGTTTCGCTGGCGGACCCGGCGAATCCTTTGGTCGAAGACGTAGCCCTGGTCAATCCCGGCACCGCGCTGGGCAGCCAGGCGCCGGAGGGCATCGCCTTCCTCGACAGGAACGGTTCGCTGTTCGTCTACGCGGCCAATGAAGGCAGCGGCGTGGTCAGCGTCTTCGAGGTGATGCCGCCGCAGACCCAAATGGCGAACGGTCGCTGGCGGAACGGCGGACGCGGCCCGCGCCGCTGATCCGACCGGTCTGATCCGGCCGACAAGTCGGGGCGCGCCGCGAGGGCAAATGTTCTCGCGG
>JBFGQV010000003.1:0-60860 GCA_041563955.1 Alphaproteobacteria bacterium | reverse complement strand
CTTCGGCTATGCCCACGCCCGGCCCAACATGTCCGCCTGGGAGGTGTTCGAGCGGCGCGCCGGCGTATGCCGCGACTTTGCCCACCTCGCCATCGCCTTCTGCCGCGCGCTCAACATCCCGGCCCGTTACGGGACCGGTTACCTGGGCGACATCGACATCGAGCCGGAGCCGTTCCCGATGGACGTCTCGGCCTGGTTCGAGGTCTTCCTGGGCGGCACCTGGTACACCTTCGACGCCCGCTTCAACACCCGCCGGCGCGGGCGCATCCTCATGGCGCGCGGCCGGGACGCGGCGGATTGCGCGGTGTTGACGACCTTCGGCCCGCACCGGCTCGTCGAATGGCGGGTCTGGACCGACGAGGCCAAGGACGTGCCGGACAGCGTCGTCTCGGAGGCCGGCGCCCGGCAGGCGCTCTACGGCCGCCGCTGAGCAGAGGGACCACAGGCTGAGCGGGCGGAGGCGGCCGGTAGCGGTTACGTCATGGACACCGGACAAGGCTCGACCCTTGTCTCAACTCACCCCCGATCACGTTTTCTCGCGCGCCGTTGCCGCCCTTGCGGTCCTGTCGTACGGTCTTGCGGCCGGATGACCGGCCGGTCGTGCCCGGTGGGGATGATGCGATCGCCCGGGGGGCTCAACGCGGAGTACGCCCGATGGCCAGAGTATTGTCGTTGCTTGCGTTCCTTGCCGCATTGGCGGGTTGCGAGACGACGCCGACGATCGTCTCCCAGGTCCAAAGCTACAGCGCCCTGCCGGGCAATTATGCAACCCAGAGCGTTGCGGTCGAGCCGTTCGACGAGCGCATCCGCGACAGCCTCGAGTTCAAGTCTCTCAAGACCGAGCTCGAGAACCGGTTGCGGCGGGCCGGCTTCACTGTGGTCGCCCCCGATGCTTCGCCCCGCTACATCGCCTATTTCGGCTACGGGGTCGATCAGGGCCGCGAGGTCCAGGAATCCTATGTGATTCCGCATTACGGCGTCACCGGATATTCCAGCGCGCACACCACCACGACGGTCAGCAAAGAGGGGCAGAACCGCACCATCACCAGCACGACGACCTACACGCCCGACTACGGCGTGACCGGTTACAGCACCGGCATTGCGTCCTCGACGCTGTACACGCGCTCGCTCACGGTGGCGATCGCGGATGTCCAGGCGCAGCAAGAAGTCTGGTCGATGAAGGCCGTGAGCCAGGGGCGTTGCGGCATCATCCGGCCGGTCATCGGACCCATGCTCGATGCGGCGTTCAGCGGCTTCCCTGAGACCAACGGGCGGGTTTCGATCGAGGCGCCGGACCTGCGCTGCTGACATCCGCGCCGCCCGCGACGGTAGCTCATGGGTTGCCGTCCGCGGCGAGTGGCCAGCGGGGCGCGCAGGACCGCGCTTCGCCTCCCTTGAATCCGGGAGATTTCCAATGACGTGGGGAATTCGATACAGTTGGCAATCGTCGTGCGTCCTTGAGGGACGCATCGGTCGGGGCGAAAACCGCAGGTCGGTTGGGCGTACAGAGGGATGAGGCCCATGGAACAACTGAAGACCATCGTCGACGACGCGCTGGGGAAGCTCGAAGGGACCTTTTCCGCCGAGCGCAGTGACACGGTCGCCAAGGTGATCGAGGAAGCGGTGATCCGCGGGGTGCTGGAGGGACAGCAACGGGCGGTGGCCGCGTGCCGCGAATGCACCGGGGCGGAACGGCGGATCGCCGACAAGATCGCCGACGCCATCCGCCGGCAAAACGAGGCGCTGATCGCGAACCTCTCCAGCCTGCGCTGATTTCCTACGCTGTCTGAACGGCATCCCAGGGAGCGGATGATTGTGCCGCCAACAGAATCAGAGGGATGAAGCCCCGCTTTGCTGCGGCGGACCAGCCCGTCACTGGCGCTGCGGTGGCGGCACGGCGGACCCAGCGGTGATGGAGAAGGCATCCCTGGCGGCGATGGAGGCTCGGGCGGGCTCGACCGGCAGGCTCGTGGCGACCGGGCAGCCGCCTTCGCTGAAGGTCCAGGATGTGTTGTTGAGCACCATGCCGCAGCAGGCGTATTGCGGACCGGCACCCGGCCGGCTGATGCACAGGCAGGTGCCGAGAGCATAGGACTGGCCGGCATACCGGCAGGTGCACTGGATCTCCGCCAGCGACCGCGCCGGCACAAGACAAACGACGGCGAAGGCCAGACAGGCCAGCAGGCGGAAGGGGAGTCGTCCTCTCAACGTCATGTGGCGTCCTCCGGGCTCTCTTGCGTCGTCGCCGCTGCCCTGCTGCCCGCCGAGGCGGCGGGCCCGCCGGCGGCACGCCATTATGCCCGCATTCTGCGACGCTTTCATCGGATTTGATGGCGTCGGTTGCGTCGGACGCCATCCGGGGGGCGCCGGCCCGCGGGAACCGCACCGTCGGCGCCAGTCCGCCTGCCCCAGCCGGTCGACGATCCGGACACCTGGCCGTCCGCGTGCCCCGGTATGGC
Source organism: Alphaproteobacteria bacterium (assembly GCA_041563955.1). Lineage (GTDB taxonomy): Bacteria > Pseudomonadota > Alphaproteobacteria > UBA8366 > JADFVY01. Next base: position 58,401 of record JBFGQV010000003.1, on the reverse strand, counting down.
GGCGCGGCCGGCATGCCGGCCGGTATCGAACCGACCCGCCTGGCCCTGGCCCTCATCCGGATCGCCCGGCGCCGCGTATAAGTAAAAAAGTGCACAACGCCCGCCCGGGAGCCCGAAGTGATCCACCTCAAAGCCTATGCCCTGACGCTGATCGTCTTTCTCGGCCTCGATGCCCTGTGGCTCGGGCTCGTCGCCCGCGGTTTCTATGCGTCGCAGCTGGGCCATCTGATGCGCGACAACGTCAACTTCGCCGCCGCCGGCGCCTTCTATCTCGCCTACGTCGCCGGCATCGTGTTCTTCGCCGTCGCCCCGGCGCTGGCCGAGGGATCGTGGCGCAAGGCGGCGGTGCACGGGGTCCTGCTCGGCCTGCTGGCCTATGGCACCTACGACATGACCAACCTTGCGACTCTCAGGAACTGGCCGGTGGCCATGAGCGTCGTCGACATCGCCTGGGGTGGCCTGCTCACCGGCGCCGCCGCGCTCGCCGGCTACTGGCTGACGCGCGCCGTCTCGTAGCCCGGTGCGAAAGGCCGGCCGGCCTGGCAGGGCGTTGACCGCTGCCCCGTCCCTGCCTATATCGCCGCCATGACCCCGACCTGCCGCATCGCCTTCCGAATACCGGCCTGACCCTGCAGCCGCGGCAGGGCCGCCGGCATGTGCGTTCGGGAGAAGTAGTAGCTCAGCGGCAGAGCAGCGTGTTTATACCCCGTAGCGCCAGATAAGCGGCAGGTCGTGGGTTCGAATCCCACCTCCCCTACCATCCGCGCCCGCGCGATTGTCGGCCGTTCGTGACGCCCGCAGCACAGACAGGGTCGCTCGCCTCGTCGCGGGCGGCTGCGACACGTGCTAGCGAACACTGTGCAACAAGACCCGTCCGCAGGAGCGCCCATGCTGCAGGAATTCGCCCCCTCGCTGTATCTCGCCGACGGGCCGGCCGTGTCGTTCTACGGCTTCCCCTACCCGACGCGCATGGCGGTGGCGAAGCTGTCGGACGGCAGCGCCTGGGTCTGGTCGCCGGTGGCGCTGACCGAGGACCTGGCCGGCGCGGTGGAGGCGGTCGGACCGGTCCGCCACATCGTCACGCCGAACAAGATCCACCACCTGTTTCTCGGCGCCTGGGCCGCGCGGTGGCCCGATGCCCGACTTCACGCGCCGCCGGGCCTTGCCCGCAAGCGGCCCGACCTGCGCTTCGATGCGGACCTCGGCGATGCCCCCGATCCGGCCTGGGCCGCCGATATCGATCAGGCGGTGTTCCGCGGCTCCTTCGCCATGGAGGAGGTCGCGTTCTTTCACCGCGCCTCGCGCACCGCGATCATCGGCGACCTCGTCCAGCGCCACCCCGAGGCCGAGATGACCGGCTGGCGCGGGCTTCTGATGCGGCTCGACGGTCTCGTCGGCGCGCGGGGCAGCACGCCGCGCGAATGGCGGGCCAGCTTCCTGCGCCGCGGCCCCGCCCGCGCCGCCCGTACGCATGTGCTGGGCTGGCGGGCCGAACGCCTGCTGATCGCCCATGGCGACTGCGCCGACAGCGGCGCCGCCGCGATCCTCGCCGACGCGCTGGGCTGGATCTAGTTGCAGGGAGTGAAGCCGTCCGCCGCCCGGGGTGGGCGTTGCAAAACAGGGCCGGAGCGCTAGGCTGCCTTCCGGCCCTGCGGGGTGAGCAAGATCATTGAACCGCGGGCCGTTCGGGCCCGCTCAGAAGCGCGGGGTCCACATGCAGATGGTGTCGCCCTTGCCCTTGAGCGCCCAGTCGTGCGCCTCGGAGGCGCGATCCATATGCTCGTGCAGGGGCGCCATCGAATCCATGATCGTGCCGCCGAAGGATGCCGTCACCTGGCCTTTGTCGGTGTCGCGGAGGACGGACGGGAACTCCGACAGCATCCGCTCGCGCATCTGCTTGATGAAATAGACCGCGCCGTCGCGGTCGACCTGGCGCAAGACGAGCAGATACTTGTCGCCCGAGATGCGGTACAGGGCGTCGATGGAGCGCAGGGTGGAGGTGATCCAGTCACCGAGGTCGGTCATCGTCGTATCGTCGACCGCGCCGTCCGGGCTGACGAGGCAGAGGCAGCTGGATTCGGCGGTCAGGCTCACGCGATCCATTTCCCCCCGGAGCCCGTCGATGATCACATGGGGATTGCTCTCGACGGCCGAGCCGCGATCCTCCGAGACCGTCGCGAACGGCGCACTGCCCGCTGCCGTGCCAGTCCCCGTCTCCTTCACCAGAATGCCTACAACTGCTTGTTCCATCTCGGACACCTATTCCGCAAAAAACGAATGGCATGTGCCAAGCAACAAGCGTGCCAGCGGATTTGTCTCAAATTGGTGGTTTCCCGCGGCTGCGGATTTCGTGCGACCGGACTGGCAGATCGTCCGGTCGCGTGCGGGCATCCGCCCCGCCCCGAGGCGGACGTCGCCCTCCGGCGGGCGCCGGCTTGGTCGCCGTCACGACGGGCGCTACAGCTTTCCATGACATTGGCCTGAAACCCGCAGAAAACCCTAACGCATGGGCTCGTTCCGCGCGGCGCGACCGCGCGGGCCAGGGGCAAGAAAATCACCCGGCGCTCACCTTTGCTTAATCCCTTGGCTGTCAAATGGCGGGCGGGAGAGCACCGAACCCTGCAGACCCGCGTCGCAACGACAGGCCCCGGTTCCGGGCGGAATGCATCGCATGACGAACGCACGCTTCACGCAGATCCTGCGCTACCGGTTCGACAATTTCATCTCGAAGGGCGGCATGTCCGTCTTCTTCAGCCTCGTCGTCGCCTTCGTGGTGCTGCTGCTGGTGATCGGCGGGCTGCGCGCCCTGGTCTTCCTTTTGTATCCCGACGGCGCGGCGCCGGGCGACGATCTGCTGCAGAACCTCTACGTCACCTTCCTGCAGCTCACCGACCCGGGCAACATGGCGCAGGACCTGTCCACCCCCACGGAGTACAAATTCCCGGCCGTGCTCGCCGGGCTGTCCGGGGTGATCCTGTTGTCGATGCTGATCGCCGTGATCACGACCGCGCTGGACCAGAAGCTCAGCGATCTCAGGCAGGGCCATTCCAAGGTTGTGGAGTCCGGCCACACGCTGATCCTCGGCTGGAACGAGCGCGTCGTCGAGATCATCCGCGAACTGGTCATGGCCAACGAGAGCGAGCGTAACCCGGCCATCGTCATCCTCTCCGAACTGGACAAGGAGGAGATGGACGAGACGCTGCGCAACCGCGTTCCCGGCACGCGGAATACCCGCGTCATCACGCGCTCCGGCAACACCTCGCTGCTCACCAACCTCGACCGCGTGACGGCCGAGGACTGCAAGTCGATCATCGTGCTCGCCGGCTGCGCCGATTCGGCGCCGGCGGAGGACAAGGCGGCGAGCGACTCGCGGGTGATCAAAACGGTGCTCGCCGTCGTCGCCGCCAAGCCCGAGGGCAAGCGCCACAACATCGTCGCCGAGATCTTCGACGCAAGGAACCGGCGCATTGTCGAGCAGATCGCCCCCGACGAGGTGCGTGCGGTCGATACCGAGGAAATCCTCGCCAAGATCCTGGTGCAAACCTCGCGGACCAGCGGCCTTGCCATGGTCTACAACGAGATCCTCTCCTTCGACCGCTCGGAAATGTATTTCCACGCCGCCGACTGGCGCGGCGCCCGGTTCTCGGAGCTGCAGTACCGGTTCGCCGACGGGGTGCCGATGGGGATCCGCCGGCCGGACGGCGAGATCGTCGTCAACCCCGACCCCGACACGCAGATGCGGGACGGCGACGAGATCCTGATCCTCGCCCAGGACGATTCGACCATCAAGCTGCGCCGCAAGCCGGTAGCGACGCCGGCCGACCATCCGCTGCGCGAAGGGCGGCTCGAGCCGCGGCGCGAGCGCAACCTGATCCTCGGCTGGAACCGCAAGGCGCTGATCTTCGTGCAGGAGCTCGCCGACTATGTGCGCGACGAATCGGTCATCGACGTCGTCGTCGACGGCCCGTCGGACGATGTCACCCGGCAGGTGCAGGCCTTGCGGCAGGAGCTCGGCAAGCTGTCGGTGCACCTGTTCGACGCCAACCCGCTGTCGAACGAAGTGCTCGTGGCTCTGAAGCCGTTTACCTACGACAACATCGTCATCCTCAGCCAGGGCGGCGCGAACGGCGACTCCGAGAAGACCGATTCGGACACCATCATCATCCTGCTGCTGCTGCGGACCATCTTCAAGGCACATCCCGACGAGGCGGCGCGCACCGCGCTGATCACCGAGGTGATGGACTCCGACAACCAGGAGCTGGTCTCCAAAGCGGGTGTGAACGACTTCATCATCTCCAACAGGCTCGTCAGCAACATCCTCGCGCAGATCAGCGAGGAGCCGGACATCAAGGACGTCTACGACAACCTGTTCGAGGAGAGCGGGTCGGAGATCTACCTCAAGCCCGCCTCGCTGTATTTCGAGACCCTGCCGCTGGAGGTGCGCTTCGCCGACCTGCTGGCGATCGCCAACAAGCGCCGGGAGATCTGCATCGGCGTGCGCGAGGCGCGCGCGGCCGGGGACATCGAGGAGAACTTCGGCGTCCGCCTGGTGCCGGACAAGAACGCCACCTACACCCTGACCGCGGACGACGCCCTGGTGGTGGTGGCCGAGGACGAGCTCTGAGGCCTGGCTGCCTCGCCGCCCCTAGCCCTTGTCGCGCAGGTCGACGATGCGCTTGGCCTTGCCCATGGAGCGTTCGATGCCGCCGGCGGGCACCAGCCGCACGTCGACATGGACGCCGGTGAACGCGCGCACAGTCTCGGCCAGCCGACCCGACGCCTCGACCGATTCATCGCCGTCCATCGGCCGCCCGGGCCGCGGCTCGACGACCACGGTCAGCGCATCCAACCGCCCCTTGCTCGACAGCTCCAGCACATAGTGCGGCGACAGCCGCTCGTCCTTCAGGATCTGCTCCTCGATCTGAGAGGGGAAGACGTTGACGCCGCGCACGATCATCATGTCGTCGGAGCGGCCGGTGACCTTCGCCATCCGGCGCATGCTGCGCGCCGTGCCGGGCAGCAGGCGCGTCAGGTCGCGCGTGCGATAGCGGATGATCGGGAACGCCTCCTTGGTGAGCGAGGTGAAGACCAGCTCGCCCATCTCGCCATCCGGCAGCACCGCGCCGGTCTCGGGATCGACCACCTCGGGATAGAAATGGTCCTCCCACAGGTGCAGCCCGTCCTTGGTCTCGATGCACTCGCAGGCGACGCCCGGGCCGATGACCTCCGATAGGCCGTACAGGTCGAGCGCGTCCATGTCGAACGTCTCTTCGATCTCGGCGCGCATTGCCTGGGTCCACGGCTCGGCCCCGTGCATGCCGACGCGCAGCGGCGACTTGCGGGGGTCCAGTCTCTGGCGTTTGTATTCGTCGGCAATGGCCAGCATGTAGGACGGGGTGACCATGATGATGCTGGCACCGAAATCCTCGATCAGCTGGACCTGGCGTTCGGTCATGCCGCCGGACACCGGAATCACCGTGCAGCCCAGCCTCTCGGCCCCGTAATGGGCACCGAGCCCGCCGGTGAACAGGCCGTAGCCGTAGGAGACGTGCACGACGTCGCCGGGGCGGCCGCCGGCGGCACGCGTCGAGCGCGCCATGAGGTCGGCCCACAGATCGATGTCGTTGCGGGTATAGCCGACGACGGTCGGCTTGCCGGTGGTGCCGCTCGAGGCGTGCACGCGCACCACCTGCTCGCGCGGCACCGCGAACATTCCGAACGGGTAGTTGGCGCGCAGATCGTCCTTGGCGGTGAACGGGAATCTGGCGAGGTCGAACAGATCCTTCAGGTCGTCCGGATGCACGCCGGCGGCCTCGAACGCCGCCCTGTAGTGCGGCACGTTGGCATGGGCATGATTGACCGACCATTTCAGCCGCTGAAGCTGCAGGGTCGCGATCTCGTCACGGCTGGCAATTTCGATCGGGTCGAGGTCGCGCCGGTCGAGCGGCTGCGGCATGCTTGTCATCCTGTCCCCCGGACAAAAGTCCTACTGTTCTTGTGGTTATGGGCATTCAAGCACGAAGCGCTTAATGCCGCAACGGGCGCCTCGTCGCAGCTTGCGTCAGTCCTCGGCAGTGTCCGGCGCGCCGACAAGGCCCGGTGCCGATTCGCCTCGGACCTCATAGGAATTGCCGCGGAACAGCGCGACCACCGCGCCGCTGCCGTCGGTCACGGTGACGTCGTAGACGCCGGTGCGCCGGCCGCGACTGCGCCGCTCGGCCGCCGCAGTCAGCACGGCGCCGGCCGGCACCGCCGCGGTAAAGGTAATGCTGCAGGCATTGGCCAGGGTCGCCTGGTTCTCGCTGTTCGAGGCGTAGGCGAAGGCGGTGTCGGCGAGGGCGAACAGCATCGCGCCATGGCACACGCCGTGGCTGTTCAGCATGTCGTCGCGCACCGTCATGCGGGCGACCGCGTAATGCGGCCGGATCTCCGTGATCTCGACGCCCCAGCTGCGCGCGGCGTTGTCCCGCGCGTACATGCCGGCGGCGACGCGTTCCGCGAACCGCCGGCCGCCGTCGGCATCGTCGGCCATCGGCCTCGCTCCCTGCCCGTCGCGACCCGCCGTCAGCGGGCGCGTTCGATCTCGACGCCGACGGCGGCGGCATCCGGCTCGACGTCGAGCTTGTCGACCGCGACCCGGACCTCGGCCACTCGGCGGTCATCGAGGCACAGCGACGCGATATCCTCGGCCAGGGTCTCGACGAGGTTGATGTGGCCGCGCCCGAGAATCGCGCGAATGCCGCCAAGGATGTCCTCGTAGGAGACGACGTTGGCGATGTCGTCGTCGAGCGGCCGCCCGTGCCCGCCGATCGTCAGATCGACATTGATGCGCACCCGCTGCGGCGCCTGTTTCTCGCGATCGTAGACGCCGATGCGGGCCGGCAGCACCAGATCGGTGATGCGGATCCGGTAACTGCCGGCGCGCTTGTCCAGCGCCGGCGAGACCGGCAGCGGCTCGACGGGAGCGCGGTTGAACGTCATTCTCCTGGCCTTTTCAGTCGTCGGTGACCCGGTGCGGCCCGACTATGCCGCAACGCGGCGGCCGCGGCAATGGCCAGACGGTCGCAGCGAACATCGCACCGACCGGCGGCGACGAGCCGCTTTGCGCCGCCCCCGGCATCGGGCATAATCGGCGCAGGGTCCGTGCGGGACAGCGGACAGCTCAAAAGACAGCGACAGGGAGTGCAACGACCATGAAAGCATCGGCAGCGGACTGGCTATACAGCCGCCGCAATTTCCTCAAGGCCAGCGGCGCGGCCGCCATGGCGATCAGCTTCGGCGGCGCCGCCCGGGCCGCCAGCAAGCAGGTCAACGTCTACAACTGGGATACCTATATCGGCGAGACGACGCTCGCCACGTTCTCGAAGAAGACCGGCGTCGAGGTTCGTTACGACCTCTACGCCAATCTCGACGACATGTTCGCCAAGTTCAAGACGGGCAATCCGGGCTACGACGTCATCTTCCCGAGCGACTACATGATCGAGACGATGATCAAGACCGAGATGCTGCTGCCGATCGACAAGGCGCGGCTGGCCAACTGGGAGAACATCGACGCGAACTTCCGCGATCCGAGCTTCGACCCCGGCTGCAGGTACAACGTGCCGTATTTCTGGGGCACGGTCGGGGTCGGCTACCGGACCACAAGGGTCAAGAACCTGCGCAGCTGGAAACCGCTGCTCGACGATGCGACCCATACCGGGCGCATCGCGCTGATGGCCGATTCGCGGATCGTGATGGGTATCACCCTGCTCTATCTGGGGCACCCGATGAACAGCACCGACCCGGCCCACATCGCCGCCGCGCGCGACCTGCTGATGCGGCAGAAGAAGCACGTCAAGGCGTTCGCCCCCGACAGCGGCCAGGATATGCTGGTGTCCGGTGACGTCGACCTGGCAATGGAGTGGAACGGCGACATCCTCAAGGTGATGGCGGAGGACAGCGAGCTCTCCTACGTGCTGCCCGACGAGGGCAGCCTGGTGTGGATCGACGGCGTCTGCATCCCGAAGGGCGCGCCCAACGTCGACAACGCGTACGCCTTCATCGATCACCTGCACGACCCGGTGGTCAACGCCGAGATCGCCAACACCATTCACTATGCGACCAGCAACAAGCCCGCCCGCAAGCTGGTGGCCAGGGCCGACCTCGAGAACCCGGCGATCTATCCGCCGGACGAGGTCGTGGCCAAGTGCGATTCGCTGATCGAGATCGGCGATGCGCAGCGGCTGTACGACGACGCCTGGACGCGGATCCAGGCGGCTTGACGCGATATGGAACAACGGGGAAGGGCCGCCGGCGTCCGTCGGCGGCCCTTACGTTTTGTTTACCGTCGCCGATTACCCTTGATATTGCGACCGGGAGAGGCACCAACCGGGGGGTAAGAAGGAGTTTGGCATGAACCGAACCGTTATCCCCGGCATCGTCATGATGCTGAGCGTTCTGGCGGGCTGCGGCCCGTCGACCAGCGAGCGCATCGCCGCAGCCAATGTGCCCCGCACGCCGCCGGTCACGACAGCCACGACCGCACCGCCCGCGGTGCAACCGGCGACCGCTTCCAGCCCCCGCATCGTCACGCCGGCGCGCCGGCTGCAATGCGTTCCCTATGCCCGAGAGCAGTCCGGCATCGCCATCCGCGGCGACGCCTGGACCTGGTGGCAACAGGCAGCCGGCCGCTACCAGCGTTCGACGCGCCCGGCCGTCGGGTCGGTCATTGTATTCAGCAAGACGCGGCGCAATCGCTACGGCCACCTCGCCGTGGTCACGGAGATCGTCAGCGACCGCGAGATCATCGCGCGCCACGCCAACTGGCTCAACAAGGGACGGATCCACCTGGACACGCCGATCCGCGACGTCTCGCGCAACAACGACTGGTCGGCCGTGCGCGTCTGGTACACGCCGGGCAGCGTGTTCGGCAAGCACGACTATCCGGTATCGGGATTCATCCTGCCGCCCAAGCGGCAGGCCTCGGGCTAAACCCGGCGGGCGCGGGCACCCCCCGTTCCACGGCCGCTCAGCCGCGGCGCACCACCTCGCTTCCCGCGCCGGCCTCAGAGGCGCCGTCTTCCGCGCCGCAGAACTGGTCGAGCAACTCGAGAATGCGACGGATGCGCGGGCATATCAGCGAATAATAGATCGTCTTGCCGTCGCGCCGCGACTCGACCAATCCGTCCGCGCGCAGCCTGGCGAGCTGCTGCGAGACGGTGGGCTGGCGCGCGCCGGTCGTCGCTTCGATCTCGCCGACGGAGCGTTCGCCCGCCGCCAGCAGGCAAAGGATCATCAGCCGGTTTTCATTCGCCATCGCCCGCAACAGCATGTTCGCTTCGCCGGCATTTTCCCACAAGGCTACAAAATCCCTCTTTTCCCCTATGGAGTGTACGTCCACCTGGCCCTCCCGTTTGCTCCGGCTGCAGCCGTGAATGGTCTCTCCCGCCAGCCCTCGCGCGGCACCGACCGCGCCTTGTCCACGCGACCGAACCCGCGACTCTGGGCCGCCCGGCGACCCGCTATGACTTGCCGCGGCGATCGGCCCACTTCGCCAACCGGCCGCGCTGCCTTCGTAATCACTGATTCTGCATTATATCACGAATTTCGCATATAATCAGTTAATCGTTTTGCTGTCACGCCTCGACCGATTCAGAATTCGAGAGCCTCCTGTATCGCCGCGATGCCGACCCGGGCACACTCGTCGTCGGCCGCGCCACCGGGCGCACCGGAAACCCCGATCCCGCCGACGATCGAGCCCGCCGCCTCGACGGTCACGCCGCCGCCGACCATCAGCGCCTGGTCGACGAACCGCACCCCCGACGCTTCCTTGCCGGCCTCGGTGAACTCGACCATGCTCAACGTGTCGGTGCGAAAGCTGACCGCGGTCCAGGCCTTGCGGCGGGCGGTCTCGGGTGTGTGCGGTCCGGCGAACCGGTCACGCAGCAGGACCTGCAGGTTGCCAAACCGGTCGACGACGGCGACGGCGATCTGATATCCGCGGCCCCGGCAGTCCTTCAGCGCGGCCTGGGCAAGCGACAGGGCGGTTTCGGGCGACATCACCTTCAAGGTCACCAGGGCGTCGTCCTGGGCGACGGCCCCTTGGCCGGACATCCCGAGAATTACAGCGGCAAGCGCAAGCTTCTTCATCTTCATTCTCCCTGATCTAGCGGGTCTGCTGCCCGGCGCCGGGGGTGCCGGCCACAGTCGAATTCCGCTTGCCCAGCTTTCGCAGTTCGATTTCCAACAGGCCCCAAAAGAACTCTTCGCCCGCATATCCGATGATGCGCCCGACTTCTTCGCCATTGTCCATCAGCACGAATGTCGGCGTATAGACGATGCCCCGTATGACAGCGAGGTCGGGCGGCCGCCCGGTATGGATGTCGACGCGACGCAACGGCGCAATCCTTGATTCCGCGGCCTTCGGATAGATCGCACCGATTTCCGCATCCCAGGCCTCGCACCACGCGCAGCCCGCCGACTCGAACAGCACGAGTTCCGCCGCCGGCGCCGGCAGCGGAGATAGGGCGCACATGCATGCGCCCAACCACACAAGCCGGATTGTGCGAGCAATCATTTTCGGACCCAGTTTAACTCTCGCGCTCCGTACCGTACCGCGGCATCCGCCCCGCGCCGTTCCTCGGCGCTTGCCTTGCCGGCATGCCTTGAGGCAACATTATAGCATTCACATTCGATCTTGATAAATCATGTTTTCCGAATATGATTGCGAAAAACCAAGAATGACCTGACGGGATGAGGGGTGAAAGCGTTTCCTGCCTGACCCCTTGCGCAAAAACCAAACAGGCTTCGGAAGCGAAAATTCCGAGCCGACGGGAGGAAACCTTGAAACGAGGACGATACCGGAACCCCATTCTCGGCTTCGCCGGATTACTGGCCGTCGCTCTCATGGCGGACGGTGCCGGTGCAGAAGAAATGGTCAAGTACAGCGTCAAGGACGGGAACAGCATCCCGAAGTCGCTGACGCGACAGCCCGGCGACGCGGAAAACGGCAGGAAAGTGGCGATCGACCGCAAGAAGGGCAACTGCCTCGCCTGCCATACCATGCCGATACCGGATCAGCCGTTCCACGGCGAAGTCGGTCCGGACCTCGCCGGTGTCGGCAGCCGGTACGGTACCGGCGAACTGCGCTTGCGCGTCGTCAATCCGAAATTCGTCAACCCCGACAGCATCATGCCGGCGTTCTACTGGGCAAACGGATTTCACCGGGTGCTCAAGGGCTTCGAGGGCAAAACGATGCTCTCGGCTCAGGAGATCGAGGACGTCGTGGCGTATCTCGAGACGCTGACGGAGTAATGCGCCGGGGCCGTGCGCGGTACAGCGGCGGCCGCCCGAACCACCAGACTTTCGAATTCGAAGGACCGAGGAACCAAGGGAATGACTCGAATGGACTCAGCATCAAAAGTGACCCGCCGGCACGTGCTGGTGCTCACCGGTGCGGCCGCTGCGGCCGCCGGTACGGGATTGCTTCCGGGCACCGCGGCTGCGGACAAGGCGGCCGTTGACGCGGCCATCAAGAATGCGGTCGGCAGCGCCAATTTAAAGTCGGGGCGCATCACCCTCGATCTGCCGCAGATCGCCGAGAACGGCAACACGGTGCCGGTCGGCGTCGAAGTCGACAGCCCGATGACCGCCAACAACTACGTGAAGACGGTGCACATCTTCGCCGAGGGCAACCCGAACCCGCAGGTCGCCACGCTACACTTCACCCCGGCTAACGGGGTCGCGAAGGCTTCGACGCGCATGCGTCTTCTGAGGACGCAGAACGTGGTCGCGGTTGCGGAAATGAGTGACGGCAGCGTCTATCGCGAGACCGTCGAGGTCAAGGTTACGATCGGCGGCTGCGGCGGCTGACAAACAGGTATCCGAAGGGAGATTCGAACATGGCAAGCGCCAAGCCCCGCATCAAGGTGCCGAAATCGGCGACCAAAGGGGAAATCGTCGAGATCAAGACCCTGATCTCGCACAAGATGGAAACCGGTCTGCGCAAGGACAAGGAAGGCAAGGTCATTCCGCGGCAGATCATCAACAAGTTCACCTGCACCTTGAACGACAAGGTGATCTTCAGCGCCGACTGGCATCCCGCCATCTCGGCAAACCCGTATATGGCGTTTCACATCCGCGCCACGGAAAGCGGCAAACTGGATTTCACCTGGCAGGACGACAACGGCGAGACCTACGTTAAGTCGGCCCAACTTGCGGTGAGTTGACCGGCAGCCGGAGCACGAAGGGCGAGGAGACCCGAAATGACAAAAGAGAGGAAATACCGGATGCAGGTGAAACAGTTAATCGGACTGGGTGCGGCAGCGGCGGTGTTGGCCGGGTTACCGGCGGTGGGTCTCACCGACGGCGACTGGGGCAAATACCAGGTCGGGGAGCTTCGCAGCGGCTATACCTTTGCCGAGCCGGAGACCCGGGCGATCCAGGACGACGATTTCGAAAATCCGGCCATGCTCGCGCTGGACTACGGGGCCGAGCTCTGGTCGACCAAGGACGGCGAGGCCAACAAGTCGTGTGCGGACTGCCACGACGATGCGGCGAAATCGATGAAGGGAGTGGCTGCGCGATATCCCGTGTACTACGAGCCCTGGGGCAAGCTGATCAACGTCGAACTGCGCATCAACGAATGCCGCGAAAAATACATGAAGGCCAAGCCCTACAAATACGAGTCGAACGAGATGCTCGGCATGACGGCCTTCGTGAAGTACCAGTCGCGCGACATGCCCGTGGCCGTCGACATCGGCGGGCCGAGCAAGGACTTCTTCCTCAAGGGCAAAGAGTTCTATTTCCAGCGTCGCGGCCAGCTCGACATGGCCTGCAAGCACTGCCACGAGGACAATGCCGGCAACATGATCCGCGCCAACCTGCTCAGCCAGGGGCACAGCAACGGATTCCCGACCTATCGCCTGAAATGGCAGAAGATCGGCTCGCTGCACCGCCGCATCCGAGGCTGCAACAGCCAGGTCCGCGCGACGCCGTACGATTACGGTTCGGACGAGTACGTGAATCTCGAACTCTTCCTCGCGTGGCGGGGCCGCGGCCTGCCGGTCGAGTCGCCATCCGTACGCAACTAGGACGACCACGAGAGCGCAATCGGGGGGAGCGACCGTTCGCATCCCCCCTTATTTTTCGGAGACCGTTCCCCGATGTTCACGCGCCGTGACTTCTTTACCCTGGCCGCGGCCACGGCAACGCTGATGGGGGGCGCCGGCTCCCTCTCGCGGGCCGCCGCACGCCAGCACATCACCCAGGACGACCTGCTTCGTTTCGACCCGCTCGGCCAGGTCACGCTGCTGCATATCACCGACATTCACGCGCAGCTGGTCCCGCTGTATTTCCGGGAGCCGTCGATCAATCTCGGCGTCGGCGAGGTGCACGGCCTGCCGCCGCATATCACCGGCAAGGACTTCCTCAAGAAGTTCTCGATTCGGGCGACATCGCCCGAGGCCTATGCGTTGACCAGCGAGGACTTCGTCGCGCTCGCGAGGAGCTACGGCCGGGTCGGGGGACTCGACCGGCTGGCCACGCTGATCAAGGCGATCCGGGCCCAGCGGCCGGACAATACGCTGTTCCTGGACAGTGGCGACACCTGGCAGGGATCGTACACCTCGCTGCAGACACAGGGCGCCGACATGGTGCGCGCGATGAATGCGCTGGCGACGGACGCCATGACCGCGCACTGGGAGTTCACCTACGGCACCGACCGTGTGCAGGAACTCGTCGAGCAGCTGGAGTTCCCGTTTCTCGCCGGCAACGTGCGCGATACCGAATGGGAAGAGCCGGTGTTCGACGGCGTCGCCTATTTCGAGCGCGGCGGAGTCAAGATCGGCGTGGTCGGCCAGGCCTTCCCTTACACGCCTGTGGCCAATCCGCGGTACAAGATCCCGACCTGGAGCTTCGGCATCCAGGAGGCCCGCGTACGTGAACTCGTCGACGAGGCGCGGGCTGCCGGCGCCGGTCTGGTCGTCCTGCTCAGCCACAACGGCTTCGACGTCGACCGCAAGCTGGCGAGCCGCGTCGACGGCATCGACGTGATCCTGACAGGGCATACCCACGACGCGCTGCCGGTGGTGCTAAAGGAGAACGGCACGTTGCTCGTCGCCTCCGGATCCCATGGCAAGTTCCTGTCGCGGCTTGACCTCGACGTGAAGGACGGCAAGGTGGCCGGCTACCGCTACCGGCTGATCCCGGTGTTCTCGGATGTGATCGCGCCGGATCCGGAAATCGCGGCGCTGGTCGCGGAGATCCGGACGCCGCACGAGGCCACGCTGGCGAAGGTGCTCGGAAAGACCGAGAGCCTTTTGTACCGCCGCGGCAATTTCAACGGCACGTTCGACGATCTGATCTGCAACGCCCTGCTCGAGGAACGCGACGCCGAGATTGCTCTGTCGCCGGGCTTCCGCTGGGGCGCAACGCTGCTGCCGGGTCAGGAGATCACGGTCGAGGATGTCCACAACCAGACCTCCATCACCTATCCCGCCGTCTATCGGACCGAGTTCACCGGCGAGTTCCTGAAGGTGATCCTGGAGGATGTCGCGGACAACCTGTTCAACCCGGACCCGTATTACCAGCAGGGCGGCGACATGGTCCGGGTCGGCGGCATGTCCTATGCTATCGCGCCGAACAACAAGATGGGCGAACGGATCTCCGACATGCGCCTTCTGAAAACCGGAAAGCCGATCGATCCGGCGCGCAATTACGTCGTGTCCGGCTGGGCGTCGGTGAACGAGGGCACCGAGGGCCCGCCGATCTGGAATGTCGTCAGCAAGTACATCGAGCGCAAGCAGGTCGTCACCATCCCGGACAACAGGAACATCCGGGTCATCGGCGCCTGACGCCGGCACGGGACGAAAGACGCAATCATGCCCGGTCTAGACGCCACCTATTACGGCGCATTCATCGCCGGCATGCTGAGCTTCCTGTCGCCCTGCATCCTGCCGCTGGTGCCGCCCTATCTGTGCTTCCTCGGCGGCGTCAGCCTCAAGCAGCTCGAGGACGGCGCGGCCGTCGAACGCGCCGCATCGATTCGGGTCGTTCTGTCATCGGTGGTCTTCGTCCTCGGCTTCGCCACCGTGTTCGTCGCTTTCGGCGCCACCGCCTCGGCGCTCGGCCGCATCGTCGTCGACAACATCGACCTGCTGTCGGTCGTCGCCGGTGTTCTGATCATCGGCCTCGGCCTGCATTTCCTTGGCGTATTCCGGATCGCCCTGCTCTATCGCGAGGCACGTTTCCACCTGGAGCGCAAACCGGCCGGCATCGTCGGCGCCTATGTCGTCGGCCTTGCCTTCGCGTTTGGCTGGACGCCCTGCGTCGGCCCGGTGCTGGCCGCCATCCTGATGGTCGCGGCCAGCGAGGACTCGGCGATGCGGGGCGCGACGCTGCTCGCCGCCTATGCTGGCGGTATCGGCGTGCCGTTCGTCGCGGCGGCGCTGTTCGCACCGCTGTTCCTGAAATTCATGGCGCGGTTCCGCCGCCACATCGTCTGGGTCGAGCGGGCGATGGGGGCGCTGCTGGTCGCCACCGGCATCCTGTTCATCACCGGCGGCATCAACGATATCGGCAACTGGCTGCTCGAGACCTTTCCACAGTTCGGCCGGGTCGGCTGATCCGCGCAACCTCAGCCGAAGCGCAGGAACAGGATCCTCTCGTAGGAGCGCAGCTCGCCGATGCCGATTCGGTACAGGCGAATGTCGCCCGTTTCCAGCGATGTCCAGAGCTTGTTCATGCTGTCCCGCGCGCCGGTTACGAGGCGCCGGAATTCGGGGTCGTCCCGCACCTTCGCGGACGCCCGTGCGTCGCACTTCTCGAACAGATAGGCGACCACCGCGGCTTGCCGCGTCACGCGGTCCCGCGCCTCGCCGTCGGCAAGGTCCCGTACCTCGCGCCGGTACCGCGCCAGCACGTCCATCGCAGCGCTCAGCTCGTCGATATCGTCGGAATAGACCGTAACGCCGTTGCGCCGGCGCAGGTCCCCTGCGATGCGGCGGATCGGCTCCAGCGCCGTGCCCGCCGCCTCGGCGTCGCCCGCGTCAAAATGATCGAGCCCCTGTTGCGCGGCGGTGCCGATCGCCCCCAGGGTCGCCCCCCATGTGCCGTCGTCGGCGAAGGCATCCGGGGGCGACTCGCCGAACCGTGCCACAAGCGCCGACCATTTGCCGGTGAATTCGTCGAGTTCGAGCGCGGCGACTGCGACGTTTCCGGTCCGACCGTAGAACAGCGCCTGCCGGTAATGCGTCCAGGCGTCGGCAAACGCTGCGTTGAAGGCGCGAAGCTCACCGGCGTGGGCCGTGCGTGCCGGCGCACCAAGCAAGAGCGCTGCGGCCAGCACTGCCGCGCCGCATCCAAACAAAACGCCTCGCTGCGGACCGGTGACCGTCCGATATCTCATCGCCACGCCCTTTCCTGTCTGCGCAGGCTGTCGCCAGATTTTCGCTTTCCGCAGAAGCTACCCCTTATGCTAACATATGAAAACTCGAATATGTTGGTATCCGGATCGGACGGCACGCGATCCGGACCGTTACGGCGGGAGGAATGCCATGACCCTGTCCCGACGTCGGGGGCTTCCGGCGGCCGGAGCGATGTTGATCGCGGCCTTGTTTCTCGCCGCTGCTCCGGCCACGGGCGCAGAGGGGCCGATCCTCACGGAGGACGGGCTCTACACCGAATCCTGGTTTCTCGAGAGCTTCCTTGATCTTCGGGACGACCTCGAGGAGGCGCGGGCGGCGGGCAAGCGATTCGCCATCATGTGGGAGCTCAAGGGCTGTCCCTACTGCAAGGAAACGCATTTCGTCAACTTCCAGGATCCGCAGATCCGCAGCTTCGCTGCGGCGAACTTCGTGATCCTCCAGCTGAACCTGCAGGGTTCGCGGATGGTCGTCGATTTCGACGGCGAGGAGGTCGAGGAGCGCGAGTTGGCGCGCAAATACGGCGTCCGCTTCTCGCCCACTTTCCTGTTCTTTCCGACGGCGGCGGATGGCCTGGCGGAGTTGCCGCCCAAGGAGCGGACGGTGGCGCAGATGGCGGGCTACTTCCAGCCGCCGCATTTCCTTGCGATGTTCCGCTACGTGCGGGAGGAGGCCTATGGAAGCGAGGCCTTCCGGGCGTATCTGAAGCGGCAACTGGTGCAGCAATAGCCGGACACTTTGCCGTGAACCGGCCGGCCGCGACCTGTGGTCCGGAGGGTAGGCATGGTATGATTCGTGGGCATGCGCGGTAGCTAGTCGCGCCGAGGCGCAATCGGGTCGGAGGGAGCGAGACGATGTTTTCAGCAAGATGGCTGCACGGCATGACGATGGCTCTGACGCTCGCCCTTGCCGGCGGCGCCGCCGCCGCTGCGACCGGGGGTGGCATGCTACCGCTGCCGGAAGTGGGCGATGACGGCCTGCACAAACAGCCCTGGTTCCAGGAGACGTTCCTAGACCTGTCCGAGGATCTGAAGGAGGCTGCGGACTCGGGTCGGCGGCTGGTCATCATCTGGGAGCAGCGGGGCTGTCCCTATTGCAAGCAGACGCACGAGGTGAATTTCCGGATCCCCCGCATCGTCGACTACGTGAAGAACAACTTCTTTGTCCTGCAGCTCAACATGTGGGGCGACCGTGAGGTCACAGACTTCGACGGGGAGGTGACGACCGAAAAGCGGCTGGCGCGCAAATGGCGCGTGCTCTTCACCCCGACCTTTCAGTTCTTTCCGGACTCGCCCGAGGCGGCGAAGGGCAAGAGCGGCGGTGTGGCGGAAGTGCACCGGGTGCCAGGCTATTTCAAGCCATTCCACTTCTATTTCCAGTTCCGCTACGTCAAGGAGAAGGGCTACGAGACCGAGCCCAGCTTCCAGCGCTGGCTGGACGGGTACGGCGACAAGCTGCGGGCGAAGGGAATCGACGTCGAGGAAGCGCTGTGGCAGGATACGCTGGAGCTGCCCAAGGATTTCTGAGCGACCCCGAACTTCCGACGGCACGACGCGCCGCGATTTGTCTGTAAGCGACGGATTGTCTCGCAACGCAGTCGCGGCGCGCATCAGCGCTCAAGTCCGAAGGCCTTGCATTAATTGTGGTTTTTTTGCCGGCCCCGGGGGCCGCCAAATGACGCTCAGCATCGGGCGATGGTCGTGAATCTTATAGTCCGTTCTTGACAGGGCGTGTCCATTAATTGCAGCCTTTGAGCAAGTTTCGATCGCAGCACAACCTGCATCGGCAAGGCAAACGCCACAATAAATCAAACAGGGAGTAGCTCAAATGAGCAGAAAATATTTATCGCGCGACAAACGCTACATGCTGCCCTTGGAGAAAGCCTTCGGGGGGGAAACACACGAGTACCTGCCGGAACTGTGCGACCAGCTTCATAAGAAGAAAATTGGGCGGCGCGACTTCCTGCGTCAGGCCTGCCTACTCGGCATGTCGGCTGGTGTTGCCTATTCCATGGCCGACGTGTTGACCGACGACTCGATGTCGCTTGCAGGCACCGCCGAGGCGGCGACTCCCAAGGCCGGTGGCATCCTCAAGGTTTCCATGCGCGTCCAGGAAATGACCGATCCGGCGACGTTCCCCTGGACCGAACGATCCAACGTGGCGCGTTTCATCGTTGAGCATCTGACCCGCACCCGGTCTGACAATGTTACCGTGCCCTATCTGGCCGAGAAGTGGGAAGCTTCGGACGACCTTAAATCCTGGGTTTTCCACCTGCGAAAGGACGTCAAATGGTCCAACGGCGATGCTTTCAGCTCGGCCGACGTGGCGCACACAGTCAACCGCTGGCTCGACCCGAAGGTCGGTTCTTCGAACCTGGGCTTGTTCGGCGCCATGGTCGAGGATTACGATACCGGCAAGGTCAAGGACGGAAAGCCGGTGATGGGCAAGCGCGGCATCGAGGGCGCCGTCGAGATCCTTAACGAACATGCCATAAAGTTCAACTTGAAGCAGGCCGCCCTGGCCATGCCGGAGAACTTCTACAATTACCCGACAGCCATCGTGCATCGGGGTTTCGGCAAGGATTACGAAGCCGATCTTTCGAAGAACCCGATCGGCACCGGCGCCTTCCAATTGGCCGATTTCGCTGTCGGCGAACGGGCAATCCTAAAGAAAACCCGCGATTGGTGGGCGGGACCTTTCTATCTGGATGAAATCCATTATTACGATCACGGCGAGGACACCAACGCCTGGATCGCGGCCCTCGCCTCGCAGCAGGTTGACATGGTCTACCGCGTCCCCAACGACGCCATCGCCACCGTCAAGCGTTTGCCGTTCGTCGATATCCACGAGGCCACCACGGCGCAGACTGGGGTTATGCGCTTCCGTATTACCGAGAAGCCCTTCGACAACAAGAAGCTGCGTCAGGCCGTGGCCGCCTGCATGGATCACAACGAAATCCTGAAGACAGCGTTCCAGGGCTTCGGGCAGCCGGCCGAAAACCACCATGTCTGCCCGATCCACCCGGAATACGCCAAGCTGCCGCCGCTGAAGCGCGACATCGACATGGCCAAGAAGTTGCTCGCGGAGGCCGGTTATCCGAACGGTATCGACCTGACCATCGCCAACGGCGATACCGACGGCTCGTGGATGACGGCGGCTTGCTCGGTGTTCAAGCAGCAGTGTGCGCCCGCCGGCATCACCGTCAACATCAACAAGATGCCGGCCAACCAGTACTGGGAGGTCTGGGACAAGGCGCCATGGGGCTACACCACCTGGACGCACCGTCCGCTTGGCACCATGGTGCTGTCGCTAGGCTATAGGGCCGGCGTGCCGTGGAACGAGACCGCCTACAACAATCCGGACTTCGACAAGGCCCTGGACGACTGCGAGGCGACTCTGGACGTCAACGAGCGCAAGAAGAAGATGGTCAAGACGGAATCGATCCTACAAGGTGATGCCGTCATCCCGCAGCCCTTCTGGCGTTCGGTGTTCAAGGCATCGAACAAGCGGGTCAAGGGCGTTAAGACCCATCCGACGCTCTATCACCAGTTCCAGGACGTCTGGCTGGACAGCTAATCGGCGAAAACCGTCGGGATCCACGAAGGTTTCCCGGCGGTTTCGTCCGCCCTTGAACCCGAAAACCCTAATCTGGGTAAAGGGCCGCGAGAGGCATCCGGCGGCGCTGGTTCGCGACCGTCAGGCGGGAGGATTCTAAATGGCACGACTCATAGCGCGACGCCTCGGGCTGATGATTCTCATCATGCTCATCGTCGCACTCCTTCTCTTCCTGATGAACGAGGGAGATCCGCGTCTCATCGCGCGCAGCATTCTGGGCCCCTACGCCCAGGATGACCAGTTGGACGCCTGGATCATCCAGAACGGATACGACCGATCAGTCTTCGTCCGCTATTTCGAGTGGATCGGCCGTATAATGACCGGTGACCTTGGACAGTCGATCATCTATAAGCGCCCGGTTGCCGATATCTTCTGGGACCGCCTCGCCAACACCGGCATCCTGGCGGGCGTCACCTTTGTGATCATGGTCTTTTTGGCCTTGGTGCTTGGCGTCCTGGCCGGCATGGACGAGGGCTCGCGCCGTGACCGTTTCCTTTCCGTACTGTCTATCTCCACGACCTCGGTTCCCGAATATGCCAGCGCCGTTATTCTGACCAGCATCTTCGTATTCAGCCTGGAATGGCTGCCCGGCACGAGTTCGATGATCGGCGGCTTCAACGTCGTTGAGCTGATTTTGCCGGTCATGGTCCTGACTCTGTATGGCTTCGGCTACATCGCCCGCATGACCCGGGCTTCAATGGCCGAAGTCATGACCCAGCATTACATCCGCACGGCCGTGCTCAAGGGCTTGCCGTATAAGCGGATCATCCTGCGTCACGCCCTGCGCAACGCCCTGATCGCACCTTTCACCGTTATCATGCTGCAGATCAACTGGCTGCTGTCGGGCGTTGTCGTCACCGAATACGCCTTCGGCTACAAGGGTTTCGGCGCCTTGTTGCTGGAGGCAGCGCTGAGGCGCGACATCTTCGTCATTGAGGCCTGCGGCGTCGCCGCCGTGTTCGTCGCCGTGTTTACGCAAACCATCGGTGATGTCGGCTATACATACCTCAACCCGAGGATCCGGTTCAAATAGGGGAGGAAGAGATGACCGATAGCACCGATACCGCATTCGCCCCCCCCGTTAATCCTTTGGTTAAATGGTTCAAGGCCATTGCCTTGCTGCGCGAAAGCCCGGTCGGCATGGTCGGCGGCGTGATCGTACTGTTCTTCGCACTGCTGGCCGTGTTTGCGCCGCTGGTGGCGCCGTTCGACCCGAATCAGCCAATCTTGCCCTTCGCATTGCCGGGCGCGGCGGCGCCTGAGGGCGGAATCTTCCTGTTCGGTACCGACCACCTTGGCCGCGACATCCTGTCGCGCATCATCTGGGGCGGTCAGCGAGTGCTGTTCTATGCAACGGCCGCAACCCTGTCGGCCTACGTTGTCGGCATCGCCATGGGCCTTATGGCCGGATATTCGCGGGGTTGGATCGACGAGGCGATCTCTTTTGTCGCCAACGTCATCCTGTCATTCCCGGTCATGGTGCTTTATGTGTTGATCATAGCCAAGCTGGGGGCGTCCGGCGCCAACATCATTTTCGCCGTCGTCTTTGCCAGTTCACCCGGCATCATGCGTATCGTGCGCGGCGTGACGCTCGACATTGCGACCCGCGAGTATATCGCTGCCGCCCAGACCCGTGGCGAGAGTTCATGGTACATCATGATTGTCGAAATTCTTCCCAACGCCAGGGGACCCCTGATCGTCGATTTCTGCCTACGCATGGGCTACACGACCATCACCATCGGGGCCCTGGGTTTCCTCGGCCTCGGATTGCCGCCGCCGGACCCGGACTGGGGCGGTATGATCACCGAAACACGCGCCTTCGTCACCGGCGGCTTCCCCCACATGGCGATCATTCCGGCCTGTGCGGTCTCGCTTTTGGTGCTCGGCTTCAACCTGCTGGCAGACGGCCTCCGCGAAGTGTCGCTAAAGGATTAGGAAATGGCCATGACGAACGATAGCGAAGTACCAGTCCTTGAAATCGACAACCTGCGGCTCAGTTATTACACGCGCGCTGGCGAAATACCGGCGGTCATGGATTTCAGCCTCAAGGTGGACAAGGGAGAATCGGTCGGCCTTGTCGGGGAATCCGGTTGCGGTAAGTCGACCGTCGCCAACGGCATCATGCGCTACATGGGCAAGAACGGCGACATCGTCGGCGGCACCATCAAGTTCAAGGGCCGCGACATGGCGGAGATGTCGGAAGAAGAGGTGCGAAACCTGCGCGGTGCCGAGATCGCCATGATCTACCAAGAGCCTATGGCCGCCCTCAATCCAAGTGTCACCATCGCCGAACAACTGACAGAAGTCCTGCTGGTTCATGAGGGGATACCCCTCAGGGAAGCGACGGAACGGGCCATGGACATGCTGGCATCCGTGCATATTCCCGATCCCAGGCGCCTGATGGAGGCCTACCCGCATCAGATTTCCGGCGGCCAGCAGCAGCGCGTTGTCATTGCCATGGCGCTGTTGTCGAAGCCATCGCTGCTGCTGCTCGACGAGCCGACGACGGCACTCGACGTTACGGTCGAGGCCGGTATCGTCGAACTGATCGCCGAGCTCAGCGAACAGACCGGGGCCTCGCTGCTCTATATCTCTCACAACCTAGGCCTGATGCTCGAGGTTTGCGACCGGATCTGCGTCATGTATTCGGGCGAGGTGGTCGAGGAAGGCACCATCGATTCCATTTTCTCCTGGCCAAAGCATCCCTACACCCATGGCCTATTCGGTTGTATCCCGCTGCCCCACGCCGACAAGAACGCCCGCCCGCTGGCCGCCATCCGCGGCCAGTTGCCGTTGCCGCACGAACGACCCAAGGGCTGTTACTACTGGCCGCGATGCGACTTCATGGCAGAAGGGATCTGCGATCAGGAGGCTATCCGCATGGAAGACGTCACGACCGATAACGATCACAGGCACAGGGTGCGCTGCGCGCGCTGGAATGAAATCGACACGACCCAGGCCATGGCCGTCGGCGACGCCAAGGACGCGGCCGAGATCGGCGACGTCATCTTGGAAGTCGACAACATGCAAAAGTACTACGAGATCAGGGACACCTCCATCGGCGCCATAATCTCGGGCAAGGGCGTTCATTTCGTCAAGGCCAACGAAGCCATCAACTTTCGCGCCCGCCGGGCCGAAACCATTGGCATCGTCGGCGAGTCCGGCTGCGGCAAGTCGACCTTCGCCAAGGTGCTGATGGGCCTGGAAACGGCAACCGACGGCGAGGTTCGCCTCAACAAGGTCAACATCGGCGCCATTCCGACGCGCTCGCGCACGTCCGAGCAATTGAGCTCACTGCAGATGGTGTTCCAGAACCCTAATGACACGCTCAATCCGTCGCATTCCATCGGCGGGCAGATTGGCCGCGTCATCAAGCACTTTGGAATCGAAAAAGATCCGGCGAAGATCCAGCAGAAGGTGTTCGATTTGCTAGACACTGTCAAGCTGCCCCGGGCCTTTGCTGAGCGCAAGCCGCGGCAACTCTCCGGCGGTCAGAAACAGCGTGTCGGCATTGCCCGCGCGTTTGCTGGCAATCCGTCGATGGTTATCGCCGACGAACCGATTTCCGCCCTGGACGTTTCGGTCGCGGCGGCGGTGACGGAACTGTTGATGGACATCCAGCGCGACTATAAGACGACATTGCTGTTCATTAGCCACGACCTGAGCGCCGTCCGGTATCTGGCCGACCGCATTGTCGTCATGTACCTAGGCCAGATCATGGAGCGCGGCTCAACGGAAGAGATCTTCAGCCCACCATACCACCCCTATACCGAGGCCCTTTTATCAGCCGTACCCATCGCCGATCCAGAGATCAAGAAGCGGCGAATCGTCCTGGAAGGCAACCTGCCGAGCGTGCTCGATCCGCCGGCTGGCTGCCCCTTCTGCACGCGTTGCCAGCACCGGGTGGGCGATATCTGTGACAACGAACGACCGCCGGTGCAGATCGACGGCGAAAACCATGCCATCGCGTGCCACATTCCGCTGGATGATTTGCGCAAGGCCGAGCCGGTGGTTAACGTACCGACGGAACTGGAGAAGAAGCGCTCGCTCTTGATCAAAGAGGCCCGTGCCAAGAAATTCGCCGCCAAAGCTGCTGCCGCCGAAGCCAAGGCCGCCGAGGCCAAGGCGAAGGCGGCTGCGGCCGCCGCCACACTGGCCGCCGAGAAGGTCGACGCCGTTTCGGAAGCAGCCTCTCAGGATGAAACCTAGATCGACGGTTCTCAGTTGGCCGGACAAAAAGAGCGGGTGAACATGTGCGAAAAAGTCCTCCTCTGCGTCGATGGCTCGGCGAATGCCCTTAGAGCTGCGGAAGTCGGCGCCATGACTGCGGCAAGATTCGGCGCTGAGCTGCATCTGTTGACGGTGACGAGACCTTACAGGGTTACACCTCAGCTCACGAACTTCCTGCGGGCTGAGAACCTGATGGGCGAGCCGAAATACGTCCTCGACCAGATGACCAAGGATATCCTAACGGAAGCCCGTAAGCTTGCTGAGGCCGCTGGTATCGAGAAAGTCAACACTCATGTCCTAGAAGGCAAACCGGCCCGCACCATCGTCGATTTTGCCGACGACAAGAGGATCGACGCGATTTTCGTGGGCAGCCGCGGCGTCGGCGAGATCGAGGCCGCCTTGCTGGGCAGCGTCTCGCACAAGGTCAGCAGCCTGGCTCACTGTACCGTCATCATTGTACGCTGAGCCGACACCGAAAGACCGTCAGCCCTGCGCCTCCGTATGTAGTTCGGCGAAATGAAGAAGAATATCCGACCGTCAGGGCTGAAATCAGATCGTCCAGCGTGCTCTAATCGTTGAATCCAGATCAGCGGGTATCAACGAACGCGCTGATTCCAAGATCAGTGCTTTTCTGGCTCGCCCCGTTGAGACGAGATCAGGCTTGCCGGCTTCCTCTCTTTCCTTGGGGCTGGTTCGATCGGCGACTGACGGATAAAGGTATTCCGTTTGCATCAGGGCCAGTGTCTGCTCGGACCCCAGAAATTGCCCCGGCCCATCGCATTCATGCTCGGCAACAAAGAGAGCGGCTCGCTGGCGAGTTGAGCGGTACACCCGACCATTCCAGGCCGATCCACCTCCGTGCGGCGCGCCCGCCCCTTCTCGCCCTTGGGCGACGGTGACCTCGGGTGAGGTCCCGGTCCGTATTTTTACAAATATTTAGTCTTATTGCTCTCTAATCCGGTGAGCGCGCAGGGCCCGAAGGCCCGGCGGCAACATGCGCGGCAAGCATAAGAAGGCATAGCAAACATGCACATCTGGATGCGAGCACTCCTGCTAATCGCGACCGCCGGCCTCATCACCGGCTGCGGGCAGGATCGCCTGATCGTGGACAAGGACTGGATGCCGCGACGGATCACCGCCAACATCGTACAGGTCAAACCCGGTATCTACGGTCCGAAGAACATGACGGTCGAATTCCGCAATCGCACCGAGATGCGCTCCGACATCGTGGAGCTCGAGTTCGTCGGCCAGCTTGCCGCCCGCAACCGGCCGCCCTTCAACATCTATGCGGGACGGCGGTGCCACGGTTGCGAGTCCAACAAGTCGATCTACGTCCACTCCGCCTTCGACGGACGCATGACCCGACGCACCAAGCGCTACCGCTACCCTGGACAGCTCTACAGCCGGGACGACGGCCAGCTGGTCGAGGAGACCCGCGCCTTTTTCGGCGACTGCCTGCCGGGCCACAGCGCCGCGACCGTGGTGTGGTTCGTCCGCACTCGACTCGACCGCGTCGACTGGGAGGACGAGGTGGTGCTGGTCGAGTCGCTCGGCACCGATCTCAGCACCCAGGTCCTCAAAAACCCGGCGCCCAACATTGCGCCGACCCTGCTACTGGTCGAGCAGAACAGGTGCCGCGAGATTCCCGGCATGCGGATGAGCACGGAGCCGTGATAGGCGCGGCGTTCTAGTCCCGGATTGCGAAGAAATCTGCCCCGGCGGGGGCGGCTCCTGCACCGTCAATCCACACGGGTTGCCGCAAGCCGCTCCTCGTCGAGCTCGATGCCGAATCCCGGCGCGTCGGAGAGCTCGAGGCAGCCGTCCTTGTTCGCCTGCACCGGCCGCGCCAGCATGAAGTCGCGTCGTTCCGCGGTCCATTCCGGCGGATCGAGGGGATATTCGAGCCATGGGCCGCCGCCGCAGCCGGCGAACACATGGGCGTTCACGAGCAGGCCGATGCCGCTGCCCCAGCTGTGCGGGGTGAAGGCGACATCCTTCTCCGCCGCCCGCCGCGCCAGGCGCTTCAGGCCCAGTATGCCGGTGGTCAGGGTGGCATCCGGCTGCAGAACATCGACGGCATTGCGGTCCACAAGGTCGCGCAGGGCATGTTCGCCGCGGGTCATCTCGCCGGCCGCGATCCGCAGCCCGGTGGCGCCACGCAACGCCGCCATCGCCTTGACGTCCCCGTGATGCACCGGTTCCTCCATCCAGTAGACGCCGAGGCGCTTGAGCTCCCATGCCGCGGCAAGGGCCTGATGGTAGGTCCAGCACGGTTCCGCGTCCCACGGCATGCGCCAGCCCTGGTTGCAGTCCACCAGCAGCTCCGCCTTGCCGTTGAGGGCGATGGCCACGGCCTCGAGCGATGCGATATCCTCGCGCCAGTCCGGGTGGTGGAGGCGGACCTTGACCGCCTTGAAGCCATTGCCCGCGAGCACCCGCGCGGCATCGGCAAGCGCCTTCTTGCCGCGTAGCACGCCGGTCGAGGCATAGCAGGCCACGGTGCCGGACGTGCCGCCCAGAAGGCGCCACACCGGCTGCTTGCGAATCTTGCCGACGAGGTCCCACAGCGCGATGTCGAGGGCCCACGGCCGGCCGCCGTGGAAGTCGAGATTGGCAAGAACGGCGCCGTGGCGGTCGAGGTCCAGCGGGTCGTGGCCGACGAACAGCTCGGCGTGACGCTCGATCCCCTCCGGATCGCTGCCGACGCCGATGCCGACCGCCCCGTCCGCCGTCGCGACCCTGATGATTGCCACCTCGAAGGCGTCGCGCGCGCGGCTGTCCCACGCCGCCGGGAACGGCGGGTCGAGCGGCAGCCGGTGGTGACTGACCTCGATCTTCTCGATGCGGTTGGCTTTCGGCGGCGCGGTGACGGTCTGGCGCTGCTGGGTCTTTCGGTCGGTTTCGAGAACGGCCATGGTCCACCCGGCAAGTTAGGCGTTTGACGGATATTCGCAATAAATAAAGGTCGAATTGTGATGACCCGCAACGTCGATATTGTTGAATCCAGGACCGTCTGGCAAGGCTTCTTTCGCGGCGACCGTCTGCGCCCGCGCCATCGCCTTGTGCGCCGCGAGTCCGTCCGACAAACCCGGGCCTGCCGCGAAGACGATTTGCGGGTCGATGCCAGTCGAAATGATCGGAATATCGGATTCGCCGGCGCCGCGCGGAGTTTGGATTGACCCAAGTCAATGCATTCCGGGCATATCAAGTGATAAATAAAAATTTCATTCTTTCAAGGAATAATCCCTATTTTTGAAGGTTGAACGATTGATGGACGGACCTGTTTCCTTGCCCCAAAACGACCGCCTGTTCGAACTCCGATTCGAGTCGATCGGCGGGCTCGGGGCCCATGCCGCCGGCCAGATCCTGGCCACGGCGGCGGTCTTGCGCATGGGCCTCAACGGCGCCCATTTTTCGTCCTACGGTTCGGAGAAGAAAGGCACGGCGATCAAGTCGTTTATCCGACTCGGTCCGGCCGGCCAGCCGATCCGCACCAGCGCACCGGTCGAATCGCCGGATGTCGTGGTGGTCTTTCACCGCGCCCTGCTCAGCCATCCGGCCACCATCGCCGGATTCCGCGCCGCGGGCACGCTGATCTTCACCGGCCCGCCCGGCGAAATCCCGGAGGGGCTCGCGCGCCTGCCGCGCAGCGCAAAGATCATCCGCATCGACGCCCAGCGCATCGCTGCGGAAGAGAAATCCCGGCCCAACGCGGTCCTGCTCGGCACGCTTGCCGAGGCGGTGCCGTTTTTCGATGCCGACATTCTGCTGCAGGCGCTGACCGACGCATTCGCCCAGAAACGACCCGAGGCGGTGGCCAGCAACGAAGCCGCGTTCCGTCGCGGCACCGCGGAGTACGAGATCCTGCCCGACATCGGGCGGGCGGAAGGGGACCTGCCGATCATCAGGCCCGACCCGTTCTGGGGGTACCAGACGGCGCCGCTTGGCGGCATCGTCCTCAATGCCGGCTCGACGGCGTGGAACGATCTGTCGACCTCGCGTACCGGATGGATGCCGGTCCTGGACCTTGAGAAATGCATTCACTGCGGCATGTGCGACATGGTGTGCCCCGATTTGTGCCTCGTCTGGACGGCCGAGGGCAACGAGCCCGTGCCCGACGCGGTCCGGCTGACCGGCATCGACTACCGCTACTGCAAGGGCTGCCTGCGCTGCATCGAGACGTGCCCGACCGGCGCGATGACCCGTGAGGCGGAAACCCCGGGACTGGCGGCGGAGCTGACCCAGCCGCTGTTCCCGCAACTGGATGTCTAGAATGGATGCACCCGTGACGCCCAACGTGAGCGAGACGCCGGCGGACGCGATTCAATCCGGCGGCAAGGCTTCGCACCCACACCCGCGGAGCCTCGTTGCGCAACGTGCCGAGTTCCGCAACGGCAACGAGGCTGCGGCAATGGCCGCCCGCGACATCGGCTTCCATCTGATGGGCTATTTCCCGATCACGCCGTCGACCGAGGTGGCCGAGACGCTTTCTGAGATGCAGGCCGAAGGCGCCCATGAGATTTCCATGGTTCCCGGCGACGGCGAGCACGGCGCCGCCGGCATCTGCTACGGTGCCGCGCTGGGCGGCGGCCGGGTGCTCAACGTGACCTCATCGCAGGGTCTGCTGTACGCGCTGGAGCAGCTGCCGGTGCAGGCCGGCACGCGGGTGCCGATGGTGCTCAATGTCGCGACGCGCGCGGTGTCGGGACCGCTCGACATCCGCTGCGACCATTCCGATCTCTACTTCGTCCTCAATACCGGCTGGATCATCCTGCTCGCCCGCGATCCGCAGGCGGTCTACGACCTCAATTTCGCCGCGATCCGCATCGGCGAGCACAAGGATGTGCGGCTGCCCGTGCTGGTCGCCTATGACGGTTTCTTCACCAGCCATCAGAAGCGCCGGCTCGAGGTCTTCGACGATGCCGCGGCAGTCCGGGACTTCCTCGGCACGGCCGACGTCCCGATCACTGCGCTCGATCCGACGCGGCCGGCAACGTTCGGGCCCTACATGAACGATCCCGACCTGATCAACAACAAGATGCAGCTGACCGAGGCGATGGAGGCCGCCCGCCGGGTCATCCCCGAGGTCCTCGCTGAGCTGGCGGAGTTGACCGGCCGCGACTACCCGCTCATCGACGCCTACCGCATGGAGGATGCCGAGGCGGCGGTGGTGCTGCTCAACTCCGCCGCGGAGACCGCCAAGGAGGTCGCCGACCGGCTGCGCGACCAGGGGCAGCGGATCGGTGTCGTCTCGCTCAACATGCTGCGCCCGTTCCCGGGTGACGAGATCCGCGATCTCCTCGGCAACGTGCGCGCCGTGCTGGTCGGCGACCGGGGCGATTCCTACGGCGCCGGCAACGGCAATCTCGCCCTTGAGGTCCGCGCCGCGCTGCAGCAGGATCCCGACAATCGCACCCTGGTGCTCAACCGCATTTACGGTCTTGGCGGTCGCGACTTCTACGACGCCGACGCCGAAGAGTTCTTTGCGGAGGTGCTCGAAGCCGCCGCCAAGGGCTCGGTGGACACGCCCTTCGCCTATCACGGCACCTATGCCGGCGACCCGGCGGCCAAGCCGCTGGCCGGCCTCCCGCCGATCACCACGGAGGAGGTCTCGCGCGGCATGGCCAAGGTCGCCGAGGATCCCGAGAGCGGGCGTCTCAAGGTGGAGCTGGAACCGCTGTGGGCGATGACCGCGGTGCCGTGCCGCGTCGCGCCCGGCCATGGCGGCTGCCCGGGCTGCGGCATCTTCCCGGTCCTGCACCAGGCCTACAGCGTCCTCGAGGGCGATCTCGTGGTCCTGTTCCAGACCGGCTGCGCGATGGTGGTGACCACCGGCTATCCGCACACGGCGCACCGCATCACCTATATCCACAACCTGTTCCAGAACGGCGCCGCGACGATGTCGGGGCTGGTCGAGATGTATCTGGAGCGGATGCGGCGCGGCGAGCTGCCCGGATCGCCCGACATCACCTTCATGATGGTCACCGGCGACGGCGGCATGGATATCGGCATGGGGCCGGCGCTTGGCGCGGCCAACCGCAATCACCGCATGATCATCCTGGAATATGACAACCAGGGCTACATGAACACCGGCGCGCAGCTGTCCTACGCGACGCCGATGGGCCATCGCACGGCGACCAGCGAAGTCGGCGAGGCCCGGGTCGGCAAGGCCTTCCACCACAAGGACACGGCGCAGATCTTCGCCGCTTGCCACCTGCCGTACGTGTTCACCGCCAGCGAGGGCTACCCCGAGGACTTCATGCGCAAGGTCGCCAAGGCGCAGTGGTACGCCAGGCACGAGGGCATGGTCTACGGCAAGGTGCTGTCGTTCTGCCCGCTCAACTGGCGGACCACCGACGATGCCGCCGAGGAGGTGCTCCAAACCGCCCTCGATTCCTGTTTCTTCCCCCTCTACGAGGTGGAGAAGGGCAACACTACGCTGACCTACGACCCGGACGTCATCGGTCGCCGCCGGCCGGTCGCCGACTGGCTCGGGCTGATGGGCAAGACGAGGCACCTGCTTGCGCCCGACAACGCGGACCGGCTTGCGGCCATCGAGAAAGAGGTCGAACGGCGCTGGCGGCGCCTGAAGCTGATGCATGGGCAGGAAGGGTTGTAAGCGATGGCACGGATCCTCGGGAAACGTCCGCTGACCCCGGTCACCACCCTGTTCGTCGTCGATGCGCCGATGATCGCCGCGGCGGCGCGGCCGGGCCAGTTCGTCATCCTGCGCGTTCACGAGAACGGCGAGCGCATCCCGCTGACCATCGCCGACTATGACGCCGCCCGAGGCGAGCTGACGATCGTGGTCCAGGCGGTGGGCGTCACAACGCGCATGCTGTCGGCGCTGGACGAGGGCGACGAGATCCTCGACCTGGTCGGCCCGCTCGGCAGTGCGCCCGAGATTCCCGCCGGCGGCCATGTCGTCGGCGTCGGCGGCGGTTTCGGCGCGGCGGCGCTGCTGTGCCTGATGCGCGAGTTGACCGAGCGCGGCGACCGGACGACGGCCATCGTCGGCGCGCGCGAAAAGGACCTGCTGATCCTGACCGACGAGCTGCGCGCCGTCTGCGGCGATGTCGAGCTGTGCACCGATGACGGCTCGGCCGGGTTCAAGGGGTTCGTCACCGAACGCCTGCAGCAGCTGATCGACGGCGACGGTCCGGGACGGCCGGACCGCGTGATCGCGATCGGCCCGATGCCGATGATGCGCGCCGTTGCCGACACCACAGGCGCCGCCGGCATCCAGACCCTGGTGTCGATGGATCCCCTGATGATCGACGGCACCGGCATGTGCGGCGGCTGCCGCGTGACCGTCGGCAACGAGGTCAAGTTCGCCTGCGTCGACGGCCCGTTTTTCAACGCCCACGCGGTGGATTTCGCCGAGGCGGTCCGGCGCAACAAGATGTACGTCGAACTCGAACAGGAGGCCGCTGAGCGGCAGGCGACCGCCTGCCAGCGCGCGGCGGGAGCAGCCTGATGCCGGTCAAACGAACCGACAAGACGCCGATGGCGCAGCGCGAGCCCGGTGTCCGCGCGCACGACTTCCTCGAAGTCAACGAGGGCTACGATCTGCAGCGGGCCATGTTCGAGGCCGAACGCTGCCTGCGCTGCCAGGATGCGATCTGCGTCGAGGGCTGCCCGGTGCGCATCCCGATCCCGGATTTCATCCACGCCATCGCCAAGGGCGACGTCGCCGAGGCCGCCTCGATCCTGCGCAGCGCCAACCCGCTGCCCGCGATCTGCGGCCGGGTCTGCCCGCAGGAGAGCCAGTGCGAGGAGCGCTGTCACATGAACAGCCGCTTCAACGCCGCCGCCATCGGCCATCTCGAGCGGTTCGTCGCCGACTGGGAACGCGGCCAACCGGCCAATGGCAGCGCCCGTCAGCCGTGGCGCGACGAGAAGATCGCGGTGGTCGGCTCGGGTCCGGCCGGGCTGGTGTGCGCCGGCCAACTCGCCGACATGGGCTATCATGTGACCGTGTTCGAGGCGCTGCACGCGGCCGGCGGGGTGCTGCGCTACGGCATTCCGGAATTCCGCCTGCCCAACACCGTCCTCGACTGGGAGATCGACGTGCTCAGGCAGCGCGGCGTCGAGATCGTCACCAACGTCATCGTCGGCAAGACCATCGCCCTCGACGACCTGCTCGAGAACATGGGGTTCTCGGCGATCTTCATCGGCACCGGGGCCGGGCTGCCCAAATTCCTCGGCATCCCCGGCGAGAACCTCAACGGCGTGTTCTCGGCCAACGAGTTCCTGACCCGCATCAACCTGATGCGGGCCTATGAGTTCCCGACCTCCGACACGCCGATGAAGGTCGGCACGCGGGTCGCCGTGATCGGTGCCGGCAATACGGCGATGGACACCGTGCGCTCGGCCCTGCGCATGGGTGCCGAGCAGGGTCTGATCGTGTACCGCCGCAGCGAGGCGGAGATGACCGCCCGCATCGAGGAGTACCACCACGCCATCGAGGAGGGCGTCGAGTTCCACTGGCTGACCAACCCGATCGAGGTGCTGGGCAACAATGAGGGCTGGGTCACCGGCCTCAGATGCCAGGTCATGGAGCTCGGCGAGCCGGACGAGTCGGGCCGCGCGCGGCCGGTGCCGGTGGCGGGCAGCGAGTTCGTGCTGCCGGTCGACAACGTGGTTCTGTCGATCGGCACCACCCCCAACCCGCTGCTGCTGAGCAGCACCACCGGGCTGGAGACCGACAAATGGGGCTGCCTCGTCGCCGACGAGAAGGATGGCCGCACGAGCCGGGCCCGCATCTATGCCGGCGGCGATGTCGTCACCGGCGCCGCCACGGTGATCCTTGCCGCGGGCGCGGGCAAGAACGCCGCCGAGGCGATCCACCGCGACCTCACCACCGCGCGCGAGGCGGCCGGCAACTGACGCCTGGCCCGCGGCCGGACGCGCGGAACGAGCCCATGCGTTAGGGTTTTCCGCGGGTTTCGGAACGGCCCTCCGCCAACCTCACTTTACCCGCCTCATGGCGGTGACTATCGTGGCACGGTGTCGCAGGAGCCGAGTCGCCACATGAACGAGACCTGGATCGCCCGCTTCCCCGCCCTCGCGAAGCTGGAGCCCGAGGCCCGCAGGACCCTCGAGGCGCGCTCGCACATCGTCTCGCTGCCGGAGGGCGAGACGGTGTTCCGCGGCGGCGACGAGTGCCAGAGCTATCTGCTGGTGCTCGACGGCTCGGTTCGGGTGCAGATGACCGCGGAGTCGGGCCGGGAGATCGTCCTCTACCGGGTCGACCCCGGCGAGACCTGCGTGCTGACCACCGCCTGCCTGCTGGCGCACGAGGCGTATTCCGCGGAGGGCGTGACCGAGAGCGCCGTGCGGGCGGTCGCCATTCCGGCCGGCACCTTCCGCGAGTTGCTGGGCCGCTCGACGGTCCTGCGCGACTTCGTCTTCATGACCTACGGCTCGCGGATCGCCGACCTCATGCTGCTCGTCGAGGAGGTCGCCTTCGGGCGGATCGACCTGCGCCTTGCGCGGTTCCTCGTCGAGCATGCCGGCGCCGGCGGCACCCTCGACGCCACCCACCAGGCCGTCGCCGTCGAGCTCGGCACCGCGCGCGAAGTGGTCAGCCGACAGCTCAAGGAATTCGAGCGCAAGGGCCTCGTCACCCTGTCGCGGGGCCGCATCACGGTGACCGATCGGGCGGCGCTGCAGGCCCTCGGCGCCGCTGCCTGAGGCGGATTCCGACAATTTCAAAAAAATCTTCGGCTTTGTGAGTAAGTCACGGAGCGGCCCGCCGCCCTTCCCTATGCTCGGCCCCGTAATTCGCAACACAGCGGCCCTCAAAAGGCCGCAAGACAACACGAAAGGGACGACCCATGACTCAGAACGTTGGCGGCATCGACCGCATCCTTCGCATCCTTGTCGGCCTCGCCGCGATCGCCTTCGCCGTCATCAGCAGCCACGAGCTGGCCGTCTGGGGCTGGATCGGCGTCGTGCCGCTGGCCACGGGCCTGATCGGCTGGTGCCCGGCCTACCTGCCGTTCGGCCTCAAGACCTGCAAGGTCAAGCAGGCCTGACCCGCATTCGCTGAAGGCAGACCGGGCGCGCCCCGCAAGCGGCGCCCGGAATTGCAGGCGGCGGCTCGATCGCGAGCCGCCGTTTTGCGTTCGGGCCGCGCCGCTGATCCTCGCCGCCGTGCCGCGCATCGGACAGGCCGCCGGCCGCGCTTGATTCGGCCCCCCTTGCGGTCTAGTTTCCTGCCCCGGGGCGGGCCTTTCACAAGAACAACGCGGCACTCATGGACATTCGCGACGGATTCACCGACACCATCGGCAACACGCCGCTGATCAAGCTCCACCAGGCCTCGGAGCTGACCGGCTGCACGATCCTCGGCAAGGCGGAGTTCC
The DNA here is from genome assembly GCA_041563955.1 of Alphaproteobacteria bacterium. GTDB lineage: Bacteria > Pseudomonadota > Alphaproteobacteria > UBA8366 > JADFVY01. The sequence goes on along the minus strand of JBFGQV010000003.1, from coordinate 23,786 downwards.
TCAACCCCGGCGGCTCGGTCAAGGACCGCGCCGCGCTGGCCATCATCGAGGACGCCGAGCGGCGCGGCAAGCTGCGCCGCGGCGGCGTGATCGTCGAGGGCACCGCGGGCAACACCGGCATTGGGCTCGCGCTCGTCGGCAATGCGCGCGGGTATCGCACGGTCATCGTCATCCCGGAGACCCAGACCCAGGAAAAGAAGGACATGATCCGGCTCGCCGGGGCGGAGCTGCGAGAGGTCCCGGCGGTGCCCTACAAAAATCCGAACAACTACGTCAAGGTGTCCGGCCGGCTCGCCGCCGAGTTGGCGGAGACCGAGCCGAACGGCGCCATCTGGGCCAACCAGTTCGACAATGTCGCCAACCGGGACGGCCATTACCGCACCACCGGGCCGGAGATTTGGAACCAGACGGACGGCACGGTCGACGGCTTCGTCTGCGCCGTCGGCACCGGCGGCACGCTGGGCGGCGTGTCGATGGCCCTCAAAGAGCGCAACAAGGACGTCGTCATCGCCATCGCCGACCCGATGGGTGCGGCCCTGTACAACTGGTACGACCACGGCGAGCTGAAGGCGGAGGGCGACTCGATCACCGAGGGCATCGGCCAGGGGCGGGTGACGGCCAATCTCGAGGACGTGATCGTCGACGTGCCGTTCCAGATCCCCGATTCCGAGGCGCTGCCCGTGGTCTTCGACCTGCTGCAGCACGAGGGGCTGTGCCTCGGCGGCTCCAGCGGCATCAACGTCGCCGGCGCGATCCGACTCGCCAGACACATGGGCCCGGGTCACACCATCGTCACGCTGCTGTGCGACTCCGGGCAGCGCTACATGTCGAAGCTGTTCAACCCCGAATTCCTGCGCTCGAAGGACCTGCCGTGGCCGGAATGGATGGAATGAGGGCGCAGCGATGACCGAGGAGCTGTTCCGCGAGGACTCGTACCTGAAGGAATGCAACGCGACGGTGACCAAATCGGCGCCCGGCCGCGTCGGCCTCGACCGCACGGTGTTCTATCCCACCGGGGGCGGCCAGCCTGGCGATACCGGCGTTCTCGCTCTGGCGGACGGCACGGAGGTCGCCGTTCTGGACACCATAAAGGACCACGACGCCGACATCGTCCACGTGATTGCGGAAGATACGACGCCACCGGCCCCGGGAACCGCGGTCACTGCCCGCATCGACTGGGACCGGCGCTACCGCCACATGCGCATGCACAGCCTGCTGCACCTCGTCTGCGCGTCGGTACCGTGCCGCATCACCGGCGCCCAGGTCGGCGCCGAGAAGAGCCGCATCGATTTCGACACCGGCGAGCACGTGCTCGACAAGGCAGCGCTGACCGAGGCGCTGAACCGGCTGGTCGCGGAGGACCGGGCGCTGGCGCACCGCTGGATCACCGACAACGAGCTCGACGCCAGCCCCGAGCTGGTGCGCACCATGTCGGTGCAGCCGCCGCGCGGCACCGGCCGAGTGCGGCTGATGGAGGTCGACGGCGCCGATCTGCAGCCCTGCGGCGGCACACATGTCGCACGCACCGGCGAGATCGGGTCGGTCGCCGTTGCCAAGATCGAGAACAAGGGCAAGCGCAACCGCCGCGTCAACGTGGTGCTGGTCGAGGAGTAAACGGCCTGGCATGGCGCGACCGCATTCCGCAAAATGGACCTCAACCCCCCTCGGCTTGAGCGCGCGAGCGGCGGGCCTTCCGCTGGAGAGCGGCCAAGCCGCGCCTCCAAGAATGAGGTTGCGCCACCGATGAGAAGACCGTTGATGCAGATCAGTATTTGCCTCAATAACAAATTGTTAGAGGGTACTATTCATGTCGTATGAGAACCCGGAAGCGTTGGTTTCGACCGACTGGCTGGCGGCGCATCTAAAGGCGCCCGACGTGCACATCGTCGATGGCAGCTGGCACATGCCGCAGGCCAGGCGCGATCCGCGTGCGGAATATGCCGCGCAGCACATACCCGGCGCGGTGTTCTTCGACATTGACGAAATCGCCGATACCGACTCCACGCTGCCGCACATGTTGCCGGGGCCGGAGGCTTTCGCTGCACAGGTCGGCCGTCTCGGGCTGGGTGATGGGAACCGCGTCGTCGTCTACGACACCACCGGCGCGTCGGCCGCGGCCCGCGTCTGGTGGATGTTCCGGGTCTTCGGGCATGACGACGTGGCGGTGCTCGACGGCGGGTTGGCGAAATGGATCGCCGAGGGCCGCCCGGTCACGGACGACGTGGTGCGCCCGCAGGAGCGGCATTTCACCGCCCGGGTCAACACCTTTCTGGTGCGCGATTACGGCCAGGTGCGGGCCGCCGTCGAAAACGGTCGCGAGCAGTTCATCGACACCCGCTCGGCCGGCCGCTTCGCCGGCACCGAGCCTGAACCGCGGCCGAACCTGCGCAGCGGCCATGCACCCGGGTCGATCAGCCTGCCCTACACCGCGTTCCTCAACGGCGACAAGACGATGGCCTCGGCCGACGCGATCCGGGCGGCGCTCGATGCGGCGGGCGTCGAGCTCGACAAGCCGATGTTCACAAGTTGTGGTTCCGGCGTCACCGCCTGTGTCGTCTCGCTCGGGCTCTACCTGGTCGGCCGGAAGGAAGTGCCCGTGTTCGACGGTTCGTGGACCGAATGGGCCGGCCATGCGGAGTCGCCGATCGAACCGTCATGACGCGAACGATTCGCCCGGTTGCGGACGGTGATATCGATGGGCTGATCGCGCTGTGGCAGACCTGCGATCTCATCCGGCCGTGGAACGATCCCGCGGCCGACATCGCTCGGGCCCGCGCCGCGCCGCAGTCCGAGATCTTCGTCATCGAGGAAGACGGGGCGATCTTCGCCAGCGCGATGGCCGGGCATGACGGCCACCGCGGCTGGGTCTATTACGTGGCCACGGAGCCCGGCCGCCGCGGCGAGGGACTTGGCAAGGCGATGATGGCCCATGCCGAGGCCTGGCTGAAGGATCTCGGAGCGGTCAAGGTCGACCTGATGATCCGCACCAGCAATCCGGTCGCAGGCTTTTACAGCGCAGCGGGCTACGAGACCGAGGACCGCGAGGTGATGGCGAAATGGCTCGTCGAACCGCCGCAGCGCGACGGACCCGCGGAACTAGAGGTGACGATCACCTATCTGGAGATGCGCGCGCCCCCTGCCCGCCCGCCGGCGCCGCTGCCGCGCACCCGGTCGAAGATCGCGCTGCTGCGCGCGGAACGCCCGACCGTCGGCTTCTACCGCTATCTCTACAACGCGGTCGGCGCGCCGTGGCGCTGGTACGAGCGCAACCAGCTGGACGACGACGCGCTGGCTGCGATCGTCCGCGACGACCGTGTCGAAATCTACGTGCTGTACTGCGACGGCGCGCCAGCGGGCTATGCCGAGCTGGACCTGCGCCGCGAGGGCGAGATCGAGCTCGCCTATTTCGGCCTCATCCCGGACTATATCGGTCGCGGACTCGGCAGCTACATGCTGGACTGGGCCGTTGCCACCGCCTGGTCGCGGCGCCCCCGCCGGGTCTGGGTGCACACCTGCACACTCGACCATCCGGCGGCATTGGCGGTTTATCAAAAAGCGGGATTCGTGCCGTATGATCAGAAGACCGTCACCGTCGAAGACCCGGGCCTTCCGGGCGCATAGAATTTGCTGCACACCATCATGATTCAGTCAATGAAGAACCGCAAAGCGTTTGCCAATGCGCAGAAACTTCACAAGGTGGGCCGGATCAAGGAAGCGGAACAGCGGTACCGCGAACTCCTGAAGAAGACGCCCGGAAATCCGGAGATGTCCTTTTATCTGGGCCTCGCCCTGCTGCAGATCGGGAGGGGACACGAGGCCGTCAAGCCGCTTGAGGTGGTCGCCCGGGTCGCCCCGAAGGATCCGATTGTGCAGGACCATCTCGGCCAAGCCCTGCTGGCGGCCGGAGACCACACGAAGGCGATCGACCGGCACAAGAGGGCGAGGGCCTTGGCGCCCGACAGGCCGGAAATCCGTTTCAATCTCGGTGTTGCCCTGGAACGGTCGGAACGCCTGGATGAAGCAGAGGCGGAATACCGGGCGACGATTGCCCTTGCGGCCAGTTTCTTTCCCGCTTTGGCAAATCTGGGAGCCGTCCTGCACAAGGCAGGCCGTTACGCCGAAGCGGAACCGGTGCTGCGCCAGGCGCTTCGGCTCAACCCCGCAGCCCCACAACCGATGGCTACCCTTGTCGCTGTCCTCGAACATACCTATCGAACGGACGAAGCCGATCAACTGATCGACACATTCCTGCGGATTGCGCCTGACGAACCGCTGGGATTGCTCATGAACGCCCGCAAACAGGAGCGACACCGCAATTTCGAGTCGGCCTCCGACCTGTATCGTCGGGCGGCCGCTGCACCGCTTGAGGATCGTTACCTCGCCGCAGCCTGGTATGAACTCGGCAAACTCCAGGATCGGCAGGGCGATTACCAAGACGCATTTCGATCATTCGAGAAGATGAACGAAATTACCAAATCGGGCCATTGGGCGCGTGAACTCGACCGGGACGTAATGGCCAGGAGGATCGACGCCTATCGGACGTGTCCCCCCGATCGCTGGGTTTCCAGAAATCGCGCAACGCAGTCGAACGATATGTCGCCGGTAACATTCTTTGTCGGGTTTCCGCGATCCGGGACAACGCTTATGGAGCAGATACTCGGGGCACATCCGAAGATCGAGACGACCAACGAAAACAGCCCCTTAACACGCACATTGCATGACATTCGAAAACTGTCCAATATGGAACTATCAGAGGCACTTGGCACGCTGACAGACGGCCGAATCGCCAGCTTGCGGAAGGAATTCCTTGAGAACGCGCGCCACATTACTGGGTCCGATCTGAACGGCATTCAACTTGTCGACAAGTTTCCCTTCAACATCTTGGAACTTGGTCCGATCCAGTTTCTCTTCCCCCGTGCGAGGGCACTCGTCGCACTGCGTGATCCACGCGACACGTGCCTGAGCTGCTTCATGCAGCAGTTCGCTATGAACCAGGGGATGGTGCATTTCCTGTCCTTGGAGACGACTGCCCGCCTGTATTGCGCGGTCATGGAACTGTGGCTCCATTATCGGGAGACACTCTCGATCCGCTGGATAGAGTACCGGTACGAAGACCTGGTCGCCGACTTCGAGGGAACCGTTGGCCGCGTGCTCGACTTTTTGGATCTACCCTGGGACGAATCCGTCAACCGTTACGCGGACCATGCAAAGACCAGACCCATCATGACACCGAGCCGCGTAGCGGTGACTCAGGCGATCGACAATCGTGCCGTCTCGCGCTGGAGGAAATATGCGGACCGGCTCGCGCCGATCCAGCCGATGCTGGAGCCGTTCGTCCTGGAATTCGGTTACGAGCCGTCCTGAAGCATTGCAGCGACCAGGTCGGCGAGCGCCAGCGACGCCGTGAGGCCCGGTGATTCGATCCCGTACAGGTTGACGAGCCCCGCCACGCCGTGATCGGCGGGGCCCTGCACGACGAAATCCTGCGGCGGCGCGCCGGCGGGCACGAGTTTCGGCCGGATGCCGGCGTAACCGGGCTCGAGCGCGCCGTCGGGAAGGTCCGGCCAGTAGCGCCGGATCGCCGCGTAGAACCGGTCGCCGCGCGCCGGATCGACGCTGTAGTCCACCGCCTCGATCCACTCGACGTCGGGGCCGAAACGGGCACGGCCGGCGAGGTCCAGGGTAAGGTGCACGCCGAGGCCGCCCGGTTCGGGCACGGGATAGATCAGGCGGCGGAACGGCGGCGCCGTCGCCAGGGTGAAGTAATTGCCCCGCGCCAGCCACTGCCGGGGCACGTGGCGGGCCGGAAATCCGGTGATCGAGGCCGCCAGGGCCGGCGACCGCAGCCCCGCGGCGTTGACGACGGCGCGACACGTCAGCCGCATCGGCGCCGCGCCGCCGACTGCAAGCTCGATGCCGGCGGCGGCGATGCCGCCGCCCTCGACCGGGCTGTTGAAGGCCACCATCGCGCCGCGGTCCTCGGCGTCACCCTGATAGGCCAGCATCAGGCCGTGGCTGTCTATGATGCCGGTCGATGGCGACAGCAGGGCGGCGGTGCCGCGCAGCGCCGGTTCCATGGCGCGCAGGTCATCGGCGTCCAGCGGCTTGAGGTCGCCGACGCCGTTGGCCGCGGCGGCAGCCGCGATGCGTGCGAGCTCCGGTTCCTCGGCCGAGCCGGCGGCGACGATCAGCTTGCCACAGCGCCGGTTCGCGACGCCGTGCCCGGCGCAGTAGCGGTACAGCATGTCGCGCCCGGCGACACATGTCCGCGCCTTCAGGCTGTCCCGCGCATAATAGATGCCGGCATGGATCACCTCGCTGTTGCGCGAGCTGGTGTGGGTGCCGACGGCGTCCTCGGCCTCCAGCACGATGACCTCGCGCCCCGCCAGCGCCAGCGCCCGCGCGATCGCGAGGCCGATCACTCCGGCCCCGATGACCACGCAGTCTGCGGATTCGCTGTCCAACGCCCTGCCCTTCCCTTCAAATGCTGCTGGCATCCCGGCGGCCGCGATGCTTGAATGCGCGCCCCGAAGCACCGGCCGCTGCGCGGCGCAAAGATAATTGGATTTTCGATGAAAGACGACACTCTCCTGACCCATGCCGGCCTCGATCCGCACGCCAACCACGGCATCGTCAATCCGCCGGTCTACCATGCGTCGACAGTGCTCTCCCGGACGCTCGAGGATTACCTGGCGCGCGGCAGCGCGAAGGTCCGCTACGGGCGCAGCGGCACGCCCACCAGCTTCGCGCTGGAGGACGCGGTAACCGAACTGGAAGGCGGGACGGGTGCGGTCAGCACGCCTTCGGGGCTGGCGGCGATCACGACGGCACTACTCGCCTGCGCCAAGGCCGGCGATCACGTCTTGATGACCGACAGCGCCTACCAGCCGACGCGGCGTTTCTGCGATACGGCGCTGACGAAGTTCGGCGTCGAGGTCGAGTATTACGATCCGCTGATCGGCGGCGATATCGCCGGGCTGATCCGGCCGCACACGTCGGTCGTCTTCGTCGAGTCTCCCGGGTCGCTGACCTTCGAGGTGCAGGACCTGCCGGCGATCGCCGAGGCCGCCCGGCGGGCGGGCGCCACGGTCATCGCCGACAACACCTGGGGCGCCGGCTATTACTACAGGCCGCTGGCGCTGGGCGCCGACATCGTGCTGCAGGCGGGCACGAAGTATATCGTCGGGCATGCCGATACCACCATCGGCATCATCGTCTGGAAGGACCAGGAGCGTTACGGACATGTCCGATCCGAGGTCCAGGCACTGGGCGTCTGCGCCGGACCGGACGATCTGTATCTTGCCCTGCGCGGCCTGCGCACCATGGGCGTCCGCCTGAAACGGCAGTATGACAGCGGCCTCGCCGTCGCGCGCTGGCTGTCCGGCCGGCCGGAGGTCACGCGGGTCATGCACCCGGCACTCGAAGGCGATCCTGGGCACGAACTCTGGAAGCGGGATTTTACCGGCGCCTGCAGCCTGTTCGGCTTCGTGCTGGAGTGCACCGACATGACGGCGCTGGCCGCGATGATGGACGGCCTCAAGCTGCACGGCATGGGCGCGAGCTGGGGCGGCTTCGAAAGCCTGCTGATCCCGACCTGGCCCAACAAGTCGCGCAGCGCCAAGCGTTGGCAGGAAAAGGGTCAGGCGATGCGCATCCATGTCGGCTTGGAGGACACGGACGATCTGATCGCCGATCTCGCGGCCGGGCTGGAGCGGTTGCGCAAAGCGGGGGAGTGAGATGACGACGACGGACATTCTTGCACAGGTCAAGTTCAACGCCGACGGGCTGGTGCCGGCGATCGCCCAGCAGCACGATTCGGGCGAGGTGCTGATGATGGCCTGGATGAACCGGGAGTCGATCGCCGAGACGCTGGAAACGGCCCGCGTCTGCTACTGGTCGCGCTCGCGGACCACACTGTGGCGCAAGGGCGAGACCTCCGGCCACGCCCAGTCGCTGGTCGAGATGCGCCTCGATTGCGACGGCGACACCCTCCTGCTCCTGGTCGACCAGACCGGCCCCGCCTGCCATACCAACCGGCGCAATTGCTTCTACCGCGCTGTGCGTGACGGCGAGCTCGTCACCATCGCCGAGCCGGTCGCGTAGCGCGCAATTGACGACGGTCCCGCGTCGTGCGTTAGTCTGACGGCATGAGAACAGGGCTGATCATGCTTGCCGCCGCGCTCGCGGCGCTCGCGCTCGCGGTTCCCGCGGCGCTTCCTGGCACGGGCGGCGCACAGGCGGATGAGGGGCCGCCGCTCACCGTGTTCGCCGCCGCCAGCATGGCGCCCGCGCTCACCGAGATCGCCGCCGACCACAAGAAGACGGGCGGAATCGAGGTCCGCCTCGTGTTCGCCAGTTCCGGCGTGCTTGCGCGGCAGATCGCCAGCGGCGCGCCGGCGGACCTGTTCATTTCCGCCAACCGGCGCTGGATGGACTGGCTGGTCGCGCGCGGCCTCATCGACGGTGCGCCGGTGCCGCTGGTCGGCAACCGCCTCGTCCTCGTCCAGCCGGCGGGGGCGCACGCTGCGCTTGCCCTTGACGAGTCCCTGCCGGCCCGCCTCGGCGGCGCCCGCCTTGCAATCGGCGATCCCGCCCACGTGCCGGCCGGCATCTATGCGAAGGAAGCGCTCGCGTCGCTGGGTCTGTGGCCGCGGCTTGAAGGCGCCGCGGTATTCCTGCCCAACGTTCGTTCGGCGCTGCTGCTGGTCGAGCGCGGCGAGGTTGCCGCCGGCATCGTCTATGCGAGCGACGCCGCGCTCAGCAGCAGGATTCGCATCGCCGCGGCATTTCCCCCCGGCAGCCACGCGCCCATCATCTACCCGGCCGGCGTCGTCGCGGCCAGGCGCACAGCCGACGCCAGGCAGTTCGCGCTCGACCTGCAGCGGCCGGAGGCCCAGGCCGTGTTCCGCCGGCACGGCTTCGTCGTCGACTGAGGCGAGACGGCGATGCTGAGCCCGATGGAGATCGAGGCGCTGGGGCTGAGCCTCAAGGTCGCAATTGCCAGCGTCGTGTTCTCGCTGCCGCTCGGCCTCGCCGCCGCCTGGCTGCTGGCGCGCCGTTCGTTTCTCGGGAAATCGCTGGTCGACGGGCTGATCCATCTGCCGCTGGTGGTGCCGCCGGTGGTCGTCGGCTACGCGTTGCTGGTGCTGCTCGGCCGGCACGGGCCGGTCGGGGGGTGGCTCTACGACAGCTTCGGCATCACCGTCGCCTTTACCTGGAAAGGCGCCGCCGTAGCCGCCGCGGTGATGGCCTTCCCGCTGATGGTGCGGGCGATGCGGCTGTCGCTGGAGGCGGTCGACCGGAGGCTCGAGGCCGCGGCGCGCACGCTGGGCGCCGGCCGCACCAGGGTCTTCGCGACGATCACCCTGCCGCTGATGGCGCCGGGCATCCTCGCCGGCGTGGTGCTGGCCTTCGCACGGGCGCTCGGCGAGTTCGGCGCCACCATCACCTTCGTCTCCAACATCCCGGGCGAGACGCGCACCCTGCCGATCGCCCTCTATACGCTGACGCAGACGCCGGATGGCGAGGCGGCGGCGGCGCGGCTCGCCCTGATCGCCGTGGCGCTGGCGCTGGCCGCGGTGGTCGCCTCGGAATGGCTGGCCCGCCGGCTGGCGCGCCGCATCGGGAGCGGCGCATGATCGAGGTCGATATCCGGCGCCGCATCGGCGACCTGCGCATCGAGGCCGCGTTCACCGGGGCCGCCGGCGGCATCACCGCGCTGTTCGGCCGCTCCGGCGCCGGCAAGTCGATGATCGTGAACATGCTGGCCGGGCTGGAGCGGCCGGATTCCGGGCGCATCGCCGTGGACGGCACGACCCTGTTCGACGCCGCCGCCGGCATCGACCTGCCGCCGGAGTCGCGGCGGCTGGGCTACGTCTTCCAGGAGGGCCGACTGTTCCCGCATATGAGCGTGCGCCACAACCTCGCCTACGGCATGAAGGGCAAGGACGGTGCCGTCGCCTTCGACCAGGTCGTCGACCTGCTCGACATAAAGCCGCTGCTCGACCGTTCGCCGCGCACCCTGTCGGGCGGCGAGCAACAGCGCGTCGCCATCGGCCGCGCCCTTCTCGCCTCGCCCCGGCTCCTCCTGATGGACGAGCCACTGGCCTCGCTCGACGGGCCGCGCAAGGCCGAGATCCTGCCCTTCATCGAGCGGCTGCGCGACGAGTTCGCGATCCCGATCGTCTACGTCACCCACGCGATGGAGGAGATCGTGCGCCTCGCCGACACGCTCGTCCTCGTCTCCGACGGGACCGTCGCCGCGGTCGGCACCGTCGAGGAGCTGATGAGCCGGCTCGACCTGCGGCCGCTGACGGGGCGCTACGAGGCCGGCTCGGTGCTGCCGCTGACGGTGCGGGCGCACGACCCGGGTGCCGCCGTCAGCCACCTCGCCCGCGACGGTCTGGCCGTCACCGTGCCGCTGGTCGACGCGCCGGTCGGCGAGAGCATCCGCGTCCGCATCCGCGCCCGCGACGTCTCGTTGGCGCTGCGGCCGCCGGAGGACATCAGCATCCTCAACGTGTTCGCCGGCACGGTCACCGAGGTCAGCGACCGCAAGGACGGCCAGGTCGACGTGCTGGTCGATATCGGCGCAACGCTGTGGGCCCGGGTGACGCGGCTCGCCGCGCGGCGGCTCGACCTGGCGCCGGGCCGGACGGTCCACGCCCTGGTGCGCGCCGCCGCCATCGACCGCGCCGGCCTGGGCAGGCGGAGCCGGCGCGCAGGTAACGATTGAGGCACCCCGACGCACGGCTGCGATGTCGCGGACCATCGCCGCCGTGTCACGGATACGGGACAGGCGGGCAAGGCCGATCCGGCCGCTCGTGGTGTTGCGTGACGCTCATTCCCGCAGTTGCCGGGCGGCAGATGCGTAGCCGCCGCCGGCGCCGTCGACGAAATGCATGTGGTCGGGCGCCCGCACCGAGGGCACGACGCAGGTCATGAGCGCCGAGTCCTGCATGTGCAGGCCGTAGCGGACGACGCCGTCGGCCGACGCCTCGTCGAGGATCGCGCCCAGTCGCGCAGCCGTTGCCGGCGCACAGTCCACCGTCATCATCAGCCCGTCGTCGAATTTGCGGAAATCTGTGTTCAGGGCGATCTCGCGCCGATAGCGGCCGGGATCGAACCGGCCGATCGGCAATCCGAGGCGGAACACCAGCCAGGCCAGCGTCGCGGTCGCGAACACGCCGAGACGGCGCCGCCAGCGCGACCGTCCCCGTTGCGGGACGCGCGCCTGCAGGTCGACGGCGGCCGACGGCCAGCGCACCTCCGGCCCGTCCGCCGGCACGGGATTCGCGCCGGTCTCCTCCTCGATCACTGCGACGATGCGCGCGGCCACATCCGCGAACCGGGCCCCGGACGCGCCGTTCGCCTGCTTGACGATGAGCGACACGATCTTGCCTTGCCGGGCCCGGATCGGCCCCCACTGACACGACAGGCCGGTAAGATCCGGTTCGTCCCCCGCCGGCGCCGCGGCGAGCTCGATGGCGCCCTCCTTCAGCTGCGCTTCGGCCCACTCCAGGCCGCCGCCGGTGAACATGGCGTACCGGACATTCTCGGACGCCTGCCAGTACGCCACCCGCGCATCGAAGCCCGCAGCGCGTATCGCGGCGACAGGCGCAACGCCGACTCGCAGTCGAAGATCGAGGTCGCGCTCGGCCCATATGGCGACACGCGCAAGCGCATCGGCCGCCGCCGACACCTGGTCGGGCGGGACCGCGATGCGGGCACCGTCGCCGCCGAAGACGACCAGCGACAGCCGCCCGCCAAGCGCGTTGGCGACGGCGCTGATCGTCGCGGCGCCGGCGAGATTCACGGCCTTGTAGCGGCCGGCCGCGATCGCACCGGTCGAGTCCTCCACGTCGGAGACGCCGATCACCCAATCATCAGGGAGTGCGGCGAAGCGGGCCGGATCAGCGACCTGCGCGAAATGGTCCAGCACCGGCACGGTCTCCAGCCAGGTCTTGCTCATGCGTGCCATTCCGATCCGTGTCGAACACCCGTCTTACGCGATATTGTGCGGGATCGTCCATCGGACAGGCATGGAATCGAAGGTCCGGTTCCCGACAATGGAAGCCAAGATTTCCGCCGATGCCTATTCCGGCCGCAGCGTGACGAACCAGTCGCGGATGCGGGCCCGCTCAGCTTCGGAAATCTGTTTGTCCGGCGGCATCGAACGCGCGTCAAGGACAGTGGCGAGCTTGCTCTCGGCGAGCGGCGTCGAGAGCCAGCCGGCGCGTGCCATGGCGGCGGCGAGTCGAGGGGTCTCCACGCCCTTGAGGAATTCGTGGCAGGCCTGGCAGCGACGGCTCAGCACCGGCTGCGCGCCGGCGGCAAGCGCGGGGTCCTGGATCAGCGCTGCGGCTGCGGACAGGTCGCGTCCCGGATCGAACCTCCACGGCGCGCCCGGGGCCATGCGCAGCACCGCCCGGTTCTTGTCGTCGACGATCCACAGGCTGCCGTCCTCGGCCTCAAGCAGGCCGACGGGCGCGCCCCGCGGACGGATGCCGGACAGCCGGTTCCAGGCGGTCGTGATCTCGATGTGCTGGCTGACCGGCCCGGCGGATCCGTCGGGCGTATAGAAGAGTTCGGCGCGGCGGGGCTCCGCGGTCGTGGGGTCGGACCAAAACGTCGCGTCCGCGCCGCGCAGCGGCCGCCCCTGCTCGTCCACGTCATAGGCGACCACGCGGTGGCCGAAGGCACGGTAGCCGTGCCAGCTGATCAATAGCTTGCCCTGCAGGGCGGGCATCAGATCGCCCGTATAGTAAATCATGTCCAGCGGCGCGGTGTGGGGCGGCATCAGGGTCCAGGGCCTTTTGTAGGCTTCGCTCCGGCATTCCGCCCCCCGGCCCCAGCGGGGATGGGTGGCGTCGTTGTCGTGGCAGTAGGGCCAGCCGAAATCGTCGCCGCGCTCGACCACGTTGATCTCTTCGTAGGGCGTGCCGAGCGGCTTGAAATCGACGCCGTTCTCGGCCTGCAGGATCGTCCCCGAGGGATGCTGCACCAGCGCCATCGAATTGCGCAGTCCGGTCGCGAAGATCTCGTAGTCCGGGGACCATGCGCCGTTCGCCGGCAGGTAGCGGTAGCGGCGCAGCAGGCCGTTCGATTCGCGGGCACGGCAGACGCCCGAGTCCATCTCCCCCGCGCAGGCATCCGTCGCGGCGCCGACATTGATCAGCAGATCGCCGTTCGCAAGGAAGATGAAATGGGTGAGCGGGTGCAGGTTGTCGCCGAGATCCGGCAGGCCGTCGACGACCGTGCGCCAGTCGACCGGCCGCCTCCTCGCGCCAAGCCGGAAGGAGATGATGCGGTGCGCCTCGCCAAGATAGTAGCGGCCGCCGGGCCCGCGCAGGATCTGGTGCGGCAGGTTCAACTCGCCGCGCAGCCGTCGCGCCGCATAGCTTCCGTCACGCCGCTCGATCAGGTACAGCGACCCGACATTGCCGTCCCAGCCGCCCATGTCGGTCAGCAGGAATGCGTCCTGGCCCGCGACCTGCGCGATCTTGCGCGGCTTGACGAGCGGCAGACCCTCGGTGCGCTGCAGCACGATGCCGATGCAGACGCCGTCGATCGTCTCCACCGCGACCTTGGGCAGCCCGCCGCAGGTCTCGCCGGTCGGCGCATAAGGGCCGGCGGACGCAACGGCGGGTACCAGAACCAACGCCGCCAGGACGAGCGGCAGGTGCCGCCGGTACAGGGCCGCCGCGCGGGTCGGGCCGCTCATTCGGCCCCGTCCGATTTATCGGACGCCCAATCCGCATCGCGGCACAGGCGGGTAACCGATTTTTGCGCTGCGATCACCGCAGCGAACGGGATCGCGTAGGCAGGCAGCATGAGGCCGAGCTGGGCCAGGACTCCCGCCTCCGCGTCCAGCCAAGGACGCAGGACGGCCAGAACCAGCAGATGGGACGGAATCGCCACCGCCAGGACCGCAACCCAGATCAACAGGAAACAGCGCCGGGGGCCGGGCTGGCCGAGGTCCATTCTCTCGCTTGCAGCCCACACAGCAAACGTCGGCACGAAATATGCCGCGAACTCCACGATGAACACACGCTGTTCGGTGGTAATTCCCATGAGATGAGCGGAGAGCCAGCGCGATGCGCTCCAGGCGAAGCCGCCGACCGCAAAGAACACAACAATCGCCCAATAGCGCGTCGGCCGCGGCGCGTCTTCGCCGACGCCGCCCCCGCCGCTCGTCTGTTCGTCTTTCCCGTTCATGGCGCGATTGTCGCGGCACGGCGTTGCGGAAGGGTTAAAGGGGGCGCCGGCGGCGCGCCCTGCCCTCTCCCGTCACGCGCGCCGCCACGTCACGCTGGCCATCACAGTCTTGCCGCCGAACGCCATCGGCGCGCTGAGCCGCAGCCGGTCGCCGTCGAGGAACTCGACGCGCCGCAACTGCTCGCCGCCGACCCAGTTGGGGACGGAGGCGATCTCCAGCCGGTGAACCATGACGTCGCCGCGCACCTCCCAACGTCCGGCATAGGCGACGTGGCTCGCAAAGGCCTCGGCGTGCTCCGGCGTGTCGCCACCGAACAGCGCGTCGGTGGACAGCGGGGTGCGCCCGGCCCGCATGATGTGGACGAACATGTAGCCGTCCGGCGCGTAATGCAGCAGCCCCTCCGGCGCAGGTCCGACCGGATAGCTGACCACACCATCGTCTTCCCGGTTCTCCCACGAGACGATGCGCCAGGTTCCGTGAAAACGTTCGCCCATCAAAGCCATCTCCCACCGTCGCGATTCCACCTGCCAGGCGCCGGTTCGGGCCTGGCGGACGGTCCCTGCGACGCCCCGCCGCAGCGATTTTTTTGAAAAACCACAAACGATTTGCGGGAATTGATCTGGATCAATGTTCCTACACGAATCAAAGCGTAAAAAGAACTCCTCTAACCCTCTCTTACCCGCCAAAACTAACCGGGGAATGGCACCAACCATTCCCCGGACGTTTTTTTTGCCGTGCGCACTAATCCGTCAGGGTTAGCCTCAACGAGTGTACCAGCGCAACAAGCCCCTACTCCGCGGCTTCGCCATAGGCCTCCAACGGCGGACAGCTGCACACGAGATGGCGGTCGCCATAGACATTGTCGACCCGGCCGACCGGCGGCCAGTACTTGTCCTCGCGCAAGGTGGGCAGCGGGAAAAACGCGCGCTCCTTGGAATAGGGTCGCGACCAGTCTCCCTCGAGCAACAGGCGGTGGGTATGCGGCGCGTTGCGCAGCACGTTGTTCTCCGCATCCGCCTGTCCCGCCTCGACCTCGGCCGCCTCCTCGCGAATGGCGATCAGCGCATCGCAAAGCCGATCCAGTTCCCGCTTTGCCTCGCTCTCGGTCGGCTCGATCATCATCGTGTCAGGAACCGGAAACGACATGGTGGGGGCATGGAACCCGTAATCGACCAGCCGCTTGGCCACGTCCTCGACGGTGATGCCGCTCGCTTCCTTGAGCGGCCGCAGATCGATGATGCATTCATGCGCCACGAAGCCGTCCTTGCCGGTGTACAGCACCGGGTAATGGGGATCGAGCCGCCGGGCGATGTAGTTGGCGTTGAGCACCGCCACCTGGGTCGCGCGCTTCAGGCCCTCGGCGCCCATCAGCCGGATATAGGTCCAGCTGATCGGCAGGATGCTCGCCGAGCCCCACGGCGCCGCCGACACCGCGCCGATCGTATCGCCGCCGCGCGCCGCCGGATTGACGCCCTCGACCATCGGATGGTCGGGCAGGAACGGGGCCAGATGCGCCGCCACGCCGATCGGCCCCATGCCGGGGCCGCCGCCGCCATGTGGGATGGCGAACGTCTTGTGCAGGTTCATGTGCATGACGTCGGCGCCGAGTCGCGCCGGCCGGGCAATGCCGACCATGGCATTCAGATTCGCCCCGTCCATGTAGACCTGGCCGCCATGTTCATGGATCACCTCGCAGATCTCGACGATCGTCTCCTCGTAGACGCCGTGGGTCGATGGATAGGTGATCATCAGCGCCGCAAGTTCGGCGGCATGCGTTTTCGCCTTTTCACGCAAATCGCCCATGTCGACATTGCCGCGCTCGTCCGATTTCACCACGACGACGCGCAGGCCGGCCATGGTCGCGCTGGCCGGATTGGTGCCGTGTGCGGAGGCCGGGATCAGGCACACGTTGCGCCCCGCCTCCCCCTTGCTCTCGAGATATCTGCGGATCACCAGAAGCCCCGCATACTCGCCCTGGCTGCCCGCGTTCGGCTGTAGCGAGACGGCATCGAAGCCGGTGATCTCGCACAGCATCGCCTCGAGCTCCTCGAACAGCTGCTGGTAGCCCTGGGTCTGATCGAGCGGCGCGAACGGATGCATATGGGTGAACTCGCGCCAGGAAATCGGGATCATTTCGCTGGCCGCATTGAGTTTCATCGTGCAGGAGCCGAGCGGGATCATCGCGCGGTCGAGGGCGATGTCCTTGGCCGACAGGAAGCGCAGGTAGCGCATCATCTCGGTTTCCGAATGGTAGAGGTGGAAGACCGGATGCGTAAGGAATTCGCTGCTGCGAACCAGCGCCTTCGGGATGCATTCGTCGATCTCGCCGTCGAGCGCATCGAGATCGGGTTGCGGGTCGGCCTGCGGCGAGAACACCTGCCACAGCGCGACGACATTCTTGCGCTGCGTCGACTCATCGAAGGTGATGCCGAGCCGGTCGGCGTCGATGACGCGCAGGTTGATGCGCGCCTCGCGGGCCCGGGCGGCGACACGGCGCGCCTGGCCGGGCAATAGCACGGTCACGGTATCGAAATAGGCCTCTGTGGCGATCTCGAAGCCGAGCCGCCCCAGGCCTTCGGCCATGATCTGGGTCAGCCGGTGGACACGCCCGGCGATGCGCTTGAGACCGTCCGGCCCGTGATACACCGCATAGAGTGCCGCCAGCATGGCCAGCAACACCTGCGCCGTGCAGATGTTGCTGGTCGCCTTTTCCCGCCGGATGTGCTGCTCGCGGGTCTGCATCGCCATGCGCAGGGCGCGATTGCCCTCGGAATCGATGGACACGCCGATGATGCGGCCCGGAGTCTGCCGTTTGTACTCGTCGCGGGTCGCGAAAAAGGCGGCGTGCGGCCCGCCATAGCCCATCGGCACGCCGAAGCGCTGGGAATTGCCGACCACGATGTCGGCCCCCATCTCGCCGGGCGGCGTCAGCACCACCAGCGCCAGCAGGTCGGCGGCCACCACGGCCAACGCCTTTTTCTCATGCACTTTCTCAATGATCGGCCGCAGATCCCTGACATCGCCGTAAGTTCCCGGGTATTGCACGAGCGCGCCAAAGATGTCGTGCCGGTCCAGCTCGCTCGACGGATCGCCGACCACCACCTTCAGTCCCAGGGGCCGGGCCCGGGTCTGCACGACCGCGATGGTCTGCGGATGGCACGCGGCATCGACGAAGAACACGTCGGACCCCGTCTTGGCGATCCTGTGCGACATCGTCATCGCCTCGGCGGCGGCGGTCGCCTCGTCGAGCAGCGATGCATTGGCGAGGTCCATGCCGGTGAGGTCCATCACCATCTGCTGGAACGCCAGCAAGACCTCCAGCCGGCCCTGGCTGACCTCGGCCTGGTACGGCGTATACGCGGTGTACCAGCCGGGATTTTCGAGCACGTTTCGCTGGATCACCGGCGGCATGATGGTGCCGTGGTATCCGAGGCCGATCATCGACGTGAACACGCGGTTGCGGCCGGCGATGCGGCGCAGCAGCGAATGGATCTCGCGCTCTGTCTGCGGTTCCGGCAGCACCAGGGGCTGATCGTCGGAGCGGATCGCCCGCGGAATCGCCTTGTCGACCAGCTCGTCGAGGGATTTCAGTTTCAGCAGCTTCAGCATCTCGGCGACCTGCGGATCGTCCGGGCCGATGTGCCGGCGGACGAAGTCGTCCCGCATCTTCAGCTCGCTCAGTGTCGGCCGCTGCTTGCTCATGATCGTACGCTCCAGATTTGCGTGGCTGGCCGCGGGGCCGAGACCACATTCGTCTATCCGCGATAATAACGATGCGCGACAAACGGCATCCGCGCCACCGAAACCGGCACGGCCTTGCCCCGCACGACGGCGGAAAGTCGCGTGCCCTCGGCGGCCCAGTCGGCGCTGACATACCCCATCGCCACTGGTCCCCCAACGGTCGGGCCGAAGCCGCCGCTGGTGACATGGCCGACCACCGCGCCGGACTGGTTCGTCAGTTCGGCGCCGGCGCGCACGGGTGCCCGGCCCTCCGGTCGCAGGCCGACGCGCCGGCGCGCAGGGCCATCGCGCATCTCGGCATCGATGACTTCGGCCCCGGGATATCCGAACGCGCGCGCGCCGCCGCGGCGCCGGGCCTTCTGGATCGCCCAGGCCAGACCCGCCTGGATCGGGGTCGTCGTCTCGTCGATGTCGTGTCCGTACAGGCACAGCCCGGCTTCCAGGCGCAGCGTATCGCGCGCGCCGAGGCCGATCGGCGCCACCTCGTCGCGGGCCAGCAGCTGGCGTGCGACATGCTCCGCCGCATCGGCCGGCACCGAGATCTCGAAACCGTCCTCGCCGGTATAGCCGGACCGGGTGACGAAACAGGCGGCGCCGAACAGCTCGTGGGTGCCGCCGCTCATGAACGGCATCTCTGCCGCCGCCGGAGCGATCGCCTCCATGACGCCGGCCGCCGCCGGCCCCTGCAGCGCCAGCAGGGCGCGCTCCGACAGCTCCTCGATGTCGCAGCGATCCGCCAGGTTCGCACGCAGATGGGCGAGATCCTGCGCTTTGCAGGCGGCATTGACGACCAGCAGCAGGTGATCGCCGGCATTGGTGATCATCAGATCGTCGCGGATGCCGCCTTGCGCGTTGGTGAACAGCGCATAGCGCTGGCGGCCGGCGGCGAGATCGGCGACGTCGACCGGCACCAGCGTCTCCAGGACCGCGGCCGCGCCGGGTCCGCGCAGCCGCAGCTGACCCATATGCGAGACGTCGAACAGGCCCGCCGCCGCGCGCACGTGCCTGTGCTCGTCGAGGACGCCCGTGAACTGGACCGGCATCTCGTAGCCGGCGAACGGCACGATCCGCGCACCGAGTTCCGTGTGCAGGTCGTACAGCGGCGTGCGCGCCAGCCTGTCCGTTTCGATCGTCCGGGGCGTGCTCGGCATCGCGGCATTCCGCTCGCTGTTGGGCATGAAACCCGGCGCCGTGCCGGGCTGCGCCGGGGGGCCGGATCACTGGTTCGGGCGTCTATGTTTCTTATACGAAACACGGTTTCGGGACAAGGCCCAATGCCGCGAAATCCCGCCGCTCCGGGTAGGTCCGCGCCCACACCAACGGGGCTTGCCCGGGTTGCCCGTTCGCGCGAATCTGGCGCCTCAACCCGTTGAAACCCACAGGATAAGAGCATCCTCATCGCTGACCGAGATACAGGCATGTCCCATATCGCTGTCGTAGTAGACGCTGTCGCCGGCGGCGAGGACCACCGGTTCATAGAATTCGCTGTAGAAGGCGATGCTGCCCTCGAGCACGTAAAGGAATTCCTCCCCCGGATGCCGCACCCAGCTGGAAAAGGAGTCGAACGAACGCGCACGCACCCGCGTCTTGAACGGGATCATCTTGCGTTTCGCCAGCTCGACGCTGAGCAGCTCGTGCTCGTAGGTCGCGGTGACCCGCGGCCGCCCCTCGCCGGCACGCGTGACCGTGCGCCGGCCCGTCGCCCCGCCCGCTTCGCTCGCCTCGAACAGCTGCGGCAGCTCGATCTCGAGGCCCGCCGCAAGCTTCTGCACGACCTCGAAGGTCGGCGACATCTGTTCGTTTTCGATCTTCGACAGGGTCGAGCGGGCCAGGCCGGTGCGCCGGCTGGCGTCCTCCAACGTCCAATTGTTGCGACGCCGGATGTCGCGGATCCGCTCCCCCAGCTTGAGCGGCTCGACCTTCAGCGGCCGGCTCGCCTTCGCCGCGCGCAGCATGGGACCGTTGCGGTCGTTGCGGCTCATCGGCGGGACGCCCGGGCGGGCGACGGAAGGCGAAATTCCACCATCGTAAACATGACTATAGAGTCCCACGATAATAGAGTATATTTCCTATCGGAAAATCCGGCGCCTGTCCAGAGACACGCCGGCGGGGCCACGGGGCGGATGAAATGAGTCTCAGCATCTTCGATCTCTTCAAGATCGGCATCGGGCCGTCGAGCTCGCATACGGTCGGGCCGATGTGGGCGGCCAACCGGTTCCTCCTCGAGCTGGAGTCGCGCAACCTGATCGCCACGACCGAGTCGGTCGAGGTCAGCCTGTACGGTTCGCTCGCGCTGACCGGGCGGGGCCATGCGACGGACAAGGCGGTGGTCCTCGGCCTCCTCGGCGCGACCCCCGATACGGTTGATCCGGACGAAGCCGACGAGATGGTTGCCGCGGTCCGCAACAGCGGAACGTTGCGGCTGTACGGGCGCAAGCCGGTGCCGTTCCGCGAGCCCGACCACCTGCTGTTCCGCTACGACGAGTTGTTGCCGAAACACCCGAACGGCATGCGCTTCATCGCCCTGAATTCCGGTAACCGCGCGATCCACGAGGCGATCTATTATTCGGTCGGCGGCGGATTCGTGCTCAGCGACGCCGAAGCAGAAAGCGACGCCGACGGCCCGGGCAGCAACGTCGTCCTGCCGTATCCGTTCGAATCGGCTGAGGAGTTGCTGGCGATCGGCCGCAGGACCGGCCTCAGCATCGCCGGCATCGTGATCGAGAACGAGAAAGCCTGGCGCGGCGAGGACGAGATCTTCGACGGGCTGCGCAACATCTGGGCCGCGATGGAGGGCAGCATCCGCCGCGGCTGCCAGCAGGACGGGACCCTGCCCGGCGGCCTCAAGGTCAAGCGGCGCGCCGCCTGTCTCTACCGTGAGCTGGCGGAGCGGCCGGAGGCCTCGCTGAAGGACCATCTTTCGGTGCTCGACTGGGTCAATCTCTATGCCCTCGCCGTCAACGAGGAGAACGCCGCCGGCGGCCGCGTCGTGACCGCGCCGACCAACGGCGCCGCCGGTGTGATCCCGGCGGTGATCGCCTATTACGACCGCTGTGTCGCCGGCTCGAGCCAGGACGGCATCATCACCTTCCTCGCCACCGCGGCCGCCATCGGCATGCTTTACAAGAAGAACGCTTCGATCTCGGCGGCCGAGGTCGGCTGCCAGGGCGAGGTCGGCGTCGCCTGCTCGATGGCCGCGGCGGGGCTCACGGCGGCCCTCGGCGGCTCGAACGAGCAGATCGAGAACGCTGCCGAGATCGGCATGGAGCACAATCTCGGGCTGACCTGCGATCCGATCGGTGGCCTCGTGCAGATCCCCTGTATCGAGCGCAACACGATGGGCGCGGTCAAGGCGATCAACGCGGCGCGCCTGGCACTCAGGGGCGACGGCACGCATTTCGTCTCGCTCGACAAGGTTATCGAGACCATGCGCCAGACCGGTGCCGACATGCAGGCCAAATACAAGGAGACCTCGCAGGGCGGGCTCGCGGTCAACGTCGTCGAGTGCTGAAGAGGAGTCGGCCCGGGCGCCCTTGGCAACGCCTGCACCATCCCCGATCGCACGACGCCGTCGGCGTCCGGCGTGCCGGCAAGACCTGGCGACCCCGGCAGGACTCGAACCTGCAACCTGCGGATTAGAAGTCCGCATAACTGTCTTCTTTTATAGATAGTTAGGCCCTCTATGTTGCATTCTTGTCGCGTTCAGCCGATCACCGCGATCTCGCCGGCGGCCAGTTTCTCGAAATCGTCGTCCTCCGACGGAAACAGGTGGCCGTAGACATCGTAGGTCATTTGAGCGTCAAATGTGAGTCGGCGCTTGTTCCACGCCGATCAATAGAGTGTGCGTCTCGCCGTCCAGAGGGACGCGGACCCGCCCTTCGGCACAGTCGAGACGGGAGCCATCGAGGAGAGCGTGCGAGATGTCGCGAC
This sequence comes from Alphaproteobacteria bacterium, assembly GCA_041563955.1. Lineage (GTDB taxonomy): Bacteria > Pseudomonadota > Alphaproteobacteria > UBA8366 > JADFVY01. Next base: position 1,897 of record JBFGQV010000003.1, on the reverse strand, counting down.
GACAATGCAGCGGCGTCTCCACGCGGATATCATATTGGGTCGATCCCACTTTCACCGTGGCTTCAAATCCCGGCCATGTGGCTGGAATGCAGGGATCGACGATAAGAAAAGCACCCTCGCGGCGGATGCCCAGAATGCCCTCGACACCGGCACGATACATCCAGCCGGCCGCGCCCGTGTACCAGGTCCATCCCCCGCGCCCGGCGTGAGGCGAGACAGAATAGACGTCGGCGGCGAGCACGTAAGGCTCGACCTTGTAGCGTTCGGCTTCCTCGGGCGTGCGCGCATGGTTGATCGGGTTGAGCAATGCGAAAAGCTCGCAAGCCTTCTCGCTTGCACCCAGCTTGGCAAACGCAAGGATTGCCCACATGGCGGCGTGGCTGTATTGCCCGCCATTTTCGCGCAGGCCCGGCGGGTAGCCTTTGATGTAGCCGGGGTCGCGAGTCGTCTTGTCGAAGGGCGGCGAGAACAGGAGGGCCAGGCCGTCATCACGGCGGACAAGCTGCCTTTCCAAAGACGCCATCGCCGCAGCGGCGCGCGCGGGATCGGCGGCGCCCGACAACACCGCCCAGGACTGAGCAATGGAATCGATTCGGCACTCTTCGCTCGTCTTTGAGCCGAGCCAAGTTCCGTCATCGAAAGTCGCACGGCGATACCATTCGCCATCCCAGGCCTCCCGCTCGAGCGCCTCGCGCACTGAGGCCGCATGAGCGCACCAGCGTTGGGCACGGTCGGCGTCGCGACCTTTCGCCAACGGCGCAAAAAGCTCGATGGTCCGCACCAAAAGCCAGCCGAGCCAAACGCTTTCGCCCTTGCCGCCCTCGCCGACCCGGTTCATGCCGTCGTTCCAGTCGCCGGTACCAATGAGCGGCAAGCCGTGTTCGCCGGTGAGTTCGAGGTATTGGTCGAGGCCGCGGGCGCAGTGTTCGAACAGTGAGGCCGATTCGTCCGCGACCATCGGTTGGAAGAAGGCGTCCTGCTCGCCGGGGCTCAAGGTAGGACCTTCGAGAAACGGCACGATCTCATCCAGAATCGCCGAATCATCCGAACAGGCGATGTAGGCGGCGGTCGCGAAGGCGAGCCAGACACGGTCGTCTGAGATCCGCGTTCGCACCCCCTGCCCGGAACGGGGCAGCCACCAGTGCTGGACATCGCCTTCGACGAACTGCCGGCCGGCGGCGCGCAGGAGATGGCTTCGCGTCTCTTCCGGGTTGGCGAACGTCAAGACCATGCCGTCCTGAAGCTGGTCACGGAAGCCGTAGGCACCGCTTGCCTGATAGAAGGCCGAGCGCGCCCAGATGCGGCAGGCGAGAGTCTGATAGAGCAGCCAGCCGTTCAGCATGATGTCCATCGCGCGGTCGGGCGTCTTGACCTGAACCGCCCCGAGCAATGTCTCCCAGTGGTCTGTCACCTCCTCGAGAACGGCGTCGAGATCGGTCTCGCGATAGCGGGCGATCAGTGCCCGGGCCTCTTTGGCTGAACCGCATTGTCCCACGAACGAGACGACTTCGGTCGTCTCGCCCGCGCCGAGGTCCACGACGCTCTGCAAGGCCGCGCAGGGATCCATACCGGCGCCGATCGTCCCGGATAATGGAGCCTTTCCGACGAGCGCCGCAGGCGCCGCAGGTCCGCCATTGCGGCCAAGAAACTCTGTGCGGTCTGCCGTCCAGGCCGACTGTCGGCCGCCGAGATCTGCAAAGGCGACGCGGCCGGAGAATGCGATGCTCCAGGGATTGCGGGCCAGCATCGCGCCGGTGGACCCATCGATCTCCGTCGCGATGAACGGACCCGAAGCGCCACGGGACGTGCCGAGGACCCACTCCGCGTAGGCCGTGACCGATAGCCGGCGGGGCATTTTCGAGAGGTTTCGAAGGGTCAGGCGTGAAATCTTGATTGG
>JBFGQV010000002.1:0-64584 GCA_041563955.1 Alphaproteobacteria bacterium | reverse complement strand
TGGACGTCAACAGGACCGAGGCCGACGCGGTGGCCGCGGTGTCCGACATCGTGCAGGCTGCAGAGCCATCGGCGGCGCAAGCGCGCGTGACGCTGCGGGTTGCCGGAGACACGGACGTGCCGGCGATTCACACGGATCCGGATCGCCTGCGCCAGATCCTCTCGAACCTGGTTTCAAACGCGATCAAGTTCAGCCCCGAGGGCGGCGAGGTGCAGATCGAGCTCACCGACGATTGCGACGGCGACGTGCGCATCAGCGTCAAGGACAGTGGTATGGGCATCGCCGCCGAGGATCTGCCCCTGGCAACCGATCGGTTCGGCCGGTTGACGGGGGATCCGATGAGCAATCCGGTCAGTGGCATGGGTCTCGGCCTGCCGCTGTCGATCAGTCTCGCCGAGCTGATCGGTGCGCGCGTCGATATCGACAGCCAGAAGGGCGCCGGGACCCGGGTGACCCTGAGATTTCCCGCGAAAAAGCTTGCACGCGCCGGCGGCATGGCCGGGTAACGCTTCAGCCGTCCCTGTCCTGCGCGGCGTCGTTCGCGGTGTCCGCAGTCGGTGCGTCGCGGCTGCCGGCCGCCTCGCCCGCCACGCGCCCCGTCGGCTCTGCCGGCTGCGGCTCCTGTGCGAACCAGACCGTCCGTTGCGGGAACGGGATCTCGATCCCCTCCGCATCGAATCGCTGCTTGAGAAGACGGTTGAAGGCGCGCCGCACGGCCCACTGCATGCCCGGCGCCGTCTTGATCCGCGCCTTGATGACGACGGCGGAGTCATCGAACCTGTCGAGCCCCAGAAGCTGCACGTCGTCAAGAACGGATTCGGCCAGGACCGGATCCTGGCGCAACTCTGCGCCCGCCGCCTCGATCACCCGTGAGACCGCATCCACGTCCTCCTTGTAGGCGACGCCGATGTCGAGCACCGCATAGGCGAATTCGCGAGTGTAGTTGATCACGGTGGTGACGTCGCTGAACGGAATCGTGTGGACCGTGCCCGACGGGTCGCGCAGCCGGATCGAGCGGATCGACAGGGCCTCGACGGTGCCCCCGTGGCCGCCCAGCGTGACGAAGTCGCCGACCGACACCGTGTCCTCGATCAGGATGAACAGGCCCGTGATCACGTCGCGGACCAGCGTCTGCGCGCCGAACCCCACGGCCAGGCCGACGACCCCGGCGCCGGCCAGCAGCGGTGCGATGTTGATGCCCAGCTCCGACAGCACCGTGAGCCCGACCACCACGGTGAGGATGACGAGCGTTACCTTGCGCAGCAGCGGCAGCAATGTGCGGGCCCGCTGGCTCGGCGTGGTCTCCTCGGAGGTCAAGTAACGCTCGACGGCGGCGCTGATCGCCTCCCAGCCGACCAGCGCCAGCAGTATGATGGCGCCGATGCTGGCGATGCGCCCCAGTAGTGCCCGACCGGCCGGCTCACTCAGCCAGACGAGGATGTCCACCCCCCAAGCCTGCAGGACGGCCAGGATCGCAACCAGCCAGGCAACGCCCCGCAGAACCGTCTTGACCACGGGAAGGTAGCGGTTGACGCGCGCCTCCAGGCCCGGCAGTCGGGTCTTGACCTCGTCGGACAGGGCGAAGGTGCGGTCGACGAAGCGCATCGCTAAATTCAACAGGATCACGACCGCCGTCAGCGCCAGCAGGCTCAGCGCGGTGGATCGAATCATATAGGTGAATCCGCCGGGTATGCCGACGACCCAGACCAGGTAGACGAGCACGATGTACAGGATCGCCATCACGTGCCAGAGATCCGCAAACCGCTGCCGCAGGGTCGCCAGACGGCCGCCATTATGGGCACCGATATAGTCGGCCACCGGCCGCCGGTTCTGCAGGATCATCATGACCAGGAACGACGTCAGCACCAGGCCGATCAGCTTGATCAGCAGGCTTTGTGCGGGAACCGGCAGTCCCAGCAGTCCGGCAATCTCGACCGTGAAGTACCCGTAGATGCCAAGGTCGGTTATCCGCCGCACCCAGATGTAGAGGTATTCCGCGGTTTCATTGGTCACGGATATCGGCCGTGCGGTCGCCGCTGCCGGTGCCAGCAGCGTGCGCGCCACGGCGTTCACGGCGCCGGCGAGCGCGACCGCGTAGATGATCGACAACGCCACCGGGCGCGCGATACTCTCCGCCTCGAAGACGCTGACGGCGGCCCAGCCTGCGCCGGCGAAGGCAAGCGGCGGCACCAGAATCAGCACGAGGCGCGCGAGCAGCAGCGGAACCATGACCAGCACGCTCTCATCTGTGCGATGGGAGACCGCCTGTAACGGCCGTTTCAGGATGAACTGGACGAGGCGTGAGACGATCAGGCCGACGCCGACCACGGCGACGAACGACAGCAGTCCGATAAGCCACACCTCTCGAACTTCGGGGTCGAGCAGCTGGTCGCGCAGACCTGCGAGGCTTGCCGGAATCTTCAGCACGGCCGCGGCGAGCGCGGATAGCTGGCGGCCGAGTTCCTCACTGTACGCCGACAGCTGGTCGACCAGCAGGGTGCCGAGCGTCTGGTCCGCCGGTTCCTGCACTTGGCCCTCGGCCCTCTTCAACTCGATGAGCGTTCGCAGCCGCTGCACCAGTTCCTGGCGCTCGCCCTCATCCTCGAGCGTCGCCACGAGATCTTCGAGCTCAGCCACCGTGACGGATGGCGGCGGTGCTTCCGCGGCGCCCGCGCCGGCGGGCAGCCATACCACTGCCAGTGCAGCGGCCAGAACGGCACAGTGCAGGAAACGGATCATGCTTGAGAGTGCTAGTCTTTGCCAACGGACTGGATGATGCCCTACTGTAGCCATTCATCGGCGATATGTCACACCAATCCCGTACCGCGCGATATTGCCGATTTCGCTTTGCGGTAAGCCGGCTATTATCGCATAACGCCAACCTCCCGGAGCCGCCGATGTTAGTCCCTGCACGATCCGCGCTGATCCCCACCGTGATTGTCGCAATGGCCGTCGCCACGGGCGCCGGCGCGCAGGAAATCGAGGGTGTCGCCGAGGTGCGGTCCGGCAATGAAATCGCGGTCGGTGACGCGACCATCCGCCTCTACGGCTCGCAGGCACCGCGGCCCGACGCGACCTGCGACGCCGGCGAGCGGCGATTTCGGTGCGGTGTCGTCGCGTGGGCGGAGCTGATTCGACTTGCCGATGGTTATCGCGTGTCCTGCGATCTGGAGGACCAGCGCACGCCGGACAGCGTGCCCTATGCGACCTGTTACGTTGGTGAGCGTGACGTCAACGAAGCCCTCGTCCGTAGCGGCTGGGCGGAAGCCATGGAGGGTATCGATCGGTACCGCGTCGATCAGGAGGACGCGCGCAGGGCCCGTCGCGGCCTGTGGGATGGCCGTATCAGGCCGCCGGACCGCCGCCAGGCACCCTGACCGCCGGGCAGGGCAAAACCACAATCCTGCCGTGGACTTAGCGGCCACCCGGGATTGCATTCCGCAAGGCCATTTCGTTGCATCTTGCAACATGCGACTGCGACCCGGTTGTAGTCAGCGGCCGAAACACCCGCCATAACGTTTTGATTTCTAGAGAATAAAAAGGCCCCGATACGCGTTCTCGAAAAAACGGTATCGGGGCCGAGTTGGCATAAGGAAGGGTTGCACACATACGAGAAGCAAAGACCGTGCCATCTTCCGCCCATCGAACGACATCAACGATCGAATGTGTCGCTTGCCGCGCGGGATCGCCGGAAGGGCCCGGGAAGGCCGCCAAAAAAAACCCCGATGACATCTGCATCGGGGCCGAGTTGGCATAAGGAAGGGTTGCACGGATATTATAAGCAGATTTCGTGCCAGGAACGCGAACTGCGCTCGAAAATGTGATAGGTTGGCCGGATGAAGACGGTTCGGCATGTCCTGCGATGGCTGTTTCGCATGGCCCGGCGCCTGGCGGCGGCGGCGGTCATTCTGTGTGCCGTGGCGGCCGCCACCAGCGCCGAACGGGCGGGGGACGACGGAGATCGGGTGTCGGAGCGGATCGATATGCTCCGCACGATCGGCGCCCACACCGCCATCGCGGCGGACGAGACCGGCGTGTCGGAGATCGATCCCCGGGTCATGGAAGTCATGGGCGAAGTGCCCCGTCATCTGTTCGTTCCAGAGGCGTTGACGGATTTCGCCTACGCCGACACGCCGCTCCCCGTAAGCGACGAGCAGAGCATCGCCCAGCCCTACCTCGTCGCCCTCATGACCCACCTCGCGCGGATCGCGCCGGACGACGTCGTCTTCGAGACCGGCACGGGCGCCGGTTACCACGCTGCGGTGCTGTCCAAACTGGCGCGGCGCGTGGTCAGCGTGGAAGTGCTGGCGCCCCTGGCGCTGGAAGCATCGGCCAGGCTGAAGCGCCTCGGCTACGACAACGTCGAGGTGATCGCTTCGGACGGCTATTACGGGGCGCCGCGCCAGGCGCCGTTCGACGCCATCATCATCAAGGAGGCCGTCGACCACGTGCCGCCGGTGCTGCTGCGGCAGCTGAAGCCGGGCGGGCGCATGGTGCTCCCGCTCGGCCCCCGGGACGGGCCCCAGTTCCTCACGCTCATCGAAAAGACCGCCAGCGGTGAGTTGCGCCGCCGGCGCGTCCTGTCGGTTCGGTTCACCCCGCTCCAGGGGGGTGAGCGAATCTAAATTCCGCTGCCCTGGAGGCACCCGAAAACGTCATGGCCCGCCTCGCGTTCGGGGACGGGCCATGGCTGAACCAGTTTGGCGCTGAGGTTCCGGCTCAGTGGATCGAAACCGGCTCCTGGTCGAGATCGTTGCCGTAGACGGACACCTGGCCGGCGGCCCAGTCCATCGCCTCGGTCAGGGTGTCGTGGCCGACCTCATCGGCGACAATGTCCGCGAACTCCCGCAACGCCGCCTCGAAATTCTCGGCGTGCAGCGTCCTGCCGTGCGCCTTGAGGAGCTTGACGCATACGGTGGCGTGCAAGATCCACAGAGCCGCCATCCGCGCATTGTAGTCCTGTCCTGTCACGACTCGAAACTCCCGTTGTCCGGTTTCCTGAGGCCCGGCACGGCATCGCACGGGTCCGCCGACCGATGTCGACGCCGCGATGATAGCAGCCTGCGGTTAACGTTCCGTTTAAACGCCGGCGCCGCGGCGCCAGCCGGCGATACGGCAATCACTGCGCATTTTAGCTATCGTTCACCCGCCCTTAAGCGAACGGCGCGAGAGTCGGCGGGCCACCGCTGATGCCGGCTGCAAGGGGGCGTTCATGGCAAGCCAGCTACTCCTGATCCTTGTCCCATGGGGCGTATTCGGCTTCCTCGTCGCGCTGATCGCCCTGTCGCTGCCGTTCCGAAGACCGCGGCAGTTCACGGTCGGAACGCATGTCGCGGCGCCCCGTGATACGGTCTGGGAGGCCCATCAGATCGAGTCTTCGGATTCCCGCAGCGCCGCCCTCCACCCGCACGTCGTCGGACAGCAGGTGGTGCAGGAGTCGCCCCTGATCGTCGAGCAGACCATCGATCGCAGCGGCGGCCACCGCACCGCGTTCGCAACGGTGCGCGCGGAGATCATCGAGGAGCGGAAACCCGACCGCGTTGAATCGCGGGTGCTGGAAGTCGATGGCAAGCCGTGGCCGCTCGGCGAGGACACGCGCGATATCGTCGAATTCCGGGAGGTTCCGGGCGGAACACAGGTGTCCTATTCTTGGCGCGGCGAAACCGCCTCCCTGTGGCAGTATGTTGCGGTCCGGCGCGCGATCGGCCGGTATGTACGGGAGCTCAAGCGCGTCAGCGAATCGGATGTCGTTGCCCCGAAATCCCCGCCCGGCGCCTTCACGTGGAAGACGCTCGCCCTGTCCGCCGTCGCGCTGGGTAGCTTTGCCCTGTGGCTCGGCTGGATCGCCGCCCTCGCGCTGGCGGCGATCCTGATCGTGCACGAGTTCGGCCACTGGCTCGCCTTCCGGATGAGCGGGCATCCGGCGCCGCGGATCATGCTGCTGCCCTTCCTCGGCGGGGTCGCGGTCGGCAACCACCCGCACAGGACGCGCTTCGACGAGGCGTTTTGCGCCCTGATGGGGCCCGCGATCAGCATCATTCCCTGTGCGATCCTGCTGGCCGTCACGGTGGCGTTGGCCCCGCCGTGGCTGACGGCGGTGCCCGGCTGGTTCGAGCTGGCGCAGTATCTCGACCCGCCGGAGAGCTATGTCGTGATCACGGCCGCACTGGCCCTCGGTGTCGGCGGCCTGAACCTTCTGCAGCTCCTGCCGATCCTGCCGCTCGACGGCGGCCAGGTGCTGCGCGCGGTGCTGCATTCCTTCGGCGCCGCCTGGGCGCGCCGCATCTTGCTGGCGGTGGCTGCGGGCGGCATCATCGGCTTCGCCTGGCTCGGCGACTACATCATCGCGGCCGTTGCCGCGTTCGGCGGCGTCGGCGTCTGGCACATGGACACGCAGCCGTCCGACGTGCGCCCGATGGGCCTCCTCGCCGTGTCGGCCATCGGCCTCGGCTATGGCGTGACCCTCGCGGTCCATGCCGGGGCCACGATCTTCGGCCTGTGGGCGCTCGACATCCTGCTGGACCTGATCTGAGCGCCGTCCGCACGGCGACATCCGAACCTCGCGCGTGCGCCAGCGCCGGTCCGGTGCACCGGGCCGGCCGGTTCGGTTCGCGGATTTCGGGAATGGCGCGCCCGGGAGGATTCGAACCCCCAACCCCCTGATCCGTAGTCAGGTACTCTGTCCAGTTGAGCTACGGGCGCATCTCTTGCGGGGTGTGCCGCCCAGGGCGGCGGCGCGGACATTACGCAAAGCCGCCTGCAAAGGCAAGCCCGGATATGGCCCCGCCCGACGCATATGGGGCCCGGGCGGCGACGCCGCAACCCGTGTTGCGCCCTATTGTGCCGCGGCCGCCGGGGTCCGTGCCGACCCGACGATGGCGGTGAGCTCGTCCTCGCTCAGCGTCTCCTTCTCGAGCAGCGCGTCGGCGCCCTTTTCCAGATCCTTGCGCCGCTCGGTCAGGATCGCGCTGGCCTTCTCGTAGGCGGCATCGAGGATCTCGCGCACGGCGCAGTCGATCTCGCGCGCGGTTTCCTCACTGTACTGCCGCTCCAGCATGGTCGGCCGCTGCTGCACGTCGAGGAACGAGCGCGGTTCGGTATCGTAGGTCACGTGCCCGAGCGACTCGACCATGCCGTATCGGGTCACCATTGAGCGCGCGATGTCGGTCGCCTTCGACAGATCGTCCGCGGCGCCCGTCGACAGATGGCCGAACACCAGCGACTCGGCGGCCCGGCCGCCGAGCAGGACCGCCATCTTGTTCTCCAGCTCTTCCCGCGTCATCAGGTAGCGCTCCTCGGTGGGCCGCTGAATCGTATATCCCAGTGATCCGATGCCGCGCGGAATGATCGAGACCTTATGCACCCTCTCGATGCCGCCGAGCGATAGCGAGACCAGCGCATGGCCCATCTCGTGATGTGCGACGACCTTGCGCTCGAGCGGGTTGAGGAGCCGGTTCTTCTTTTCCAGCCCGGCGACGATGCGCTCGATCGCCGCGGTGAAATCGTCCATGGTCACGTCGGTGCCGCCGCGGCGGGTCGCCAGGAGCGCCGCCTCGTTGGCGAGGTTGGCGAGGTCGGCGCCGCTGAATCCCGGCGTCAGCGAGGCGATGATTTCGGGGTCAATGTCTTCGGCCAGCTTGATCTTGCGCAGGTGGATGTTGAGGATCTGGACGCGGCCGATCTTGTCCGGCCGGTCGACCAGCACCTGGCGGTCGAAGCGGCCGGCGCGCAGCAGCGCCGGGTCGAGGATCTCCGGCCGGTTGGTGGCGGCCAGCAGGATCAGGCCGGTCGACGGATCGAAGCCGTCGAGCTCGGCCAGCAGCTGGTTCAGGGTCTGCTCCTTCTCGTCGTGGCCGCCGCCGCCGACCGGCGACAGGCCGCGGGCCCGGCCCAGCGCATCGAGCTCGTCGATGAAGATGATGGCCGGCGCCTTCTGCCGCGCCTGCTCGAACAGGTCGCGCACGCGCGCCGCGCCGACGCCGACGAACATCTCCACGAACTCCGAGCCGTTGATCGAGAAGAACGGCACCCCGGCCTCGCCGGCCACCGCCCGCGCCAGCAGGGTCTTGCCGGTCCCCGGCGGGCCGACCAGCAGCACGCCCTTGGGTACGCGGCCGCCGAGCCGACCATAGGTCCGGGGATCCTTCAGGAACAGCACGATTTCCTGCAGCTCGAGCTTGGCCTCGTCGACCCCGGCGACATCCTCGAACGTCACCTTGGTGTCGGTTTCCATATAGATCTTTGCCTTGCTGCGGCCGACCGACATGAAGCCGCCGCCCCCGCCGCCGAACCCGCCCCGCTCGAACAGCCGCCGCAGGACGAACATGTAGAGGCCGAAGAAGATCAGGATCGGGACGACCCACGACAGCACATCGCGCAGGAAGGTGCTCTCGACGGTGCCGGTGTAATCGACCCCGAACGTATCGAGATCCCTGGCGAGATCCGGCTCGACCCGCACGGCGACAACCTGCTGTCGGCCGTCGATCGGCTCGCTCAGCTTGCCGCGCACCGTGGTCTCCGAGACGACGACCTCGACGATCTTGCCCTCGGCGAGGTATTTGCGGAATTCGCTGTAGGGGATGCGCTCGTAGGTCTGCGACTCGGTCCACAGGCTCTGCAGGAACAGGATCGCGAGAATCGCCAGGATGAAGTACCAGATGCTGAGCTGCGTCTTCTTTTCCATGCCCGTTTTCGCGCCTGTGCGTGCGGCCCGCTAGGTGCGGAGCTCCGCAAGATCCCGGTAGAGCTCGAGCGCCTCGGGGTTGGCCAGCGCCTCCTGGTTGTTGATGCTGCGTCCGTGCACGACGTCGCGCACCGCAAGCTCGGTGATCTTGCCCGACTTGGTGCGCGGGATGTCGGCGACCTGGATGATGCGCGCCGGGACGTGTCGCGGCGTGCAGTTGGCGCGGATCTGCGCGCGGATGCGGTCGCGCAGCTCATCGTCGAGCGTCAGGCCGTCGCGCAGCCGCACGAACAGGACGACGCGCACGTCGCCCTGCCAGTCCTGGCCGATGCAGATCGCCTCGACCACCTCGTCGATGCGTTCGACCTGGCGGTAGATCTCGGCGGTCCCGATGCGCACGCCGCCCGGATTCAAGGTGGCGTCGGAGCGGCCGTAGACGATGAACCCGCCATGCGCGGTGCGCGCGATGAAATCGCCGTGATGCCAGACGTTCGGGTACCGCTCGAAATAGGCGGCGCGGTACCGCTCGCCGCTCTCGTCGCCCCAGAAGCCCAGCGGCATGGCCGGGAACGGCTCGGTGCAGACCAGTTCCCCCTTCTCGCCGATGACCGCATTGCCCGACTCGTCAAACACCTCGACGGCCATGCCGAGACCCGGGGCCTGGATTTCGCCGCGCCAGACGGGCCCGGCGGGATTGCCGAGCATGAAGCAGGATACGATGTCGGTGCCGCCGGAGATCGACGCGAGCTGGATGTCCTGCTTGATGTTGGCGTAGACGTAATCGAAGCCCTCCGGCGCCAGGGGCGATCCGGTCGAGGTCATGGCCCGCAGGGACGACAGATCGTGCGTCTCGCGGGGTTTGAGGCCGGCCTTCGAGAGCGCGTCGATGTACTTCGCCGAGGTCCCGAACACGGTCATCCCGTGGGCGTCGGCAAAGTCGAACAGCGCGTTGCCGTCGGGATGGAAGGGCGAGCCGTCGTACAGCAGCAGGGTCGCCTCCTGGGCCAGCGCCGAGACCAGCCAGTTCCACATCATCCAGCCGCAGGTGGTGAAATAGAACACGCGGTCGCCGGGCTTCACGTCGGTGTGCATCCGGTGTTCCTTCAGATGCTGCAGCAGCGTGCCGCCGGCGCCGTGCACGATGCATTTCGGGACTCCCGTGGTGCCCGACGAATACAGGATGCAGAGGGGCGCATTGAAGGGCAGCCGCTCGAAGGCGATCGGTCCCGGCGCGAAGGGCGCGATGAAGTCGTCGAGGGTCTGCGCCTTCGGCACCGCTTTTACATCGGGCGCATCGGCCAGCAGCGGCAGCACGACGACATGGCCCACGGTCGGCAGGTTCTCGAGGATCTCGGCGATCCGGGCCAGCGACCCGTGCGCCTTGCCGTTGTAGTAATAGCCGTCGGCCGTGAACAGGACCTTCGGCTCGACCTGCCCGAACCGGTCGAGCACGCCCTGCACGCCGAAATCCGGCGAGCATGAGGTCCACACCGCGCCCAGCGCCGTCGTCGCCAGCATCGCGACGACCGTCGCCGGCATGTTCGGCACGAATCCCGCGACCCGGTCGCCGGGGCCGATCCCGGCGGCCCGCAGCGCCTGCGACAGCCGCGAGACCGCATCGTACAGCGCGGCCCAGCTCATGGTCCGCTCCACCCTGTCCTCGGACCGGAAGATCATAGCGGGGCCATCGTCGCGCCGGCGCAGCAGGTTCTCGGCGAAGTTGAGCCGTGCGTCGGGGAAGAACCGGGCGCCCGGCATGCGGTCGCCGTCGACCAGCACCCGGTCACCCCGGGTTTCCGCGATCACGTTGCAGAGGTCCCAGATCGCAACCCAGAAATCCTCCTTGCGCTCCAGCGAGAAGCGGTGCAGCGCGTCGTAATCGGGCAGGGACACACCGTGCCGCAATTCGAGCTCGCGCAACAGGGCGGTGATATTCGCCTGCGCGACGCGTTCAGATGACGGCTGCCAGAGCGGTTCGGTCATCGGCAGTCTCCGCCTTGATCAGCGGACCATCCGAAACGGGTAGATCGTCACATTTCGCCACACATCGCCCTTGCTGTAAGGGTCGTCGGCCACGCATTTCTCGACCGTGTCCCGGTCCGGGCATTCGTATATCACGGCAGAGCCGACCATATTGCCATCATCATCCAGTATCGCGCCCCCGGCGCGGAAAATGCCCTTCTCCCTGAGAGTGGCGACTCCTGCCAAATGCGCCTCGCGCGCGGCCATCCGGCGATCGAGCGCCTGCGCGTCGGTTCCGTCCAGTGCGACGACCAGAAATTCCATGATGCGATGTCCCCCCTGATTGACTGCGGTGCCGGCGCGGGGCGAGCCGCAGCCGCGCCATGGGGCAGCTTATTCGCGCAAATTCTCCGCGTCGAGGGCCTGTGCCGCCAGCTGCCGGTGCTCGTTGGTGACATGATTGGCGATCATCTGCCAGACCGCCCAGAACATGGCGGCATCATCCGCAAACCCCAGGGTCGGCAGGAAGTCCGGCAGCGCATCCGTGGGAATGACGAAATAGGCCAGGGCCGCCACCGCAACGGCCCTGATCCGAGGTGGCGTCTTCGGATCACGGGTGCAGTACCAGGCCGCCACCGCCTCCTCGGCGAACGGGATGTGCCGGGCGTAGCGCCGCACCTTGCGCCAGAAGCCGTCCCGGATCTTCGCCTCGTCGTCCGGCCGGGGATCCGGATGGGGGAACGGGACAGGCAGATTCGTGCTCATCACTGGCATATAGTGACGACGCACCGCTTCTGCTATACCGCGCGGTGTACCGCTACAGGAGGGACGGCCATGGATGTCGGAGGAGTCGCGGCGATCGTAACGGGTGGCGCGTCGGGCCTCGGCGCCGCCACGGCGCAGGCGCTGGCCGCGGCCGGTGCGCAGGTGACCATTCTCGACCGCGACGGCAACAGCGCGGTTGCCGTCGCCAACACCATTGGCGGGCTCGGGCTGGGCTGCAACGTCGCCGATGCGGAAGCGGTCGCCGTGGCGATGGACGAGGCGCGATCGGCGCACGGCCCGTGCGGCATCGCGGTGAGCTGCGCCGGCATCGCGCCGGCGCGGCGCATCGTCGGCACCGACGGCCCGATGCCGCTGGAGGATTTCCAGCAGGTCATCCAGGTCAACCTGATCGGCACGTTCAACGTCATGCGGCTTGCCGCCGCCGAAATGGCGGGCCGAACCGCGAACGCCGACGGCGAACGGGGGGTCATCGTCAATACCGCATCGATTGCGGCCTTCGAGGGTCAGGTCGGGCAGTCCGCCTATGCCGCCTCGAAGGGCGCCGTCGCCGCCCTGACCCTGCCGGCCGCCCGCGAATTCGCGACCATCGGGGTGCGCGTGCTGGCCATCGCGCCGGGCCTGTTCGCGACGCCCCTGCTGCGCGGCCTGCCCGAGGATGTACGGGACAGCCTCGCCGCGACGCTGCCGTTCCCCAAGCGGTTCGGCAAACCGGAGGAATTCGCCGCCCTCGTCATGCACATGGTCGGCAACCCGGTCCTGAACGGCGAGATCGTGCGGCTCGACAGCGCCCTGCGGATGCAGCCGCGCTAACCGGCCGCACGGTCGATGAAACGCGCCAGCGCGATGTCGCGCTCGCTCAGGCCGCCGCAATCATGCGTCGTCAGCGTCACCTCGACACGGTTGTACACGTTGGACCACTCGGGGTGGTGATTCATGCGTTCCGCCTCGATGGCGACCCGCGCCATGAATCCGAACGCCTCGTTGAAGTCCCGGAACTGGAAACTCCTGACGATCGCATCGCGATCAGCTGCATCGCGCCAGCCGCCCAGCTCGGCAAGGGCGGCACGGCGTTCCTCGCGCGACAGTTTTTCGACCATGGCCTTCTCCTCATCCAGCCTGCCATCAATCTAGTGCGCGGCCGCCGGCGCGGCTATTGTTGCCGGCCATGACCGGAACCTACGCGCCTTCCCTGGACGATCTCGAGGTCCTCGCCCGCGCGGCGTTGGCGGCGATCCCCGACGAGCTGCGCCGTCACGTGCGCGATGTGGTTATCCGCGTCCAGGATTTCCCGGATCCCGAGACCTGCCGCGAGATGGAGCTCGAGACGGAGTTCGATCTGCTCGGCCTGTATTCCGGCGTGTCGCTGGACAACGAGGAGGCGGTCGGCGTCCGTCAGGACGTCAATATGATCTTTCTCTACCGGCGGCCGCTGCTCGACTACTGGTGCGAGACCGGCGAAGAGCTCGGGCATCTGGTGCGCCACGTGATCATCCACGAGATCGGGCACCATTTCGGCTTTTCCGACGACGATATGGAGGCGTTGGAGCGTCTCGCCGACGAACGCGCGGGCGACTGATCGCGCGATGGCGACACCCGTGCGTCAGGAGCGCCGCAGCAGGAACACCGCCTGCACCGCCATCAGATTCGCCACGGCGCCGGCGGGGTCGAGGCCCAGCGGCCGTCCTTCGCCGTTCAGCGCGAGGCCGCGCTCGACAAGGAGATTCATCTCGCGCCCGAGAATCACGAAGTCCCGGATCGTGCAGAAATGGATGTTCGGCGTCTCATACCACTGGTTCGGCAGGTCTTTCGTCACCGGCATCCGGCCTCCGAGGAGCAGGCCGAGACGGACCCGCCAATATCCGAAGTTCGGAAACGAGACGATCGAGCGCCGTCCGATCCGCGCCATATGGTCGAGAACGATGCGGGGGTTGTGCGTCGCCTGCAGCGTCTGGCTGAGAATCACGTAGTCGAAGGCATCGGACGGGTAGTCCTTCAGGTCGGTGTCGGCATCGCCCTGGATCACCGACAGCCCGTTGCGCACGCAGGCATTCACCCCGGCCTGGCTGAGCTCGATGCCGCGCCCGTCGACCTCCTTGGTCTTCCACAGGTGCTGCAGCAGCGCGCCGTCGCCGCAGCCGACATCGAGAACCCGACTGCCCGGGGCGACCATCTGCGCGATCAGTTGCAGATCGACGCGGAGCGAGGCGGCGGGACCGTTCATGTCCCGTTCAGGCCCCGGTGCTCGGCGCAGCCGTTCAGGAATCCCGAAAGAACGTCGCGGAATTCCGGCTCGTCGAGCAGGAAGGCGTCGTGGCCCTTGTCCGATTCCAGCTCGACGAAGCTGACATTCGCGGCCACCGCGTTGAGGGCGTGCACGACGGCCCGGCTTTCCGAGGTCGGGAACAGCCAGTCGCTGGTAAAGGAGATCAGGCAGTACCGCACCGGCGTGCTCTCGAAGGCGGCGGCGATCGACCCGAACTCGGCGGCCAGGTCGAAATAATCCATCGCCCGGGTGATGTAGAGATAGGAATTGGCGTCGAACCGCTCGACGAAGGTGATGCCCTGGTGCCGCAGGTAGCTCTCGACCTGGAAATCGGCGTCGAATCCATAGGTCAGGGCCTCGCGGTCCTGCAGGCTGCGACCGAACTTGCGGTGCAGGGCGGTTTCCGAGAGGTAGGTGATGTGCGCCGCCATGCGCGCCACGGCGAGGCCGCGATGCGGCCGGGTGCCGTGCAGCAGATAGTCGCCGCCATGCCAGTCCGGGTCCGCCATGATGGCTTGGCGCCCGACTTCGTGGAATGCGATGTTCTGGGCGGAATGGCGCGCCGCGCCAGCGATCGGAACTGCCGCGAACACCCGCTCCGGATAGCGCGCGGCCCAGTCCAGGACCTGCATCGCCCCCATCGATCCGCCGAGGACCGCGAATAGCTGGTCGATGCCGAGATGGTCGATCAGCATGCGCTGGGCGCGCACCATGTCGGCGATCGTGATGACCGGAAAGCTCAGCCCATAGGGCTTGCCGGTGGCTGGATCGGTCTCCTTGGGGCCGACCGTGCCGAGGCATCCGCCGAGCACGTTGGCGCAGATGATGAAGTACCGGTCGGTGTCGAGCGGCTTGCCCGACCCCACCATAAGATCCCACCAACCCGGCTTGCCGGTGATCGGGTGCGTCTCGGCGACGAACTGGTCGCCGGTCAGCGCATGGCAGACCAGAATCGCGTTCGACTTGTCGGCGTTCAGCTCGCCGTATGTCTGGTAGGCAAGCGGAAACGGGCCGAGGGCGACGCCGCAGTCGAGGCGCAGCTTCTCGTCGCCGCCCAGTTCGATCCGGTGGCCGGGCAATGTGAACGCGGGTTCCGACATGGCCGAATAGCTAGAGTCGAAGTCTTGGCCCGTCAATGATTACTTCGCCGTGCGGGCGGTGCGGCGGCAACTGCTGACAGCCGCGCGGCAACCTGCTAATAACCCAAATTTCCCGGGGGGTCCGGGCATGGGACACAGTGCGGTCATGGACAGGCCACAGGACAGACTGGACGATCTGCGCACCGCGATCGACGAGATCGATACCGCGCTGCATGACCTGATCATGCGGCGCGCCGCCATCGTCGAGAACATCGCGGCGGCCAAGGGCGAGCAGGCGGCTTCCGGCATGCGCCCGGGTCGCGAGGCCGAGATTCTGCGGCGTCTCGCGGCCCGGCACGACGGCCCGTTTCCGCGCGGCTCGCTGGTCCGCGTCTGGCGCGAGATCATCTCGGCGGTGACCGCCATGCAGGGGCCGTACAGCGTGGCCGTCTTCGACGATGAGCGTGGCGGCCTGTGGGACCTGTCGCGGGACTATTTCGGCAGCTGCACGGCGGTCTCGGCCCGCTCGGCGCGACGCGACGTGGTCGCCGGCGTCGCCGACGGGACGGTGACCCACGGCGTCCTGCCGTATCCGTCCGAGGAGGACGACCGCCCCTGGTGGGCCGGGCTGTGGTCCGCCGACGCCCCGCGCGTCGTCCTGCGTCTGCCGTTTGCCGGCACAGGAAACGTGCGGGACAGCAAGGCCCAGGCGCTGGTGATCGCGCGCATCGCCCCGGAGCCGACGGGCGATGACCGTAGCCTGATCCTGATCGAGACGACCGAGGCGCGGCGCCGCGCATTCTTCGCCGACATGCTCGGCCGGGTCGGTCTGGAGGGGCGGCTGGTCTGCGCCGCCACCGACGGCAGCCTGCACTACCTGGCCGAGACGGCCGGGTTCCTGGAGGCCGGAGACCCGCGGCTGGCACTGCTGATTGCGCAGGAACACGTGGCGCGGGCGCAGATCGTCGGTGTCTATCCCGTGCCGTTGTCCGAGCCGTCGCGACTCTGAACGATGGCGTGCATGCAACCGATGGCAGGACAGAGCGCATGACCACCCCGACACCGCGTCCCGGCGTGATGGACGTCGCCCCCTATGTCGGCGGCAGCCACGAGGTTGCCGGCGTCGACCGGGTGATCGTCCTGTCCGCCAACGAGAACCCGCTGGGGCCCAGCCCGCATGCGAAGGAGGCGTATCGGGCAGCCGCAGAGACGTTGCACCGCTATCCGGAAGGCGGGGCCGACGATCTGCGGCAGGCCATCGGCACCCGATTCGGCCTCGATCCCGAGCGCATCGTCTGCGGCGCCGGCTCGGACGAGCTGATCGCGCTGCTGATCAAGGCCTATGCCGGGCCGGGCGACGAGGTTCTGCAGAGCCAGTACGGTTTCCTGATGTATGCGATCTCTGCGAAGACGGCGGGCGCGACGCCGGTGATGGCGCCCGAGACCAACCTTACGGCGAATGTCGATGCGCTGCTGGACCGGGTGAGCGAGCAGACCCGCCTGCTGTTCCTGGCCAATCCCAACAATCCGACCGGCAGCTACCTGCCGGCCTCGGAGCTGCGGCGGCTGCGTGAGGAGTTGCGCCCGGACGTGATCCTCGCGATCGACGCGGCTTACGCTGAGTACGTCGATCTTCCCGACTATACCGCGGGGGCCGACCTGGCGGCCGAGTACGACAATGTCGTGATGTTGCGGACGTTCTCCAAGATCTTCGGGCTCGCTGCGCTGCGCCTCGGCTGGGCCTACGGCCCGCCGGCGATCATCGATGTCCTGAACCGAATGCGCGGCCCCTTCAACACAACGGCGCCGGCGCAGGCCGCCGGAATCGCCGCGGTCGGCGACAGGGAGCATGCGCGGGCCAGCCGCGACCACAACAGCCGCTGGCTCGCCTGGCTGACGCAGCAGATCGGCGGACTTGGACTGGAGGTGCCGCCGTCCGCCGGCAACTTCGTCCTCGTGCGCTTCGCCGACAAGGCCAGCGCCGACGCGGCCTATCGGTTCCTCTGGTCGCGGGGGATCATCGCGCGGCTGATGGGCGCCTACGGCCTGCCCGAGTCGTTGCGCGTCACCGTCGGACTCGAGGACGAGAACCGAGCCCTCGTGGCGGCACTTGCCGAAATTCTGGAGGCGTCGTGAGCAAGATCCTGTTCGAGCGGGTCGCGATGATCGGCCTCGGCCTAGAGGGCTCGTCGCTGGCCTGGGTGATGAAGCGGGACGGCATGGTGGCCCACATCGCCGGCTGCGCCAGCACCCGGGCGACCCGCGACCGGGCGATGGAGCTCGGATTCGTCGACAGCGTCCATGAAGACGTCGCGGACGCGGTGAGCGACGCGGATCTCGTCATGCTGTGCACGCCGGTGAGCACTTTCGGCGATCTTGCGGCCCGCTTTGCACCGTCCCTCAAGCCCGGGGCGATCGTCTCCGACGTCGGCTCGGTCAAGATGGCAGTGATTCGCGATGTCGGGCCGTTGCTGCCGGCGGGCGTGCATTTCGTCCCCGGCCACCCAGTCGCCGGCACCGAGCATTCCGGGCCGGACTCCGGCTTCGCGGAGCTGTTCGAGCACCGCTACTGCATCCTCACCCCGCCACCCGGCACCGACGACGACGCGATCGACCGGATGGCCGATCTCTGGCGCCGCGCTGGCAGCCGGGTCGAGTTCATGGATGCGCACCACCATGACCGGGTGCTGGCCATCACCTCGCATCTGCCGCATCTGATCGCCTACACGATCGTCGGCACCGCGGCGGATCTCGAATCGCAGCTGCGCCGCGAGGCGGTGGACAACGGCGACGTCGTGGAGACCAGCGAGGTGATCAAGTACTCGGCCGGTGGCTTCCGGGATTTCACCCGCATCGCGGGCTCCGATCCGGTGATGTGGCGCGACGTGTTCCTGAACAATCGCGACGCGGTCCTGGAGATGCTCGGCCGCTTCGTCGAGGACCTGACGGCGCTGCAGCGCGCCATCCGGTGGGGCGAGGGCGAGACCCTCGAGGAGCTGTTCCGGCGGACCCGCGAGATCCGCCGCGGCGTCGTCGAGATGGGTCAGGCCGGCCGCTTCATCGCCACCGAGGCGGAAGACGGCGGGGAGACGGACGCCTGACGCCCGCCGCCATGCCCGACGACATATCCGCGAACGATCTGGCGCGCCGCAAGCGGGCTTTTCTCGATTCGATCGTCATCGAGTCGGACATCTGGGTCTTCGCCTACGGCTCGCTGATGTGGGACCCGGGGTTCGCTCATGCCGAGTCGTGCACGGCGCTGCTCCATGGCTGGCACCGGTCGTTCTGCGTCTATTCGCACCGCTATCGCGGCACCCCGGACCGACCGGGCCTCGTGCTCGGACTCGACCGCGGCGGCTCGTGCCGGGGCATCGCCTATCGCGTCGCCCGCGCCCGGGCCCGCGAGACGCTTGGCTATCTGTGGGACCGCGAGATGGTGCTCGGTGTCTACCGACCGCGCCTCGTATACCCGCGTCGGGCCAGTGAGCGTCTGGCCTGCCACGCCTTCACCGTCGAGCGGGATCATCGGCAATATGCCGGCGGCCTCCACGTGGGCGAGATGGTCAGGCTGATCCGCCAGGGCGTCGGCAAGGGCGGCCACAACCGCGACTACCTCGCCAACACGGTCCGGCATCTGGATCTCCTCGGCATCACCGACGGCCCGCTCCACCGCCTGCACGCCCTGGTCGAGGCGCGCCGCTGAACGCGTGCTCCAGGCCCGCGACCGCCCGTGCCCGCTGCAGGCCGCGGACCGAATTTCCGAGCCAGATCGCGTCCGCCGAATCCAGATCCTTCGGATACATCACCCGTTCCCGGACGTCGTGCTCGCCGGTCTCGAGAAGTTCGCGACGGAGCGTGCCATCCAGAAGGCCGCACGACAGCGGCGGCGTGAACAGGAGTCCGTCGCGCTCGACGAAGAGGGTGGTGTAGCTGCCTTCGGTCAGCTCGCCGCGCTCGTTGCAGAACACCACCTCGTCACAGCCGGTTGCCGCGGCGAGCCGGACACGCTCGGCGTCGAGCACCTCGCGCCGCGTCGTCTTGTGGTAGAGGAAGGGATTGCCGCTGTCGACCCGGCGTTCCGCCAGCGCGAAGCGGAGATCGGTGCGGCCGATGGCGGCCGGATCCAGCGGCGTGGATTCCAGCGCCAGCCGGCCATCCTCGTCCAGCGTGATCCGCACCCGTGTCGGCGAGTCGAGGCGGTCCGCCAGCTTGGCGAGCCTGTCCCGGACACCGCAGCCGGCGTACCGGATGCAAAAGCGTTGCGCCGATGCAGCCAGGCGGTCCAGGTGGCGGTCCAGCAGGTAATACCCCTCGTCGCGCCGCCAGCGCATGGTCTCGATCAACTGGAACCGCTCTTCCGGTGCCGTGAGGAACCGGCCTTTGAGCAGGCATTCGTCGTGCTCGGCCGCGGGGTCGGAATCGAAGACGATGCCGCTGCCGATGCCCAATTCGCCATGTCCGCCCCGCTCGAGGAACAGCGTGCGGATGGCGACGTTGAAGCGGGCGGTGCCGTCCGGGTCGACGGCGCCGATCGCGCCGGTGTAGACGCCGCGCGGAGCGGTTTCGAGTTCGCGGATGATCTCCATTGCCCTGATCTTCGGCGCGCCGGTCACCGAGCCGCAGGGGAACAGCGCGGCGATAACCTCACGAATGCCGGCCCCGCCGCGCAGTCGGGCCTCGACGGTCGAGGTCATCTGGTGCACCGATCGGTAGCTTTCGACGGCAAACAGGTGCGGAACGCCGACGCTGCCGGTTTCCGCGATGCGCCCCAAGTCGTTGCGGAGCAGGTCGACGATCATCAGATTCTCGGCCCGCGATTTCTCGTCCGAGCATAGCCAGCCGGCAAGCGCGCTGTCCTCGACGGCCGTGAGCCCGCGTGGTGCGGTCCCCTTCATCGGGCGCGTGACGATGGCGCGGCCGTCCGTCTCGAAGAACAGCTCGGGGGAATGCGACAGCACGTACCAGTCGGGCCCGCCGATCATCGCGCCGTGGTTGACGCGCTGCCGCCGCCGCAGCGTCTCGTACAGCGCGATCGGATCGCCGCGCCAGTCGAACCGTTCTTTGAAGGTCAGGTTGATCTGGTAGACGTCGCCGGCGGCGATGTACTCACGCACGGCGCCGACCCGTTGGAGATAGGCATCCCGGTCGAGCGAGTGCCGCGAGCGCATGATCTCCCAGTCGCCGGGCCGCCGGCCCGCATACAGGGCCCGCCGCGCGGCGCGCCAGACCAGTGTCTTCGGACTTCGAAACAGGCCCATCCAGATCAGCGGCGTCGGCCGCGTCGGGGGCATCAAGGCCGTCAGCTTCGGCTCGAGCGCGTAACCGAGCTCGTACGACAGGAAGCCGGCGGCATGGAGTCCGCGCGCACCCGCGCGGGAAATCGCATCCAGCGCCGCGCCGACGCCGTCCGAATCACTGCAGGAGACGATCTCGACCGGATCGACGAACAGCCGGCAACGGCCGCCGAGCCGGCCCGTCAGGCTGTCGTCGATCAGTACGAAGGGCGTCTGAATCATGCGGGGCGGTCCGTCTTGAGCGTCGCGACCGGCACGGTCACCTGGCCCGCAGTCCTTCGCGGACCGACAGGATCGCGCGGGCGATCGCGTCGAGATCGATCAGGAACCACATCGCGGCCACGAACATCAGTGCCATCAGTCCGTACACATGCCAGGGCAGCGGCACCGGTTTCTCGAAGCCGCAGGACGGACACGCGTCGACATAGCCGTCGATCGCCGCCTTGCATTTCGGGCATTGCCGCTGCCTTGCCATCACGATGTCAGCTGCATTTCGAGTATCCGCAGGACGGGCACAGGTCGCACCCTTCGCGGTGCACCAGCCCGGGTTGGCCGCATTTCGGACAGAACCGCCGCGGCGACTCGCCCACTGCCCGTTCCATCGCCACGATCTTCGGTTTCTCCGGTTCCGGGATGAAACCGATCGCGATCATGTGCTGTTCGATGACGTTGCCGATCGCGGCCAGCAGTGAGGGCACGTAGCGGCCTTCCATCCACGAGCCGCCGCGTGGATCGAAGATGCTCTTGAGCTCGCGCACCACGAAGGTGACATCGCCGCCGCGCCGGAACACGGCGCTGATCATTCGGGTCAGCGCGACGGTCCAGGCGTAGTGCTCGAGATTGGCCGAATTGATGAAAACCTCGAACGGCCGCCGGCGCCCGTCCTGCACGATGTCGTTGACGGTCACGTAGAAGGCGTGCTCGCTTTCCGGCCAGCGCAGCTTGTAGGTCTTGCCGACCAGTGCCTCCGGCCGCTCCAGCGGCTGCGTCATGTAGACGATGCCCGGCTCCGACTCGGCGGCTGGCGGCGCTTCGGTCTTCACCGCCTCCGGCGCTTCCGCCGCCTCCGGCGCTTCCGCCGCTTCCGCCTTTGCCGCCTCCGGCGCAGTCAGGACCGCGCCGGTCACCACGTTCGGGCGATAGGTCGTGCAGCCCTTGCAGCCGAGTTCGTAGGCGCGCAAATAGACGTCCTTGAAATCCTCGAAGGCGATGTCGTCCGGCAGGTTGATGGTCTTCGAGATCGAGCTGTCGATATATTTCTGCACTGCGGCCTGCATCACGATATGCGCATCCGGGGCGAGGGTCCGGGTATCGGTGAAATAATCGGGAAGCGGCGCATCATCGCCCTTGAGCGCATGGAACTCCCGGCACGCGTAATCCACCACTTCTTCGTCGCGGCGGCTGCCGTCCGGCATCAGCACGCTGCGGGTAAAGCGGTAGCTGAACACCGGTTCGATCCCCGAAGACACGTTGTCCGCGAGCAACGAGATCGTCCCGGTGGGCGCGATCGAGGTAACAAGGGCGTTGCGTATCCCGTGCTCGGCGATACCGTCCCGCAATTCCTGCGGCAGCGCGGCGATGCTCTCGCCGGCCAGGTATTTTTCCCGGTCGAACAGCGGGAACGGGCCTTTTTCGCGCGCCAGCTCGATCGACGCGCGGTAGGCGGCATTGCGGAAGGCCGCCATCCACCGCTCCGTCAGTGCGACCGCCTTGGCGCCGCCATAAGGCTGCCGACACATGATCAGCGCGTCGCCGAGACCCGTCACACCGAGGCCGATGCGCCGCTTGTTCATCGCCTCCTCGCGCTGGCGGTCCAGCGGAAAGCGCGAGACGTCGATGGCGTTGTCCAACATCCGGACCGCGATCGGGATCAGCCGCTCCATTTCCTTGATATCGAGCCGCGCCCTGGCGGTGAACGGCGACTGCACGAGTCGGGCCAGGTTGATCGATCCGAGCAGGCACGCGCCGTATGGCGGCAGCGGCTGCTCGCCGCACGGGTTGGTGCTGAAGATCTCCTCGAGATAGGAAAGATTGTTGAGCCGGTTGACGCGGTCGATGAAGATCACCCCGGGCTCGGCGTATTCATACGTCGCCCGCATGATCTCGTCCCACAGCTCACGCGCCCGCAGGGTTGCGAAGGTCTTGCCACCGAACACCAGGGGCCAGTCGGCGTCCTCGCGCACCGCCTGCATGAAGGAGTCGGTGACGAGGACCGAAAGGTTGAACATGCGAAGGCGTCCAGGCTCCGCCTTGGCGCGTATGAAGGATTGGATGTCCGGGTGGTCGCAGCGCAGCGTCGCCATCATGGCGCCGCGCCGGTAGCCGGCGCTCATGATGGTGCGGCACTTGGCGTCCCATACGTCCATGAAGCTCAACGGACCGGAGGCGTCGGCGCCAACGCCGCGGACCGGTGCGCCCTTGGGTCGCAGCGTTGAGAAGTCGTAACCGATGCCGCCACCCTGCTGCAGGGTCAGCGCGGCCTCGCGCAGATGCGTGAAGATGCCGGACATGTCGTCCGGAATCGAGCCCATGACGAAGCAGTTGAACAGCGTGACGTCGCGGCCGGTTCCCGCCCCGGCCAGGATGCGGCCGGCCGGCAGGAAGCGGAACCCCGACAGCGCCTCGAAAAACTGCCCGATCCATGCAGGCGCATCGGCTTCGGCATCCGCCAGTGCCGCCGCGACGCGGCGCCAGCTGTCCTCGATCGTCTCGTCCACTGGGCTGCCGTCCGGCGCTTTCAGCCGGTACTTCATGTCCCAGATCTGTCGTGCGATGGCGCTGAGGGATTCCATGACCGCCCGTTTTGATATCGCCGCTCCGGCACATCGCGATTCATAACCCCTCGCTGTTCGGGGGTCAAACGATGTTCTCGTTATGTTTTTACCGGCGCGCGACCGGCATCCGACCGACGCTCGCCGTTCTCGAACGGCGGCAACCAGGGAAATCGGTCGAGAGCTTCGATTTCGAGACGGGCCGTCGCGGACTCGATCCGGTCGGCCAGTGTCCTCATGAAGGTCTTGCGATCGAGGCCCGGCGCGATCGGCTCCAGATATTCCACCGTGATCGTGCCCGGCCACTTGACCAGCTTCCGGCGCGGCCAGAACAGCCCGGAATTGAGGGCCACCGGAACCACGGGCACGCCGAGACCGGCGTAGAGGGCGGCAACACCGGGCAGGTACGGTCGCTTGGCCCCCGGCGGCGTCCGGGTCCCCTGCGGAAAAATCAGCACCGACCGGCCCAGGGCGATGGTCCTGCGGGCCCGTTCCACGACACGTTTCAGCGCGGTGATGCCCCTGGCCCGATCGATCGGTATCATGCCGATGCGGATCAGATACCAGCCCCACACCGGGATCCAGGTGAGTTCGCGTTTGAGGACGAACACCATTTCGGGCTGAACGTAGCTCGGGCCCAGCGTGTCCCATGCCGACTGGTGCTTGGCTGCGAAGATAACGGGGCCTGCGGGGATGTTCTCCGTTCCCCGCTGCTCGAAATCGATGCCGATGACGCGCCGGATCTGCCACAGCACGACGCGGAGCCAGAGCTGCTTGCTGACCAGCACCAGGCGGTAGGGCAGGACGAGCGCCGGCACGACAAGCAGGCTCATTGCGACGGTGGTCGCGTTGAACGCCAGTGTGAAGAGAAAAGACCGCAAATATTGCGTCGCCGTCACGTGCCGCCCCCGATGCCGAAGAGCGTGCGAAGCGCAGCGAGCAGGTATTTGTTGTATTCGCCTATGACCAGCCGGGCCGTGCCGGGACGGCGCCACCATTCGCCGATCATCACATGCTCCGGAAACACGGGGTGGGGGACGATTTCGACATCCGGGAGCGCGGCCCGGAATTCCAGGAGACTTCGCGGCATGTGGTACCCGGCGGTGACGAGCCGGATCGACTTGATTCCGTTGCCACGCACCCATGCGGCGCTTTCGCTGGCATTGCTCCCCGTGTCCTGTGCCATGTAGCCAAGCGTAACGCAGCACGCCATGTCCTCGCGTGTCATTCCCGTGATACGCAGGACCTCGTCTATGGGTACGCTCTTGTCGACTCCCGACACCAGGAGCTTCTCTGCGGTTCCGCTGGAAAACAGCGCGAATGCGGCTTCGAGCCGCAAGGTACCGCCGGTCAGCACGACGATCGCATCCGTGCGGCGCTGGTCATCGACGACAGCGCGAGGGATGTCGTCGACGAACCGGGTCAGCCCCCAGCCCCAGAGGCCCAGCCCGGCGACCAGAAGGGCGAGCAGCACCGCCATCCGGCGTTGCCGCCGCCGCGCACGCCTATGCCGGAACATCGCGGCTCGCCTGCCGGCGGTTCATTGCGTATCTCGACATCGGCCCATTGTTACACCAATTTGCGCAGGCTTCGCACCACGGTCCGCTTGGCCGTCCAGTTGGAGATGAGGGCGGTGGCCAGCGGCAATGCCGCGAGCACGCCCCAATGCCATGTGAGAAGCGCGACGGGCGGCAGCATCGAGGTATCCAGCCGGGATGCCGCGTGGCTCAGGCCCCACAATGTCGCAGCGCCGAGGACAAGGCCGATCAGCCCGCCGCGGAAACCCTGTGACAGGGCCAGATTCTGGAACTGCCGCGCGATGAAGACATCGCGTGCGCCGATCAGATGCAGAACCTCTATGACGTCCTGGTGCGCGGCCATGCCGCTCCGGGTGGCGAAGATCACGATTCCCACCGTCGCGACGGCGACCAGCAGGACGATGAAGCCGGCGACCGCCCCCAACGCCCCGATGAGTCCGGCCAGTTGATCCCGCCAGACGCCATGATCATCCACGATGGCGCCGGGATCGGCGTTCGAGAGCGTCGATCGCAGCATCTCCATGGATGGCGGCGCCGCCTCGTCGAACCTGACGTCGATCAGGCGGGGCAGCGGCAGGTCCTCAAGCGGCGCGCCGGCACCGAGCCACGGCTCCAGGAGGTCCGAGATCTCCGGCAGCGGGATGGCCCGCGCCGTGGCCACGCCGCGGGTCCGCCGCAGCAATTCGACCAGGCGCGCAACGCGGTCATCCATCGCCTCGGCCGACTCCTCCTCGACCGGCATCACCTGGACCGTCACGGTGCCGGTCAGGTTGCTGCTCCACTGGTCCAGGAGCTCCGACAGCAGCAGCGACCCGGCCAGCATCAGGCAGGCGAGATAGGTCATAAGACCGATGATCCACGGCACCAGCCGGGCCGACGGCTCGCGCGACAGGACGAGGTCTCCGCGCCGGCGGATCATGGCTTCGGCCCGCCGGCCCGTGGCGCGGAAGGATGCACGGATACCGCCGAACGGTGCGCCGGCATCTCGCGCGCGGCCAACACGTCGTCCTCCAGATGCAGGACCGGGTGTCGGAAACGCGATATCAGCGCCTCGCTGTGGGTTGCGATGACCACCGTCGTTCCCATCCGGTTCAGCTCCTCGAACAGGTAGAGCAGGCGCACGCCCATCGCCTCGTCGACGTTGCCGGTCGGCTCGTCGGCCAACAGCAGGCTGGGCTTTGCGATAATCGCGCGGGCGATGGCGACGCGTTGCTGCTGGCCGCCGGACAGGGTCGGCGGCCGCGCCTCCAGATGGTCGGCCAGACCCGTCCAGTGCAGGAGCTCCCGGACGTTCTTGCGCACCGTGCTGTCGCGCACGCCGGCGACGCGCAGCGGCAGCGCGACGTTGTCGAACGCGGACAGGTGGTTGAGCAGCCGGAATTCCTGGAACACGACGCCGATACGGCGACGCAGCAGAGGCAGCCGGCCGCGCGGGACCGTCGCGATATCCTCGTCGAACAGGGTAATCAGGCCGCGGCTCGGGCGGTGCGCCAGATACATGAGCTTGAGCAGCGAGGATTTGCCGGCGCCGCTGCGGCCGGTCAGGAAATGAAACGAGCCCGGAGCGAGGGAAAACGTGACTTCGCGCAGCACTTCGGGGCCGGTGCCATAGCGCATGCCAACATTCTCGAAACGAACGGCGTTCTTAAAGGTCTGATTTTCGGACAAGATATTCGGGTGGTTCCATTCCGCGGGGGGCGTTCGTTCCCGCCTCCAACATGGCATGGAAACCGCGGGGCCGTAAAGCGCTGTTCTTGCAAGTCACCGGGCGACAACCTATACCTGCCTGATCGACCCCAACAGCAGGTCCCTCCGTCCGGCATGATCGTTTCCTGCCCAGCCTGCCACACCCGGTTCAAGGTGGATCCGGCGCTTCTGAAGCCCGACGGACGCAAGGTTCGTTGCGCGAAATGCGCCCATGTGTGGCGGGTGCGCCGGGACGGCACGCCGACGCCGACAGGGCAGTTCGCGTTGCGGCCTCCAAAACCGGCATCTCAGCAGGCAGCTGCCGCCGAACCGTCGGCGGCGGCGCCGGCGGCCGCGGATACCGCTGTCGCGCCGCGGCCGGCGTCGGAATCCGCCGTCGCTGCGGCCGCCGTTCCATCGGAAGCCGGCGGCAAGACGGATGTCGGGGGCGAGAGCGCCGGCGCGTCCGGGACCCCGGCAGCCGCCACGGCAACGCCACCCGAGGCGGCCGCCGCCGCGACAAAACCCGTCGAGCAGGCCGCACCGCGCAAGGGCGGGCGCAAGTTCAAGATCTTCCTGTTGGTGCTGTGCCTGGTCGTGATTGCACTGTTTGCGCTCGGCGTCGTGACCGGCCGTTTCGGGCCGGGCGGCGTCGCCCCGAAACCCGGTACGCCATCCACCGGTGATGTCGCGCCGCCCGCCACCGGCACCGGCATTCGGGCGTTGAAGCCGGACGCTGCGGCGCCTGCCGGACAGGGCGAGCGCGCCGTCGTTCCGCCCGGAATTCAGTAGGGTTCGAGAAGCCGGTCTATGTAATCGCGTTCCACCGGAGGCCGCTCGCGCTCCCCGGCGCGCCGGCGCAGTTCCTCGAGAATCCTGCGGGCGCGCTGGATATCACTTTCGCCGGGAATCTCCACGTCGCCCTGGGTCATTCCCTGATTGCCCTCCGTCCGGCGGCCCAGCGGGTCCCGTTGGCCGAACTGCATGCTCGGCTGCCCACGCTGGAAGCCGGCCTGCATGCCGCCGAACTGCTGCATGAGCTGTTCGGTCGCCGCCCGGGCGCCTTCCCGCAACTGGTCGAGGGCCTCGGTCTGCGGCGGCACCGCCGCGCCCGGCTGGTCCGAGCGCAAAGCATCCGTCGACCGGCGCATCGCACCTTCCGCCCGTCCGAACTGCCGCGGGATCTCACCGGTCACCTCGCCCAACTGGCGCATGATTTCGCCGAGCTCGCGGCGCAACGCCTCCTGCAGGGCCGTGTCAACGGACCCGCGACCACCCTGCTGGCCTTGCTGACCCTGCTGTTGGCCCTGCTGACCCTGCTGCTGGCCCTGCTGCGACCCATCACGGTTTCGCGGCTGCGGCTGGCCGCCCTGTTCGCTCCGCCGTTGGGCCTCGCCATAGGTGCGGTCAAGCAGCTCCTGTTGCCCCTGGATCAACTCCTGCAAGGCATCCAGCATCTGCATGCCCTGGCGGAACTGCTGCGGCGCTTGTCCCATGCGGCCAGCCTGCAGATTCTCGAGCAGATTCTGAAGTTCGGCGAGCATCTGCCGTGCCGCGTCCTTGGCGCCGGTCTGCGCCAGCTCGCGCATGCGGTCAAAGAGGTCCTTCAGTTCCTGCCGGGTCATCGCCAGCGCCTCGGGATCGAACGGCAGCCCCTCCGTATCCTGCGGCTCCATGCGGGCCAGGGCATCGAGCAGCTCGTTGAGTGCGGCCTCGAGCTCATCGATCAGCCGCGCAAGTTCCTCGTCCGACGCATCGTTGGCGAGCGCCTCCATAAGCTCCTGCTGCAGGCGGCGCAGCTCCCGTGCGGCGAGCGACAGCTCGCCGTCTTCGAGTCGCAGCGCAGTGTCCCACAGCAGCTTCTGGACCGCTTCGATGGTATCCGCCGCGGTACCGTATTTGAGGCGCCGGCTGGCGGTGTACAGCGCCATGAACACGACGACGTCGCCGTCATAGGCGTCAGTGCGACCGGCAATCCCCTGCAGCTCGGCCCCGACCGAGTCGCGCGCCGCCTCCGGCTCCGCTGTCAGGCGCTTGCGCTGGGCGATGATCTCGCGCGCCACGGGGTGGTTGAAGATCCGCTCCGGCAGGACGATGCTGATCGCGCCGCTCATCCCCCGCTGGCCCCGGCCGTCGCGCGCCGTCAGCTGCACCAGAACCGGCAGGCCGGCCCAGGGATGTGGGGTCAGATCCTGGTACCCGGTGCCGGCCGCGTCGGTGGCATTGAGCCCGGGCAGCGGCAGGTCGAAGACGATTGCGTCGGAGTCGGCGGCGGAGCCCTCCTCCCTGCGGATCGTCGCGGTAACCCCTGCCAGGCCGTAATCGTCGTGCGCCTCGAAATCGATGCGCAACGCGCCGAGAGCCGTCTCCCCCGGCTCGCTGAGGAAGGCGACGGTCGGCGCCCGGTCGGGGATGATCACGACATCCCACGCCCCGAGGTCGCGCCCCTCCAGCTGGACCGCCACGCGGCCGTCCTCCTCGAGCGGAATCCGAATGCGGTAACTGCTCTCCGCGGTGGCGTCGAACGCCGTCCCGTCTTCCTCGCGCCCGGGCAGCCTGACCACGGGCGCCGATCCTGCGTCGCTGACCTGGGCCACCAGAAGGCTGCCCTGGGGCGCCGTGATCGGGCCGTCGGGCGCCTTTCGATCGGCGCCGCCGGCCAGGAAGACGGGCGGCTTGCCGGTGTATTCGGGCGGCGTCAGCCAGGCATCGAGTTTCGCATCGCGCGCCGGCATGGCGGAAACATCCGGCAGCAATGCTTGCAGCAGCCGGTTTCCGGCATCGTCGCCGGCAACGATGACCGAAATGCCGAGAGCGATCACAATGCCGAAACGCAGGGCGTGACGGTCTTTTCGGGCGAGCCTCGGATGCGGCGCGCCGACCCTCAGCCCGGCGATGGATTCGCGCATCCGCGTCTGATGCCGTTGCCACAGGGCGCGCGTCACCGGATCGGCGTCGGCGCCGCCGGCAACATCGTCATCCAGCGCTTCCAGCGGCCGATGGGTCAGCTCGTTGACCCGCTCGAGCCGGCGGCGTGCGGCCGTGTGCTCCGGCATCCGGAACCGGCTGAATTCGCGCCAAAGCGCGGTCGCCAGCGCCATTGCGAAGACGAACAGGGCAACACCGTGCAGCCAGCCCGGAACTGCGGCGAACGCATCGAACAGGGCCAGCGCGACGAACACCCCGGCGATCCCCAGGGCCGGCCACAGCGCCCGCCACAAACGCTCGCAAAACAGCACCACCGCGGATAGCGATACCCGCAAGAGCCAGTAGGCATCCTCACGCTGTCTGATCATGCGAAATCCTCTGCCATCCGCCGCAATAGCTATCTAGGGCCATCCTGCCATTTGGCCAGAGCCTCCTGCCGAAGCAGATCTTCATAGCTGGGCCGCGCACGCACAACCGACCATTGCGCGCCGCGCACCAGCACCTCCGGCGTCAGCAACCGCATATTGTATGTCGACGCCATCGCCGAACCATACGCGCCGGCGGTTAAGATTGCCACAAGATCGCCTTCACGAACAGGTGTGAGATTGCGTTGCCGCGCAAAGGTGTCGCTGGTCTCGCAGGCCGGTCCGACGACGTCCACCGGCGCGGCCGGCGCGTCGGGCAGCGGGGCCGTGACCGGCCGGATCTCGTGCCATGCATCGTACATCGCTGGGCGCAAGAGGTCGTTCATCGCCGCATCGATGATGACGAAGCGCTTGGCCTCGCCCTCCTTCACGTAGATCACGCGGCTGACCAGGATGCCGGCGTTGCCCACCAGCATCCGCCCCGGCTCGAAGACAAGCTGGCAGCCGAGGTCGCCGACCGTGTCCTTGACCATTGCCGAGTAGTCGATCGGCAGGGGCGGCGCCTCCTCGCGGTAGGGAATGCCCAGCCCGCCGCCGAGATCGACGCGCTCGATCCTGTGTCCGCGGCCGCGCAGCTCCCGGACCAGCGCCGCGAGCTTGGTGAACGCGGCGCGAAACGGCTCCAGGTCGGTCAGCTGCGATCCGATATGGACCGCAACGGAGACCGGCCGGATGCCCGGCAGTGCCTCCGCCCGCGCGAAGACGTCGGCGGTGGCCGAGACGGCGATGCCGAACTTGTTCTCCGCCTTGCCGGTGGAGATCTTCGCATGGGTCCGCGCGTCGACGTCGGGATTGATGCGGATCCCGATATCTGCGGTCACGCCCTTGTCCGTCGCGATCGCGCTCAGCGCCTCCAGCTCCGGGACCGATTCGACGTTCAGCTGCATGATCCCGCAGTCTAGGGCATGCGCCATTTCCACGCGGGTCTTGCCGACGCCGGAAAAGACGATGCGCTCGGGCGGCACGCCGCCGGCCAGCGCCTTGCGCAGCTCACCGCCCGACACCACGTCGGCGCCGGCCCCGAGATCCGCCAGCGTGCGTATGACCGCAACGTTGGCGTTCGCCTTGACGGCATAGCAGATCAGCGCGTCGTGGCCTGCGAATGCCTTTGCGAACACCCTGTAGTGACGTTCCAGGGTCGCAGTCGCATAGCAGTAGAACGGCGTCCCGACGTCGCTGGCGATCTCGGCAAGCGGGACGTCCTCGGCGTGCAGTTCGCCGTCGATATACTGGAAGTGATTCATTCCGGCTTCGGATACTGGCGTGGAAACCTGCTTCGTTCCGGCTCCGGCGGCTTCGGCCGGCCCTTCTTGCCGCAGCCGCCGACAGTGGCGGCGGCTGCGCCCGCCATCAGGCCCAGAAAGCGGCGGCGGCTCACAGCAGGCGTTTCCGTGCCGCGGCGGCGGCCTTGCGGACGCATGCGGGCGCCGTCCCGCCGAGGCTGGTGCGGCTGCGCACCGAATTCTCCGGCGACAGCACGTCGAACAGGTCCGCGGTGATGCGCGGCTCGATCGCCTGCATGTCCGCAAGCGCCAAATCTGCCAGCTGGCAGGTCCGCTCTTCGGCCAGTGCGACGAGGCGACCCGTGACGTGATGCGCCTGGCGGAACGGCAGTCCAAGCACCCGGACCAGCCAGTCGGCAAGATCCGTCGCCGTCGGAAATCCGGGCTCGAGCGCCGCCCGCATGGCGGCCCGGTCCGCCTTAAGATCGCCGACCATGCCGGACGTCGCGGCCAGCGCCAGCGCCAGCGATCCGGCCGCATCGAAGACCGGCTCCTTGTCCTCCTGCATGTCCTTGCCGTAGGCCAGAGGCAGGCCCTTCATCACCACCATCAGCGCGGTCAGCGCGCCGACGATGCGGCCGGCCTTGGCGCGCGCCAGCTCCGCGGCGTCGGGATTGCGCTTCTGCGGCATGATCGAGGAGCCCGTGGTGAACGCGTCGGACAGACGGACAAAGCCGAACTGCTCCGAGCACCACAGCACGATCTCCTCGTTGAGGCGTGACAGATGGGTGGCGCAGATCGCGGCCGCGGCGAGGAATTCGAGGGCGAAGTCGCGCGCGGACACGGCGTCGAGGGAATTCGCCATGGGCCGGTTGAAGCCAAGCGCCTTGGCGGTCTTCCTGCGGTCGATCGGAAACGACGTTCCCGCCAGCGCGGCCGCGCCCAGCGGGCATTCGTTGAGCCGTTTGCGGCAGTCCGCGAACCGGCTCCGGTCGCGCCCGAACATCTCGACATAGGCCATCAGGTGATGCCCGAAGGTGACCGGCTGCGCCGACTGCAAATGGGTGAAGCCGGGCATCAGCGTGTCGGCCTCCGCCTCCGCCCGGTCGATCAGTACCCCCAGCAGATCACCCAGCTGCATATCCAGCGCGTCGATCCGGTCCCGCACCCAGAGCCGGAAATCCGTCGCTACCTGGTCGTTCCGGCTGCGCGCCGTGTGCAGGCGGCCGGCAGGCTCGCCGATCAATTCGGCAAGGCGGGCCTCGACGTTCATGTGAATGTCTTCCAGGGCGGGCTTGAATTCGAAGCGTCCCGACTCGATTTCCTTCAGGATGCCATCGAGGCCGTCCTGGATCGCCGCGCCGTCCTCGGCGCCGACGATCCCCTGGTCCACCAGCATCGCGCAATGAGCCTTGGACGCCGCGATGTCCTGGGCGTAGAGTCGCCAATCGAAGCCGATGGATGCGTTGATCCGTTCCATCACGTCCGACGGCCCGGCGGCGAAACGCCCGCCCCACATTTCGTTGGCGCTCATGGCCGCGTCCATCGGCGGGAGACAGGTATGAACAAGAATGTCTGCATCGTGGCCCTGGCCATCGGTTTTGGCGCCGTCTCCGGTGTGCTGAGCGGACCCGCCGGCGCGGACGAGCCGCCGCCCGTAACCGGCTGGATGGAGCAATTTAGCTTCAAAGACCCGCCGCTTCCAGCGTCGCAGACCCCGTTCCTCGCCGGAAACGGGTCCGAGGTCAAGCTCGGCGACTTCAAGGGCCGCGTCCTGCTGGTCAACTTCTGGGCCACCTGGTGCGCCCCCTGCATCCGCGAACTGCCCTCGCTCGACAGGCTGCAGTTCGAACTCGGGGGCGAGGGGCTGCGCGTTCTGGCGGTCAACCAGGACCGCGGCGGCGCCGCGGTGGCCGCCCCGTTTCTCGAGAAGCTCGACATCCACCGGCTCGACCTGTTTCTCGATCCGAAGATGAAACTCGGTCAGGCGCTCGGCATGCGGGCCCTGCCCTGGACCTTCCTCATAGATCGCGAGGGGCGCGTCGTCGGCGAGCTGCCGGGCTACGCGGAATGGGACTCCGAGGAGGGCATCGCCCTGATCCGGCACTACCTGCGAGAGGGCAGGGACGACCGGCTCGACAAGGCCGGCTGCGCCTGCCGCCCCGGTCCGCCCAGGAAGCTGTCGGACAATTAACGGGCCCCGAACCCCGCGGAAAACCCTAACGCATGGGCTCGTTTCACGCCTCCGGTCGCTCGCCGCGGCGCAGCGGGTTGACCGACGTCACCGTGTCGGGACCGGCGTTTCGCCGCCGTAGTCGTAAAAGCCGCGGCCCGACTTGCGGCCAAGCCAGCCGGCTTCGACATACTTGACCAGCAGCGGGCACGGCCGGTATTTCGAATCGGCGAGCCCGTCGTACAGCACCTGCATCACCGACAGGCACACATCCAGCCCGATGAAGTCGGCGAGCTCCAGCGGGCCCATCGGATGGTTCGCGCCCAGCTTCATCGCCGTGTCGATGGCCTCGACCCCGCCGACCCCCTCGTACAGCGTATAGATCGCCTCGTTGATCATCGGCAGCAGGATGCGGTTGACGATGAAGGCCGGAAAATCCTCGGCCACGGCGATCGTCTTGCCGAGATCCTCCGACAGCTTGCGCACCGCCTGGAAGGTCTCGTCGTTGGTCGCCAGGCCGCGGATCAGCTCGATCAGCTTCATCACCGGCACCGGGTTCATGAAATGCATGCCGATGAAGCGCTCCGGCCGGTCCGTCACGGTGGCGAGGCGCGTGATCGACAGCGACGAGGTGTTGGTGGCGACCAGCGCGGTCTCGTTCAGATGCGGCACCAGCGCCTTGAAGATCGAGCGCTTGATCTCCTCGTTCTCCGTCGCCGCCTCGATCACGATATCGCAATCGCCGAAGATGGCGTAGTCCTGCCCGGTTTCGATGCGGGCCAGCGCGGCGTCCTTGTCCTCCTTGCTGATCTTCTTGCGCTTGATCTGCCGGTCCAAGTTGCGGTCGATCGTCGACAGGGCCTTGTCGATCTGCTCCTGCGAGACGTCCAGGAGCTTCACGTCGTAGCCCGCAAGGGCCGCCACATGCGCGATACCGTTGCCCATCTGGCCGGCGCCGATCACGCCGATTGTCTTGATCATAAGACCGAAATCCTTTTTCTCGTTCTGCGGACGCGCGGCGCCGCGCCGGCCTCAGCCCAGCTTGTCGAGCTCCGCCTCCAGCTGCGGAACGACATCGAACAGGTCGCCCACGATGCCGTAATCGGCGACCTGGAAGATCGGCGCCTCCTCGTCCTTGTTGATCGCAACGATGACCTTCGAATCCTTCATGCCGGCGAGATGCTGGATGGCGCCGGACAGCCCCACCGCGATATACAGGTCGGGGGCCACGATCTTGCCGGTCTGGCCGACCTGGTAGTCGTTCGGCACGAACCCGGCATCGACGGCGGCGCGGCTGGCGCCGACCGCCGCCCCCAGCTTGTCGGCGACGCGCTCCAGCATCTGGAAGTTCTCGCCCGACTGCATGCCGCGGCCGCCGGAGATGATGATCTTGGCCGAGGTGAGTTCCGGCCGCTCGGATTGGCTGGTCTCGGCCCGCACGAAACTCGACAGGCCGGCATCGCCCGTCGCGGCGACCGGCTCGACCGCGGCCGATCCGCCGTCCTCGTCGGCCGGCTCGAATGCGGTGGCGCGCACCGTCACCAGTTTCTTCGCATCCGTCGCCTGCACCGTGGCAATGCCGTTCCCGGCGTAGATCGGCCGCTCGAAGGTGTCCTCGGAGACCACGGCGGTGATGTCCGATACCTGCTGGGTGTCCAGCAGGGCCGCAACGCGGGGCAGGATGTTCTTGCCCGACGTCGTGTGCGGCGCAAGGATGTGGCTGTAGCCGTCGGCGAGGCCGACCAGCAGGTTGACGACGTTCTCGGCCAGGCGGTGCGCGTATTCCGGAGCATCTGCGACCAGCACCTTGGCCACGCCGTCGATCTTCGCTGCGCTCGCGGCGACATCGGCGCAGCCGTCCCCGACCACCAGCACGTGGATCTCCTGGCCGAGCGCCTTGGCCGCGGTAACCGTGTTCAGTGTCGCCGGCTTCAGCTCGGCGTCGTCGTGCTCTGCGATGACCAGGACACTCATGATTCAGATCACCTTCGCTTCGTTTCTCAGCTTGTCCACCAGCTCGGCGGCCGACTCGACCTTCACCCCGGCCTTGCGTTTCGGCGGCTCGACGACCTTGACGAGCTTGAGCCGCGGCGCCGCGTCGGCACCCAGATCGGCCGGCGAGATCTCCTCGATGGGCTTCTTCTTCGCCTTCATGATGTTCGGCAGCGAGGCGTAGCGCGGCTCGTTGAGGCGCAGGTCGGTGGTCACCACGACCGGCAGCTTCGACTTGATCGTCTCGAGCCCGCCGTCGACCTCGCGCGTAATCTCCGCCTCGCCGTCCCCGATCACGATCTTCGAGGCGAAGGTCGCCTGGCTCCAGCCGAGCAGTCCGGCCAGCATCTGCCCGGTCTGTCCGGCATCGTCATCGATCGCCTGCTTGCCGAGAATCACGAATTGCGGCTGTTCCTTCTCGACCACCGCCTTCAGGAGCTTGGCCGCCGCCAGCGGCTGGATCTCTTCGTCGGACGCGACGTGGATGCCACGGTCCGCGCCCATGGCCAGCGCCGTGCGGATCGTCTCCTGGACCTGGCGCGCGCCGATCGAAACGGCGACGACTTCTTCTGCCTTGCCGGCCTCGCGCATGCGGATGGCCTCCTCGACGGCAATTTCGTCGAACGGGTTCATGGCCATTTTGACGTTCGCGGTCTCGACCCCCGTGCCGTCCGCCTTGACGCGGACCTTGACGTTGGGATCGATGACGCGCTTCACGGCGACGAGAATTTTCATGATGGCTCCCTGCGACAGTGGGGATGGTGCGCGGCAGCGAAAACGCCCCTGTTTAGGACCGGGCACAACCCCTGTCAAGGCAAGGATTGCCGCAATGCGGCAGAACATTTCGCAGTCGCAAAACAACGGCACCGTGCCCGGGTTGCGATCCGGTCTCCGGCCCGCGACCGCCGGTCAACGATGATTGTCCGGCGCGGGCGCCCCGCCGGTTACCGATTCGCGCCCGGCGTCCACAGCACGTCGCCGGCCCCGCCATCGTTGCAGTGGCGGGCCAGGACGAACAGCAAATCAGACAGCCTGTTCAAGTACCGGACTGCCTCCGGGTTGACCGGCTCCGCCTTGGCGAGGGCCACCGCCAGCCGCTCGGCACGTCGCGTTATCGTGCGTGCGAGGTGAAGGTGTGCGGCGGCCGCGCTGCCGCCGGGCAGGACGAAGCTCTCGAGCGGCGCGAGATCCGCATTCAGCCGGTCGATCTCGGCCTCGAGCCGCGCCACCTGGACTGCGGTGACGCGCAACCCGCCTTCGGCCCTGTGCCCGCCCTCCGGTCGGCAAAGGTCCGCACCGAGATCGAACAGATCGTTCTGGATCCGGCCGAGCATGGCGTCGGGCTCGCCCTGCGTGGCCAGGCGGGCGATGCCGATTGCCGCATTGGCCTCATCGACCGTTCCGTAGGCGTCGACGCGCAACGCATCCTTGCGCACGCGGGTGCCGTCGCCCAGCGAGGTCTCGCCGGCATCGCCGCCGCGTGTGTAGATTTTCGTCAGCTTGACCATGCGCGGCCTCAGTCGCCTTTGAAGACGAATGCCAGCAACACGAAGATCAGGACCGCGATGCCCTGGAAAAGCACCCGCAGACGCATCAGCCGGTTGGAGTGCTTGCGGTTGAACGCGCCGCCGCGCGCCATCGAGATGAGACCGGTAAACAGCACCACGACCGTGATGCCCATGGCCACGAACAGCAGAATGGTCAGGGTGTCGGACATGCCCAGCGATATAGCGCGTCGCCCCGGCAGATGCCAATCGATTACCGTCGAACGGCACGCGGCGCTCGATCACCTCGGCGCGGTGCGGCGCGGCCAAGCGGGCCGGTCGTCCCTCGCGTCATACGCTGGCGCGCCGGCCGTCCTCGTTGAAAACCGCCCGTTCCCAAGGCAGTCGCACGGTCACGAGCGTGCCGAATCCGACCGCGCTGTCGAGCTCCAACACCCCGTCATGTAGCGCCGCGAGGCTCGACGCCAGCGGCAACCCGAGACCGGTTCCCTCCTCGTTTGCAGGTTCCTCGCCGTGCACCTGCCCGTATTCGCGCAGCACGTGATCGATATCCTCGTCGGCGATGCCGGGCCCCGTATCCGCGATCTCGAACACAAACCCCTCGTCGCGGTTGGCCCGCACGATGACCATGACCCGGCCACCCTCGGCCGTGAATTTGACCCCGTTGGCCAGCAGATTGAGCAGGATCTGCTTGAGTTTGCGCGGGTCGGCGCGCAGCTTCGGCATGTCGTCGGCGAGATACAGGTCGATGGCGATCCGCTTGTTCGCCGCCGCGTCGCGCACAAACACCAGCGCCGCGCGGACCGTCTCGGCGACGTCGATGGTCTCCTCCTGCAGCGACAGGCCGGCGGAGTCCGCTTTCGCCCGGTCGAGAATTCCCGTGATCAATCCGAGCACATGTTCGGCCGCCGCCACGATGTCACTGGCATATTCCTGGTATCTCGGATTGCCGAGCGGCCCGAACGAGGCCGACTTGATGATATGGCCGAAGCCTGCGATGGCGTTGAGCGGTGTGCGCAATTCGTGGCTGATCTTGATGAGATCCTCGGATTTCGCTGCGCTGGCCTGTTCGGCTGCCGTCTTCTCGCCGAGCAGCGATTCGATGGCTTCCATGCGGTCGGTGATGTCGGTCTGGACACCGACGATGCCGCCGTCCGACGTGCCGCGCTCGCGTATCGTGATCCAGCGTCCGTCCCGCAGCTGCAGATCGAACGAGCCGAGGAACCGCCGCCGGTAAGCCAGCCGTTGCCGGACATAGGCGTCAACGTCGCCCGCAACCGCCTCGCGCGCGGCATCCAGGCGCACCAGATCCTCATAGAGGACGCCGGGCCGGGCGTCTTCCTCCGAGTATCCGTAGAGCTCCAACCATTTCTGATTATAGAGGACCAAGCGGTCGTCGGAATCGTACAGCGCGAACCCGTCGGACAGGCTTTCCACGGCGTCCCGCAGGCGCTGCTCGGCGGCGCGCGTTCGCAGCTCGCTCTGCTTGAGCGCTTCCTCCGCGAGGCCCCGGTTGTATTCGGCGCCGACACGCTGGCTTACGAGCCGGAAGAACGCCCGCGCGTCGGAATCATCGTCGTCCTCCCGGGTTCCGGCCGCGAATACATGGCCCGCCGGCTTGCCGTCCAGGCCGTAGAACACCTCGCTGCGATAGCAGGTCGCCTCGACCTTTCCCAGCCCGGCGATATTCGTGTAGCGCTTCAGGGCGCGTCCCGAGATGAAGACATGCGGCTGCTTGGTTTTGGCCTTGTAGGCCCTTTGGCACGGCGACCCGGCCAACGGGTAACTGCGCGCACCCTCCTTGCCCTTGCGATCGTGAAGCGACAGCAGCTCAACGTTCTTGCGGTCCGCGGACAGGAGGCCGACACCGCCTAGCCGGTAATCGAGGCCCGAGACGAGCGCCTCCGCCGCCACGTCGAAAAACGCAGCGCCGAATGCGGTTCTGCCCGCAAGCAGTTCCAGCGCCTCTTCGCGCGCCGATGCTCTCTTGGCCATCGCAATTGCGTCCCCTGTCAAAGGCGGACCAGATTGCGCTACAGGCTAGGGCATTAACGGTTCAAAAAGGCTTAAGAGATTGTGGCAACAAAGAGATTTTTCAATTGCGCCGACTCAGCAGGCCGCGGGCGATGACCTGCGCCTGGATCTCGGCGGCGCCCTCGAAGATGTTCAGAATTCTGGCGTCGCATAGCACCCGCGAGATCTCATACTCCTCGGCATAGCCGTTGCCGCCGTGGATCTGCAGCGCGTTGTCCGCATTGGCCCAGGCGACGCGGGCGGCCAGCAGCTTGGCCATGCCGGCCTCGATGTCGCAGCGGCGGTCGGAATCCTTCTCGCGCGCCGCGAACAGGGTGATCTGGCGGGCGATCATGGTTTCCACCGCCATCCAGGCGAGCTTGCCGGCGACGCGCGGGAATTCGGCGATCGGCCGACCGAACTGGATGCGGTCCCTGGCGTAGGCGAGACCCAGCTCCATCGCGTTCTGGGCGACGCCGACAGCGCGCGCCGCCGTCTGCACGCGGGCCGATTCGAAGGTCGCCATGAGCTGCCGGAATCCCTGCCCCTCTTCGCCGCCAAGCAGATTCTCCGCCGCGACCGCGAAGTTGTCGAAGCCGATCTCGTATTCCTTCATGCCGCGATAGCCGAGCACGCGAATCTCGGTGCCGGTCATGCCCTGTGCCGGGAACGGGTCCGCATCCGTGCCGCGTGGCTTCTCGGCGATGAACATGGACAGGCCGCGATGGTCCTTGGACTCCGGGTCGGTGCGGGCCAGCAGGGTCATGATGTCGCTGCGCGCCGCATGGGTGATCCAGGTCTTGTTCCCGATAATCCGATACACCGCGCCGTCGCGCACCGCGCGCGTCTTCAGCGCGCCGAGGTCGGAGCCGGTGGCGGGCTCGGTGAATACGGCAGTCGGCAGGACCTCGCCGGAGGCGATCCTGGGCAGCCATGTCTCCTTCTGCGCCTCGGTGCCGCCGAGGCGGATCAGCTCGGCCGCAATCTCGGAGCGGGTGCCCAGTGAGCCGACGCCGATATAGCCGCGCGCCAGCTCCTCGGTGACCACGCACATCGCCGCCTTGCCCATGCCGAGCCCGCCATGGGTCTCCGGCACGGTCAGCCCGAACACGCCGAGTTCGGCGAGCTGCTCGATGATTTCTATGGGAATCAACGCATCAAGCTTGTGCCATTCATGGCAGTGCGGGGCCACCTGCTCCTCCGCGAAGCGTCGAAACTGGTCGCGCACCATCTCCAGCATCTCGTCGCCGAGCGCGGCGGCACCGAAATTGCCCTCTGCGATCAATTCTGCGATGCGCTGGCGCACCGCCGCGGTGTTGCCGGAGGATATGATGGCCGGAATTGCCCGGCGGAAGGATTCGACCGCGGCTTCGGGAACCCCCATATCGGCGGGTCGTGCGACCTCCACCTGGCTCAACGCGATGCCGCCGGAAAGCTGGGCGCAGTACTCGCCGAACGCCGCCCGCAGGATCAGCGATTCCAGCTCCCCGAACGACCCGCCCTCGCGGCAGCGCCCGGCCCAGTCGCGCATCTGGCGCAGCGCCTCGACATAGGTCGCCATCCAGGCGAAGCCGTGCACGGCAAACTGCTCGCGATCGAGCAGCGCGGCATCGACCCGGCCCTCCCGCAGCACCGCCGCCGCAACGCCCGACCGCGCCGCGTCCAGCAGCGTCTCGGCGGCGGCAAGCGCACCCGCGCAGGTGTCGAGGAGATCCGCCGCGCCGGCGTTCGTTGTCATGCCCGATATCCTAGGATATTGCCGGTCGGCAGGCGTTGCCCGCCCAGAAATCGGTGGTCGGCGGATGGATGTTGTCCGCCGGCAGGTGTTTCAGCAGCAGGTCCATGGCCCTCTTGCGGCCGTTCGTCCGGTCAATGGCTTCGGCATGGATGGGACCCTTTATTCCCTTGCCGTCCGCCCGGTACATGT
Organism: Alphaproteobacteria bacterium; assembly: GCA_041563955.1. Taxonomy (GTDB): domain Bacteria; phylum Pseudomonadota; class Alphaproteobacteria; order UBA8366; family JADFVY01. The sequence goes on along the minus strand of JBFGQV010000002.1, from coordinate 24,336 downwards.
GGATCGGGATCCATCCCGCCGCCGCCACCGCCAGTTCCTCGCCGGTCGCGTCGGGCGTCAGGCCGAGCAACAGGATGAGCGAGGCCCGGCGCGCCAGCCCTTCCTGGTTGCTCACGAAATTGCCCAGCGAGTAGGTGATGAAGGTCTCGCGGCCGTCCCCCGTGACGTACTTCTCCCATGGCGAGACGACGTGGCTGTGCGTGCCGAGGACGGCGATGGCCCCGGCTTCCAGCGCATCGTAGGCCAGCGCCTTCTGCTTCTTGTTGGGCTTGTGCCGGTACTCGGTGCCCCAGTGCGGCGCGAAGATCACGCCGTGTACGTCCTTGCGGGTGCGCAGGGCCGCGATATGCTCGAGGATCAGGTCGCGGTCCTCGAAGCAGTTGAGGATCTGGCGGTGCGGATCCGGCTGTTCGTTGACGCCGTAGGTGCAGCCCAGCCAGGCGATGTTGAACATGCCGCCCGCCCCGGCGACCGGCGTGATCGTATGCCATGGCCGGTCCTTGTCCGTCTTCGCGCGACTGCCCGTAAAGGACAGCCCGACCGCCTCGAGCGCGCGGACGGTCCCGTCGGCCCCGGCGGACAGCCGGTCCAGCGCGTGGTTGTTGGCGGTCAGCACGACGTCGAAACCGGCCCGCTTCAGATCGGCGGCGATCGACGGGTGATAGTTGAAGCTCGGGTAGCCGGCGTAGATCCTGCCGTCATAGCGGCCCGCCGGTTCCTTCACCTTGCGGCCGCTGGCCGTAACCCCGGCCGCCGCCGGCCCCTCGAGATTGGCGAACGAGACATCCGCGGCCCGGATGATGTCGGCCACCGGTTCCATCATCGCGTAGAACCCGTCCTTGTGGCCGGCGGCGTATTTCTGCAGCCGGTCGTGCAGCAGCACGTCGCCGACCGCAGCCACCGTCAGCATCCGGGCCGGGTCGACGCCGCGCGAGAAGCTCACCATCGGGGAATCCTCTTCCGGCACGGAACATTTCGGTACCGGCTCGGTCCGCCCCTTGGCCGCGGCCTGCGCACGCTTTGCCACGCCGCTACTGTCGCAGCCGACGCATTTCTCCGGCGCGACGGCTGTGTACGGATCCCCCGCGCAACCGGCGACCGCAACGGACACGAAAAGTACGAGCCAAAGCCGCATGACATCGTCCAACCCATGAATCCAGACGTCCTGCGCCGCCGGCATAGACCGGATTCACCTAACATTCGGTTACCATCGGCACGGCCCCGCATGTCCGCCCAGGGGTGCCGGGCGATGCCGTAGGCCCTCACGCGCTATCCCTCGACGACGTCCTCGAAGGTGCGCAGTCCCGGGCGTTTCGCCTGCACCAGCACCGCCATGTTGCCCGGCTTGTGCTCGTTGGCGCGCATCTTGGCGTGGGCGCGGGGGATGTCGTCCCAGGCGAACACCTCCGACATGCACGGGTCGATGCGCCGCTCGACCATCAGCTTGTTGGCCTGGCTGGCCTGCATCAGGTTGGCGAAATGGCTGCCCTGGATGCGCTTCTGGCGCATCCACACGAAGCGCGCGTCGAAGGTCAGGTTGTAGCCCGTGGTACCGGCGCAGAACACCACCATGCCGCCGCGCTTGACGACGAAGCAGGAGACCGGAAACGTCGCCTCGCCGGGATGCTCGAACACGAAGTCGACGTCGTTGCCCTTGCCGGTGTGGTCCCAGATCGCCTTGCCGAACTTGCGGACCTCCTTCATGTAGTCGTTGAACTCCGAGGACCCGACCTCGGGCAGGCGACCCCAGCAATTGAAATCCCTGCGGTTGATGATGCCGCGTGCGCCCATCTGCACGACGAAATCGCGCTTGCTCTCGTCCGAGATCACGCCGATGGCGTTGCCGCCGGCCGTCGCGATCAGCTGGATCGCCATCGAGCCGAGTCCGCCCGAGGCGCCCCAGACCAGCACGTTCTGGCTCGGCTTCAAGGTATGCGGCCGGTGCCCGAACAGCATGCGGTAGGCGGTCGCCAGGGTCAGGATGTAGCAGCCGCTCTCCTCCCAGGTCAGGTGCTGGGGCCGCGGCATCAACTGCTGCGCCTGCACGCGGGTGAACTGAGCAAAGGAGCCGTCCGGCGTCTCGTAGCCCCAGATGCGCTGCGACGGCGAGAACATCGGGTCGCCGCCGTTGCACTCCTCGTCGTCGCCGTCGTCCTGGTTGCAGTGCACCACGACCTCGTCTCCGACCTTCCAGCGCTTGACCTTGGAGCCGACCGCCCAGACGATGCCGGCGGCGTCCGAGCCGGCGATGTGGTAGTCCGCCTTGTGCACGTCGAACACCGAGACCGGCACGCCGAGCGACGCCCAAACGCCGTTGTAGTTGACGCCCGCGGACATCACCATGACCAGCACCTCGTGGCTGTCGATCGGCGGCACCTCGAGGACCTCGACCTGCATGGCCTCCTCCGGCTCGCCGTGACGCTCACGCCGGATCGCCCAGGCATACATCTGTTTCGGCACATGGCCGAGCGGGGGAATTTCGCCGATCTCGTACAGGTCCTTCTTCGGCAGATTCGCCGTGATATCGACGACTTCAGCTGGCTTGCTCATCTCTTGCCCGTCTCCGCGAGAGTCCGTTTCCATGCTGCGATTGCACAATCGGTACACCAAAATTTTGCATTGCACAATAAGACAGCTTGTTTCAGATTGAAGGCCGATCATAACACATTATGACCGCGGTCGAGCACGCGGGCGCACCGGTTCGAATCACACCGGGATACGGGAAGAATGGGAAAATCGCGACAAAACAAAGGGTCTCCGACGGCTGACCCGGGGCCGGACCGGCCGGATCGCGACCGGCCCTGGCTGATCCGCACCTATTCCGGCCACAGCTCGGCGGCCGCCTCCAACGCGCTGTACCGCACAAATCTGCAACGCGGCCAGACCGGGCTGTCGGTCGCCTTCGACCTGCCGACCCAGACGGCCTACGACAGCGACCATGCGCTGGCCCGCGGCGAGGTCGGCAAGGTCGGCGTGCCGGTCTCGCATCTCGGCGACATGGAGGCCCTGTTCGAGGACATCCCGCTGGCCCGCATGAACACGTCGATGACGATCAACGCGCCGGCCGCCTGGCTGCTGGCGCTGTACGTCGCGGCGGCGGAACGGCAGGGCGCGGCCCGCGCGGACCTCGCCGGCACCACCCAGAACGATGTCGTCAAGGAGTACCTGTCGCGCGGCACCCACATCTTTCCGCCGGCCGCGAGCCTTCGGCTCACCGAGGACGTGATCGCGTTTACCTGCCGCGAGATTCCCAAATGGAACCCGATCAACATCTGTTCCTACCATTTGCAGGAGGCGGGGGCGACGCCGGCCCAGGAGCTCGCCTACGCGCTGGCCAATGCGATGGCGGTGCTCGACCGCCTGCGCGCCGGCGGCCAGGTCGCGGCGGCGGACTTCCCGCAAGCCGTTGGACGCATCAGCTTTTTCGTCAATGCGGGCATTCGTTTCGTTACCGAAATGTGCAAGATGCGCGCGTTCACCGAGCTGTGGGACGAGCTGTGCCGCGACCGCTACGGCATCGCGGACGAGAAGCTCCGCCGCTTCCGCTATGGCGTGCAGGTCAATTCGCTGGGGCTGACGGAACAGCAGCCGGAGAACAACGTCTATCGCATCCTGCTCGAGATGCTCGCCGTGGTGCTGTCGAAGAACGCCCGCGCCCGCGCCATCCAGCTCCCCGCCTGGAACGAGGCCCTCGGCCTGCCGCGCCCGTGGGACCAGCAGTGGAGCCTTCGGCTGCAGCAGATCGTCGCCCATGAGACGGACCTTCTGGAGTTCGCCGACCTGTTCGACGGCTCGCCCGTGATCGCGGCGAAGGTCGCGGAACTCAAGGACGAGGCGCGCGCCGAGCTGGCCGTCATCGAGGCGATGGGCGGCGCCGTCGCCGCGGTCGAATCCGGGTACATGAAGGCGCAGCTGGTCCGCTCCAACGCGGCGCGCGTTGCGGCGATCGAGTCGGGGGCGCAGCCGGTGGTCGGCGTGAACGTCTACACCGACGGGGCGGAGTCGCCGCTTACCGCGGATGACGGGACGGTGTTGCACGTCGATCACACGGCGGAAGACGCGCAGATCCGCAACCTCGTCGCGTGGCGCGCGGCGCGCGACGGTGCGGCGGCCGGCGCCGCACTGGCGCACCTGGAACGGGCCGCCCGCGACGGCGAGAACGTCATGGAGGCGTCGATCGCCTGCGCCCACGCCGGCGTGACGACCGGCGAATGGGGCGATGCGCTGCGCCGGGTGTTCGGGGAGTACCGGGCGCCGACCGGCGTCGGGGACAAGGCCGAAACCACCGACGCGCGGCTTTCGTCGCTTTCGGCGCGGGTCGACGCGCTGAACGCACGTCTCGGCCGCGCGGTCACCATGGTGGTCGGCAAGCCGGGACTGGACGGGCATTCCAACGGCGCCGAGCAGGTCGCCCTGCGGGCGCAGCTGGCGGGGTTCGATGTAGTCTATGAGGGCATCCGGCAGACACCAAGCGAGATCGTTGAGTCCGTCAAACGCACGCAGGCCAATGTCGTCGGCCTGTCGATCCTGTCCGGCAGCCACGTCGAGCTGGTGCGCGAAGTCATCCAGCTGCTGCGTGAGGCGGGGCTCGGCGATGTGCCGGTCGTGGTCGGCGGCATCATCCCGCCGGCCGACCAGGGCGCGCTCATCAATATGGGGGTGGCCCGGATCTACACGCCCAAGGACTATGAGCTGAACCGGACGCTGGAAGAGATCGTCGAGCTGCTTGAGGGCGCAGCGGGCTCCTAGCTGTCCCGCTTCTTTGGTTTCGTTGGCTTCACGCGGCCCCGCCGCCGCTTGCTCGACCGCGGCGGCCGCGGCGCCTGGGGCGGCAGGGGAAACTGCAGGATCTTCTCGTCGTCGCCGGGTTCGACTGCCGCGGCCTGGACCACGGCCTTCGCCAACGGCGACCGCATGGCCGGGTCGAACGCTGCCGCCCCGCCGTGACGGTAACGGACTAGGCTGGACGGGCGGCGGTGATAGATCCACAGGTCAGACATCAGGGGTATCCGCAAACTTCTGCTCCGGACATATGTGCGCTGACGCCCGGCAAGTCCACAGAATTCGTACGCTCCGCGGGCGCGCTGCCGCTTTCGGCCTTGCAAGTGGGTTGGCGATCGGCGACTGTCGAACCTCCGCACCGTCGCCCCTGCCTTGATTCGGCCGAGCCCCGACCCTTGGAAAGCGTTCTCGAAATCGTCGCGCCGGTCTTCGGCATCGTCGTGGTCGGCTGGGTGCTCGCCCGCGCCGGCGTCTTCGGACCGGCGGCGATCGACGGCATCTCCCACTTCGTCTTCAGCGTCGCGATCCCGCTGCTGCTGTTCCGCACCCTGGCCACCGCGCGGCTGCCCGACGACATCCCATGGGACGTGCTTCTGTCGTATTACCTCGGCATCTACGCGGTGTTCGGCGCGGGGATGCTGATCGCGGCGCTGGTCTTCCGCAAGGGGTTGTCCGAGCAGGGCGCCTTCGCGGGCAGCGCCTGCTTCTCGAACCTCGTGCTGCTCGGCATCCCGATCGTCCTGGCGGTCTTCGGAGACGCGGGCTCGGTGCCCCTGTTCCTCGTGATCGGCGTCCACAACGCCGTCCTGCTGCCGCTGCTGGTGATCGTCCTGGGCATGGGACAGCGGCGCGCCGGCGCGATGCTGGGTGGCCTTCGCGAAACGCTTTTCGACCTGATCCGCAATCCCCTCGTCATCGGGCTGATCGGCGGCGTCGTGTACGGCCGGATCGGCCCGCCCCTGCCCGGGCCGGTCGACGACATCATTCGCATGCTCGGCGGCGCCGGCGCGCCGGTCGCGCTGTTCGTGCTCGGCGGCACGCTGGCCCGGTATCGCATCACGGGCCACGTCGCCGAGGCGCTGGTCATCTCCGCCCTCAAGCTCGTCGTCCAGCCGCTGATCGTCTGGCTGCTGGCGACCCGCGTGTTCGGCCTCGATCCGATTTGGGCCGGCGCGGTGACCCTGCTGTCGGCGATGCCGACCGGGGTCAACGTCTTCATCTTCGCCAACCGCTACGGCGCCGGTACGGCGACCGCCGGCACCACCATCGTCCTGTCGACGGCGCTCGGCGCGGCGACGGTCTCCGGCCTGATATGGCTGATCGAGCGTTCCTGACGGTCCGGCCGCGCGCCGGTGCCGGCCGGTAACCCAAAATTCAGCTTTCCCCGCCTAATCTGGCCATGCCGCGCCGGCCGCAACGATGTCCGCGTCGGCGCCGCACGGAGGATTGGCAAATTGGACAGCGTCCTTGACAGCATCCTGCCCACCTTCACCATCGTCCTGATCGGATGGCTGATGGCGAAGCTGCGGCTGTTCCGCCAGATCGGAGTCGACGGCGTCGCGCATTACGTGTTCGGCGTCGCCGTCCCGCTGCTGCTGTTCCGCTATACCTCCCGCGCGACCATTCCCGCTGAAATCCCCTGGGGCTTCCTGCTGTCCTACTATCTGGGCGCGCTCGCCGCCTTCGTCATCGGCATGCTCGCGGCGGGCGGCATCTTCCATAACGGGCTGTCGCACCAGGGCGTGTTCGGCGGTGCCGCCTCGTATTCCAACACGGTGCTGATGGGCATTCCCGTGGTGCTCGGCATTCTCGGCGACTCGGCAACTGTTCCGCTGTTCATCCTGATCGGCGTGCACGGGCTGATCATGGTGCCGCTGGTGGTCACGGTGATCAGCGTCGGCCGGCGCCAGGGCGGCACCATCGGCAAGGTGGCGAAGGAGACCGTCGGCGAGCTGATCCACAACCCGTTCATCGTCGCGCTCGTCGCCGGCGCGCTTTACGGATTGTATGGACCGCCGTTGCCCGGCCCGATCGACAACGTGATCGCGACCCTGGCCGATACCGCCGGGCCCCTCGCGCTGTTCGCGCTGGGCGGGGTCCTTGCCCAGTATCCGGTGACCGGCGGCCTGAAGGAGGCGTTCGTCGTCTCGGCGGTCAAGCTCGTGCTGCATCCAGCCATCGTCTGGGTGCTGGCAACGCAGGTGTTCGCCGTCCAGGACTCGTGGGTCTGGGTCGCCGTGCTCCTGGCGGCGATGCCGGCGGGAATCAACGTCTTCGTGCTGGCCCACCGCTACGAGGTCGCGTCCGGTGGAATCGGCATGTCGGTGGTGCTGTCCACGGCGTTGGCGCTGGGCAGCCTGGCGGTGCTGATCCAGCTGATCCCGTCGTAGCCGCGGGCCCCGGTGAGACCGTCTTCCCGCCTCCCTTGATTCCGGCCGGCGGCGGGCGTATTGTGCCGTCCTCATGATGACGCAGTGCAACAAACGTCTCGGGGCGCGAATTAGCCTCCCGGCCCTTATCGAGGGCCGGGCCGCATTGATTCGTGCATACCCCCAGACCTATGAGGCTGCGTTACATGTACCGGGATTTCGTTGAGCGCTCATTCGCGCCGCAGAGCCAGAATACCACCGCCTGTTTTTCCGTCGTCGCCGATGCCGACCCCGGCATCATGCCGCGTGTGCTGGAGTTGTTCGCAAAGCGCGGGCTGGTGCCCAGCCTGTGGCACAGCAGGATCGCCCCGACCGGCGAGTTGACGATCGATCTGCAAGTGCAGGGCATGGAGGCGCAAATGGCGCGCCACATCGCCGGCTGCCTGCGCCAGGTCTGGGGCGTGTCGACGGTGCTGACGGCGGAAAAGGGGTGAGTGGCCGACCGCCCACCGGCGAGGGGACCCGACGCGCCCGCCGATCCGCTTGCCGAACTCGCGCGATGAGTCCAGATTTCCCTGAATGGGAGACATGATGGACGCCAGCCGAGACGCCGCCATCCGTGAAATCACCGACTGGGTGGTGAGCCAGTCGCTGATCGACGCCGACATGGAAAAGCTCTTCGTCGGCGTGTGCGACCGCCTGTGCAAGGCGGGCGTTCCATTGCGCCGGGGTCATCTGGCTGTTCGCACCCTTCATCCGCTGGTCGGCGCTATCAGTTTTCGTTGGTGGCGCGGCCAGGCGCCGGAGCTGCTAAGTCACCGCCGGACCGACGAGCCGAGCCGCGAATGGGAGCAGAGTCCGCTGAAGCGCCTTGAGGACAGCGGTGAGACCGAGTTGCGGATACCGCTGGCGGTGGCGGGCGGCGCCTGGGCGAAATACCCGCTTCTGGTCGAGCTGCGGCATTGCGGCATCACCGAGTATTTTGCATGTCTGTCGCTGTTCGGCATCGAATCGCAGGCCCGGCAGCAGCAGGATGGCATGATGGTGAGCTGGGCCACTGATCGGCCCGGCGGATTCGAGGATCAGGATCTCTCGGTGTTACGGCGCGTCCAGGGCCGACTCGCTGTCGGCATCAAGATGGCGAAGCGCGAGCAGACGGCGCGCAATGTCGTCACCGCCTATCTCGGCCCCAACGCAGGACGGCGCGTGCTGGAGGGCCAGATCCGGCGGGGTGACGGCGCCCTCCTGAACGCCGTAATCTGGTACAGCGACCTCCGCGACTCGACGTCGCTGGCAGAGCGTCTGGCCGGACCGGCGTTCCTGGAACTGCTGAACGGGTATTTCGAATGCACGGCGGGCGCGGTGCTCGACCACGGCGGCGAGGTGCTGCGCTTCATCGGCGATGCGGTGCTGGCGATCTTCCACATCGAGGGCCCGGGCGGCGGCCCGCGCGCCGCCCGCATGGCCTGGGCCGCGGCGCAGGATGCCGAGCGCCGCCTGGGACGGCTGAACGCGGTGCACGTCGAGCGCGGCGAACCGCCGCTTGAATTCGGCCTCGCCCTCCATGTCGGCGAGGTGCTGTTCGGCAATGTCGGAGTGCCGGAGCGGATCGACTTCACCGCCATTGGGCCGGCCGTCAACGAGGCCGTGCGGCTCGAGGGCCTGACCAAGACGCTCGGCCGGCGGATCGTCGTCTCGAACGCATTTTCGCACCTGTTGCCGCTGGACTGGGAGGCGCTGGGGGAGACCGCGCTGCGCGGAGTCGAATCGGCGCGGCGCGTGTATGCGCCGCCGCCGGTGGGGTGACCCCCCAATCGTGGCTTTCATCGATCATATCCGCCACTGCAACAACTGGACTCCCAACGACTTCGTCCCGTTCGACGTGGCCGGACAGACGGTCGGCCGGATCCGGCGCGACCGGGTCGACCGGCTGCGGGCGTTTGCCGATGCTGTGACGGTCGGGCCGGACGGCGTGACGCTGGCCCCGGGCCTCGACGGCTTCGCAAACCGCAGCGCCGCGTTCGACGGGATGCTCGGCGCCCTGCGCGAGGCCGGCGAATTCCCGGACTGGCACGGTGAGATGTACCCGGTGATGCGCCAATGGGGCGAGGCGCCGCTGCTGCAGATCGAGCGTGCAACCTGCCCGTGGCTCGGCGTGCGCAGCTGGGGCGTGCACGTCAACGGCTACGTGCGCAAATCCGACGGCATCCACATGTGGGTCGCGCGGCGCGCACGCGACAAGCCGACCTATCCGGGCATGCTCGACAACATGGTGGCTGGCGGCCAGCCGATTGGAATCGGGCTGACGGAGAACGTCGTCAAGGAGTGCGCCGAGGAGGCCGATATCCCGGCCGGTCTCGCCGCCCGGGCCCGTCCCGTCGGGTCGATCGCCTACTGCCACCAGTGCGAGGAAGGGCTGAAACCCGACCAGCAGTTCTGCTACGACCTGGAGCTGCCGGCGGTATTCACGCCGCGCAACACCGACGGCGAGGTGGAGGCGTTCGAATTGTGGCCCATCGCGCGGGTCATCGAAACCGTGCGCGAGAGCTTCGCGTTCAAGTTCAACTGCAGCCTCGTCATCATCGACTTCCTGCTCCGCCACGGCCTGATCGACGCCGACAACGAGCCGGATTACGTCCAGCTTTGCCGCGGCCTTGGACGAACAGGATAGGGTCCGGAGCTGGCGCCATGGCGCCAGACCGTCAATCGGGAAACCCTGCCATCGCCCGCACTTCCGCCGGGCTTTTGCCGTCCGCACGCAGCGCCGCAAGGGTCAGGCTGCGGTCGCGCTTGGCGAAACGCCGGCCGTCGGCGCCGGTCAGCAGCTTGTGGTGGCGGTATTGCGGCTCTGGCAGGTCCAGCAGGGCCTGCAGGATCCGGTGGACGTGGGTCGCGTGCAGCAGATCGGCGCCGCGGGTGACCAGCGTGACGCCCTGGATCGCATCGTCGACGGAGACCGCAAGGTGGTAGCTGGTCGGCACGTCCTTGCGGGCCAGCACGACATCGCCGCAGCCGGGGCCGTCGACCGCGATCGTCCCGCGCTCAAGATCCGTGAACGTCAGCGGTCCTGCGAGGAACGCCGCCTTCGCCATGTCGAGCCGCAACGCGTGCGGCTCGCCGGCCGCGATAAGGTCGCGGCGCTCTTCCGTCGTATGCGCGCGGCAGGTGCCGGGGTAGAGCGGTCCGTCCGGGCCGTGTGGCGCACGGTTTGCGGAGTCCACCTCCTGCATGATTTCTTTTCTCGTGCAAAAACAGGGATATAACAGGTCCATCTTATGTAGTTGTTCAAGTGCGGCCCGATAATCGCCCAGTTGCGCGGACTGGCGCCGCACCGGTCGTTCCCAGGTCAGTCCCAGCCATGCGAGGTCCTCGTAGATCCCGTCCTCGAATTCCCGCCGGCAGCGGCCCTTGTCGATATCCTCGATGCGCAGCAGAAAGCGCCCGCCCGCATCCGCAGCGCCGCGCGCCGCGAACAGGGCGCTGTAGGCGTGGCCGACATGCAGCCGGCCGGTCGGGCTGGGCGCGAAACGGGTCACGGTCGTTTGTAATTCATTCATAGGATGCGGACTATAAGGGCCGACGGCATCCGATGCGAATGCCGGCCCGACACGGAATTCTGCTCACCGACGCGTCTGCGATGGTGCGCCAACAGCGCGGGAGGACCTTTAGAGACCATGTCGCAAGCTCTGGCAACAGCCGAGGCCGTACTTGCCCGCGGCTGCATGACCGCGGACGATGTCGTACGCCTGCGCCGCGAGATCTTCGAGGATGGCGAGGCCGATCAGGCCGAGATCGACGCGGTCTTTCGGCTCAACGACGAATGCCGCGAGAAGCACGAGAGCTGGGACCAGCTCTTTGTCGACACGCTGACCGACTACTTCGTCTGGAAGGCGGTGCCCCGGGGCTATGTCGATGACGACAAGGCCCGCTATCTGCGCCGGCAGATCCTGCGCAACAACCGGATCGACAGCGCGACGGAGCTGGAGGCGCTGGCCAATATCCTGCACTGGGCAGAATGGGTGCCGGCCGAACTGGCGGAATTCGTCCTGCTTGCGGTGAAGGAGAGCGTCCTGGAGCCCGATGCCGCGGCGTATGGTCGCGATCGCAGACCCAAGGTCATCGACGCCATCGATATCGAGTTGATCAAGCGCGCCGTCTATGCGCCGGCCAGCGCCGGCAGGATCCGCGTTACGCGCGCAGAGGCCGACGCGCTCTTCGATCTCAACGACGGCACCGTCCGCGAAGAGAATGCCGCGGCCTGGAAGAGCCTCTTCGTCTATGCGATCGGCAACCACCTGATGTTTCCGCGTGAGATTCCGGCGCCGCCAACCGCGGAGGAGGTGCTGCGTCGCGAACAGTGGCTGAAGGAGCGGGACGGCGTCGGCGGTTTTCTCAAGAAGGTCGGCAGCGAGACGGCGAAGATCACGAGCGAGACATTCGGTCGCCGCCGTGCGGATCTCGAAGCGCGGTTCTCGCTCGCGCTGCAGGCCATCAACAAGCCGGTGCGTGCGCGCGACCTCGAGGCGGAAGCGCGCGACGCCGGCATTGCGCTCGAACGCGAGGCTGTGGACGAGGAGGAGGCGCGCTGGTTGCTGGGCCGCCTGAACCGCGACAACACGCTGGACGATAACGAGAGGGCGTTGCTGGCCTTCATCCGTAACACATCGTCGAACATTCACCCCTCGCTTGAGCCCCTTTTGCGCGACGCCGGCGTCTAGTAGGCTGGCGCCATGGCGCCAGCTCTCGTTCTGACCGAAGACACGCTCGAGCAGGGCCTTGCTGCGCTCGCGGCGACCGATGGCGACGTTGCACGGGCGCTGACGGAGGCCGGGCCGCCGCCGCTGCGTCGCCGCGAGCCGGGCTTCGAGGCGCTGCTCGGCGCGATCGTCGCGCAGCAGGTGTCGAAGGCCGCGGCGGCGACGATCTGGGACCGGCTGGTGCGCGCCGCCGATCCGCTGAGCCCGCAGACCGTGCTCGCACTCGACGAGGATGCGCTGCGCGCCGTCGGGCTGAGCCGCCAGAAGGCGGGCTACGCGCGCAGCCTGGCAGAGGCCGTGCTGTCCGGCGCCGTCGAACTCGACGGTCTCGCCGGCCGGGCCGACGGCGACGTGATCGACGAGCTGGTGCGGTTGCGCGGCATCGGTCGCTGGAGCGCCGAGATCTATCTTCTGTTCGCGCTTGGCCGTCCGGACGCCTTCCCGGCCGACGACCTCGCCCTGATGATCGGCGCGCAGCGGCTCAAGCGGCTCGACGCGCGCCCGGACCGGGCCGCTCTGATGGAAATCGCCGAGACCTGGCGCCCGTGGCGCGGTCCCGCGGCATTGCTGCTGTGGCATTACTATTCCTGGACCGGGCGTTAGGGTTCCCGGCGGTCCGAACCCTCGCCGGATGACCGTTTCTAGCCCCTATCGTGTCGTAATCGTCTCAAAAGCCACGATATCTTGTAATTGCCTTAACGGTCGGGTATCTACAATGCGCGTGTCGGGGCGCCCATCCCGACACGGCAAAACGATGACAGAAGGATGACCGTCGAAACGCATATCTGCCCGGCCCTGGTGCTGAACGCCGACTTCCGGCCGCTCAGCTACTTCCCCCTGTCCCTCTGGCCCTGGCAGGAGGCGGTGAAGGCAGTCTTCCTCGAGCGCGTCAACATCGTCTCGGAATACGATCTCGAGGTCCACTCACCGTCCATGCAGATGCGCCTGCCAAGCGTCATCTCCCTGAAGGAATATGTGCCGACCAAGCGCAGCGCCGCGTTCACGCGGTTCAACGTGTTCCTGCGCGACCGTTTTGTCTGCCAGTACTGCGGCGATGCCGCGCCGGCCCATGACCTGACCTTCGATCACGTGGTGCCGCGCTCGCGCGGCGGCCGGACGATCTGGGAGAACGTCGTCGCCGCCTGCGGACCCTGCAACCTGCGCAAGGGCAGTCGCCTGCCGCGGGAGTGCCGGATGGTGCCGCGCCGCCCGCCCTACCGGCCGACGACGTGGCAGCTGCAGGAGCATGGCCGCGCCTTCCCGCCGAACTTCCTGCACGAATCCTGGCGTGACTTCCTGTACTGGGATACCGAGCTCGATCCGTACTGATCGGGCCGGCGTCCGGGTGCGGTTGTTCCGGGATGCGCCCGGGCGGACGCCCTACACCCGCTCAGACAGCCAGATGGCGAGCCGCGAGCCCGCCTTGATCGCCGCCGACAGCACCGGATAGCCGGGGGCCCCCTCGGCGCCGTGCGCCAGCGCGGTGTCGCGGTGTTCCAGTTCGTCGGCGCGGAACTCCTCGACCACCGCCTTGAGCTCCGACTCCTCCGGCAGGTCCTCCAGGGCCGCGGCCTGGCCCGCATAGTGCTCGTCTATGGTCTCCTCGATGGCCACGGTGCAAGCCATCGCCGCCCGCGCGCCCAGCAGTGCCGTGCCGGCGCCGAGGGCGAACCCCGCGACGTGCCAGAGCGGTGCCAGCGCGGTCGGCCGCACGCGGCGCTCGACGATCAGCTTCTCGAACGTCCTGAGATGACGTTCCTCCTGCTCCGCCATGCGCCGGATTTCGCCGTAGGCCGGGTGTTTGCGCCCGAGGACCGCGAGCTGCCCCGCGTAGATCCGGCTGGCCCCGTACTCGCCCGCATGGTCGACCCGCACGATCCGCTCGACCACGGCGCGGCCGGCCGGATCGCCGGGGAGCCAGCGGGGCCCGGCCGCGGGTCCGTCGGCAGTCCGGCGCGCCGTCATCACGCCCGCCTTATGCCGATGAAGGCGGCCAAAGCCATGGCAAAGGATGCGATGACGTTGTAGCCGGCCAGCGATATCCCGTACATCTGCCACGGAATCTCGTCGCAGCGTGGCGGCGCGGCGGTGTTCAGCAACGCTTTGAGCTGCTCCAGATTGGCCGGCATTTCCTGGGCGCTGCAAGCGTCCGGCGGCTGGAAGTATCCCTGCTCGACGCCGACATGGTAGACACTGATCCCGGTGCCGACCAGCATGGCCAGCCCGGTCAGCAAGAGGATGCCGCGGCGCCCGGGACCGGAAAAATGCAGCAGGATCGTCACCAGCATCAGCCCACCGGCGATGAACCAGGGGATGCGGCTGTACAGGCAGAGAATGCAGGGCCGCAGGCCGCCGATATACTGGGCGCTGTAGGCCGCCGAAAGCACGCCCACGGTGACCAGCAGGATCAGGCCCGGGATCGTGTTGGGAGAGGTGCGCATCAAGAACTTTCCCTATGATTCAAAAAGGTATTTTACGGCGATGAATCCCGCGAGGCCAAGGACAAATACGGCCAGCGTCACCAGCTCCAGGCGCTTCTCGATGAAGGCGCGCACCGGCGGCCCGAGCCAGTACAGCAACGCTGCTTCGAGGAAGAAGCGCAGCCCGCGGCTGGTCAACGAGGCGAGGCCGAAAATGACCGGGTTGAGGGCGGCGACGCCGCTGGCGATGGTGATGACCTTGTAGGGCAGCGGCGTCAGGCCGAAGCCGAACACGATGACCGCGCCGTATTCGGCGTAGGCCCCCTGAAACCGGGCGAAGGCGTCCTCCAGGCCGTACAGTTCGATGATCGGCTGGCCGATCGCCTCGAACAGGAAGAAACCGATCAGGTAGCCGAAGAACCCGCCCAGCACCGAAGCCGCGGTGCATACGCCGGCGATCAGCCAGGCGCGGGCCCGGTCGGCCAGCACCATCGGGATCACCATGATGTCGGGCGGGATCGGGAAGAACGAGCTTTCGACGAAGGAGATCCCGGCCAGCCACGGTAGCGCGCGCCTGTCGCCGGCCTTTTCCATGGTCCAGTCGTACAGGGGTCGCAGCGGTGACTTCATCGGGATCTCCCGCGGTTGCGGCGCGCGAGCATACAGGCTCGCATGCGCCGCGTCAGCACCCCATATGACACGCGCGATTGACCCGCGCCGCCGCCCGCGTATGATGCGGCAATCCGCAGGTCGCATGCCCCTGTGGCGGAACTGGTAGACGCGGCAGACTCAAAATCTGTTTCCGGCAACGGAGTGGGAGTTCGAGTCTCCCCGGGGGCACCAGACCTTCCCAACCTTCCGGACAATTCGATGCTGGCGAGGTCCCGGCGCCGCTCAATCGCCCGCAATACCGAACGGTGGCGCGTAGCGCACGGCGGCATCCTCGATGTCGAGGCTGCCGGGAATCAGTTCCAACGCCATGAAGGCATCGCCGGCCGCCGGAAAGGGATGGCGCAGGCGCCGGGCGATTTCGGCCGAGAACCCGAACCGCGGGTAATAGCTGGGATGGCCCAGCACCACGACGGCGGAAACGCCCGCCTCCCGGCAGGCCGCGAGCCCCGCCTCGACCAGCGCCGAGCCGATGCCCTCGCGCTGACGCTCCGGCAACACCGCCATCGGTGCCAGCGCGGCCGCCGCGATCGTGCGTCCTGCCGCCTCGATCGTAAGGCGGCTGAACAGGATATGCCCGACGACGTCGCCCTCATCCTCGGCGACCAGCGAGGCGATCGCATAGCCGCCGTCGCGCAGCGCATCGACCAGATCGGCCTCGTCCGCCTGCCCGAAGGCCAGGCGGTTGACCGCGCGGATCGCCGGGATGTCACCCGGGCGCTCCGGCCGGATCATGTCCGGTTTGCCTGATCTGCCGCCTCCGCCTTCGCCCGCAACGCCCGGACCACCCGTTCCGGCGTGATCGGCAGCTCGAAGACGCGGCTGCCGATGGCGTCGGCGACCGCGTTGGCGATGGCCGGGGCGACCGGGGTGAGCGACGGCTCGCCGATGCCCTTCGACCCGAAGGGCCCCAGGCCGCTGCGCGATTCGAGGATGATCGACTGCACCTTCGGCATGTCCATCGAGGTCGGCATCAGGTATTCGCTCAATGACGGCGTGACCAGCTTGCCGGCCTCGTACAGCAGCTCCTCGCTAAGGGCATAACCCTGGCCCTGCGCCGCGCCGCCCTCGATCTGGCCCTCGACCGCGGCCGGGTTGATCGCCTGGCCGACGTCGTGCGCGCCGACGCTCTTCAGCACCGTGACCTCTCCGGTCTCGGTGTCGACCGCGACCTCCACCGCATGGGCGCCGTAGGTGTAGTCGGGATGGACCTGGCCCTGGCCGGTCTCCGGGTCGATCGGGTCGGTGAACGGGGCGCGGAAGATGGCAAGTTCGGAGCGGTGCACGCCTTCGGCGGCGCACAGCTTGACGAGGTCGACGAAGTCCATGCCCTTGTCCGGGCGGTCGATGACGAAGGCCCTGTTGCCGGCGAGGTCGACCTCGCCCGGCGCGACGCCGAAGGCCGTGGCCGCCCGTTGTACCAGCCTCTCGCGTACCGCCGCGGCCGCCATCCGACAGGCGTTGCCGGTCATGTACAGGGCGCGCGTCGCGGTGGTCGTGCCGGCCAGCGGCGTGACCGCGGAATCGCTGTTGTAGATGACCACGTCCTCGAGCCCGACGCCAAGCAGCTCGGCGGCGATCTGGCCGAGGGCGGAGACCTGGCCGGCGCCGATGTCGGTCACCCCGGAGCGCACGATCACGGTGCCGTCGACCTCGACGCCGACCCAGCATTCCGAGGTGTCGTGCAGCCAGGTGATGCGGCCGTAGGACTGCTGATAGGCGGCGACGCCGCGGCCGACCCTCACCGCGGGATGCGGCGGCGTGCCCGGCTCGCCGAGGGCGTCCAGCGCGCGGTCGACGCATTCCTCGGTCCAAACCGCGCTCTGGATCGGCACCCCGGTGGCCAGTTTCTCGCCGGTCTTCAGATAATTCCGCCGTCGGAACTCGATGCGGTCCATGTCCAGTGCCTTCGCCACCTCGTCCATCTGCTGCTCGTAGGCGATGCAGGCCTGGGCGCCGCCGAAGCCGCGGAACGCGCTGGTGAACATGTTGTTGGTCGCCACCGCCTTGCCGTCGACGAACAGATTGTCGATGCGGTACGGGCCGGGCGCCGCCACCGCGGCGTAGAGCAGCACGTAGGGCGACAGGAACACGTAGGCGCCGGCGTCGGCGAGCAGGCGGACCTCCAGCGCCGTGATCCGGCCGTCTTTCGACACGCCTGTCTTGTACGTCATCTTGAACGGGTGCCGCTTGCCGTGGCCGAGGAACGAGTCCTCGCGCGTGAACTCGAGCCGCACCGGCCGCCCTGTGTGCAGGGCCAGCAGCGCAAGGTAGGTTTCGACCGTCACGTCCTCCTTGCCGCCGAAGCCGCCGCCCACCAGGGCACCGCGGATGCGGATCTTGTTGTGCGGCACCCCGACGGCGTCGGCGATGCCGCGGAAATGCTCGATCACCTGGGTTGCAACGCGGATGTTGACGACGTCGTTCTCGTCGACCCAGGCGAGCCCGACCTCGGGCTCCAGGAAGGCGTGCTCGATGAACTGGGTCCGGTAGGTGCGCTCGACGATCAGGTCGGCCTCGGCGAAGCCCTTGTCGATGTCGCCCTTGCGCATCTTCTGCGACGCCACGATGTTGTCGGCGCCCTGGATGATCGGCGCGCCCGGCTGCAGCGCCGCCTCCGGGTCGTAGACGCCGGCGAGCGGCTCCAGCTCATAGTCGACGAGCTGCAGCGCCTGCTCGGCGATGTCGGGGGTCTCGGCGGCGATCAGGGCGAGCGGCTCGCCATAATAGCGCACGCGGTCGCGCACCAGGATCGGCTGGCCGGTATCCTTGCGTTTCTGCCCGGTCTGGCCGGGAATGTCGGTGGGCGCGAGGCGGTCCGGCAGGTCCGGTCCGGTCAGCACGCAGGCAACGCCGGCCAAAGCGCGCGCCTCGGCGGCGTCGATGCGGGTGAGCCGGGCGCTCGCCTCGGGGCTGCGCAGCACCCGCGCGTGGAGCATGCCGGGCATCGTGTAGTCGCCGGCATAGGGCGTGCGGCCCGTCGCCTTGCCCGGCGCATCGGTGCGGGTCAGCGCCTTGCCGACCTGGCGGAACTCCACATTTGCGGGGCTCTCAGCGGTCATGACCGGCCTCCCGTCGCCTTCATCGCCCGGGCGGCCTGCGCCACCGCCTCGAACACCTTGGTGTAGCCGGTGCAGCGGCAGAGATTGCCGCTCAGCGCCAGCCGGATGTCGTCCTCGTCCGGATCCGCATCGTCGTTCAGCAAAGACTGCGCCGCGATGATCAGGCCCGGCGTGCAGTAGCCGCACTGGGCGGCGCCGGTCTCGGCGAAGGCCTGCTGCAGCGGATGCAGCGCGTCGACGCTGCCGAGGCCGGTGACCGTGGTGATGGCGCGGCCCTCGACGGTCCAGGCGAGGGTCAGGCAGCTGTCCACCGCCACCCCGTCAACCAGCACGGCGCAGGCGCCGCAATCGCCCTTCTCGCAGCCGGACTTGACCTCGACATGGCCGATGGCGCGCAGCGTCTCGAGCAAGGTGCGGTGCGCCGGTATCGTCACGGTTTCGCGGCGGCCGTTGATGTCCAGGGTTATGGTCTTTTCGCTTGTCATGAAATGCCCTCCCTCAACGCGCCTGCTCGACCGCCTGGCCGACGAGACGCCGGACCAGCACGTGAACCGTGTGACGCCGGTAGTCGGCGCTGGCGCGGACGTCGTCGATCGGGCTGCAGTCCCGCGCCGCCTGCCGCGCGGCTTCCTCGATCACGTTCTCGACGGGCGCCTCGCCTTCCAGCGTCGCCTCGGCCGCACGTACGCGTATGACCGTCGGTGCGACGGCACCGAGCGCGATCCGGACGTTGGTGCAGCGTCCGTCCGTCATGCCCAGCGCCACCGCGACGCCGGTCACCGTGATGGCGTCACCCTTGCGGCGGGCCAGCTTGTAGAACAGGTCGGCCGACCCAGGTTCGCGTTTCGGCCAGGAAATCCCGGCAATCAGTTCATCCGTGCGTCGCACGGTCTGTCTGTAACCGGCATAGAAATCCGCCAGCGGCACCGTCCGCGTATCCGATCTCGACATCAGCGTGACCTCGGCGTCCAGCGCCATCAGCGGCGGCACCAGGTCGGCGGCCGGCGAACCGTAAGCGACGTTGCCGGCGACGGTTGCGGTGTTGCGCACCATCTGCCCGGCAAACTGCCGGGACGCCTCGACCAGCGAGGCGCCGTGCACCGCGATCCGCGCATCACGCAGCAGGTCGCTCACCGTCGTGCCGGCGCCGATGGCGATACGGTGGTCGCGCTCCTCGATCCAGCGCAGCCTCGCCAGCCGGGCCAGCGAGATCACGCGGTTCGGCCGGGCACTGCCGGCGCGCATGTCGACCAGCATGTTCGTCCCCCCGGATAGAAGCGCCGGCGCGTCGCCGTCGGCCAGCAGGCCCAGTGCCTCCTCCAGGCTGTCCGGCATCTGCAGATCGAAATCACCGAGCATGATTGCTGCTCCCTTCGTGCGCCGTCAGACGTCCCAGCCGCCGTCCACCGTGACTTCCTGGCCGGCCATGTTGCGGCTGTCGTCGCTGGCCATGAACAGGACCGCATTGGCGATGTCCTGCGGCGTCGTCACGCGCCGCAACGCCATGTCGTCGACATATTCCTCGTAAACCTGCTCCCGCGTCCAGCCGCGGATTCGCGCTTTCTCCTCGCACAGCTTCTGCATGCGCGGCGTCTCGACGATACCGGGACAGACGGCGTTGACGTTGACGTTGTGCGGCCCTGCCTCCAGCGCCACGGTCCGGGTGAGTCCGCGCACCGCCCATTTGGAGGCGCTGTATGCGGTCCGCATCGGATAGCCGCGCAGCCCGGAAGTGCCGCCGATATTGACGATCTTGCCATATTTCTGGGCGATCATCACCGGCATGACATGCTTGATGGGAAGGAAGGTGCCGCGCACGTTGGCGGTGATCACGTAGTCGAAATCGGCAACCTCGATGTCCTGGACCGGCGTCTCGATCGGACCGGTGACGCCGGCGACGTTGACGAGGATGTCGATGCGCCCGCCGAACGCGTCCTTCGCGGTGTCGACCATGGCCCTGACCTGGTCCTCCTGGGTGACGTCCACCGACACGCAGTGCGCGTCGCGGCCCATGCCGCGCACGGTGCCCGCGACCTCCTCCAGCGCCGCCATGTCGCGGGCGCCGAGGACGATATCGGCACCTTCGCGGGCCAGGGTGGTGGTGATGGCGGCGCCCATGCCCTTGGCTGCGCCGGTGATGATCGCCTTCCTGCCTTCCAGTTTCATATGTCCGCCTCCCTGCAGAATCAGTCTTTCGCGTCCGGTGCGCCGTAGCCGCCGCCGCCGCAGCTTTCCACGATGACACGGTCGCCTCGTACCAGTCGCACATTCGCCTTGCCGGGCAGATCCTCGGTCGCCCCATCGGCGCGCACCATGGTGACCCGGAATGGCGCGCCGTCCTTGCCGCCCTGCAGGCCGTAGGGCGGCACCACGCGACGCTCGAACATCGAGGTCAGCGAAACGTCGTCGACCCGCATGCGGTACTCGCGCCGCACGCCGTCGCCGCCGCGGTGCCGGCCGGCGCCGCCGGAGCCGCGCCGCAAAGCCTGCGTGACGACGTCGATCGGGTATTCCGCCTCGATGATCTCGGCCGGCGTGTTCATCACGTTCGACATGTGAACGCGGATCACCGGCGCGCCGTCGCGGTCCGCCCGCGCGCCTTCGCCGCCGCCATGGGTTTCGTACAGGGTGGTCCAGACGCCGTCCTCGCGCCGCCCTCCAAACAGCAGGAGGCCCGAAGTGGTCGGCCCGCCGGCGCTCAGCGCCTCGGGCAGCGCCGGCTCGAATGCCCGGAACACCGCATCCGCCACGCGCTGCGACGTCTCGTGATTGCCGCCGACGACCGGCTTGTCGGGGCCGGGGTCGAGCACCGAACCGGCGCGCGTTCGCACCTCCAGCGGCCGGTAGCAGCCGCCGCTCGGCTGGATGTCGGGCCCGACCAGCGTCTTGACGACATAGAACACCGCGGCGGCGGCGATGAACGGCGTCGTGTTGAGCGGCCCGCGTGCGGCATCGCCGCATCCGGTGAAATCGAAGACGGCGCGGTCGCCCTCCAGCGTCACCGACACGCGGATCGGCAGGGGCGGCCCCCCGGCGCCGTCGTCGTCGAGGAAATCCTCGCCGTCGTAGACGCCGTCGGGCAGGGCCCTCAGCGCCGCGCGCATCTGCGCCTCCGCCCGGTCGTGGATGGCGGCGATCGTGGCTTCCACGACGTCGAGGCCGTGGGCGTCGAACACCCGCTGCAACGCCGCCTCGGCCGCCCGGGTCGCGGCCATCTGGGCAAGGATGTCGCCCTCGCGCTCCTCCGCGCCGCGAACATTGGCCAGGATCAGGTCCAGTTTTTCGCGGTCCGGCCCGTCCGCCGTGAACAGGCGCGTCGGCGCGATGCGCAGGCCCTCCTGCCAGGCATCGGTCGCGCCTGCGACATAGGACCCCGGAACCGCACCGCCGATATCGGCCCAGTGCGCGAGGCTGACCGCAAACGCGCGGATCGCACCGTCGGCAAAGACCGGCCGGATGGCCTTGACGTCCGGCAGGTGGTTGCCGCCCACCTCCGGCAGGTTGAGGAACCAGACGTCGCCCGGGGCGAGCCGCGCCTTCGGCACGCGCTTCAGGAACTCCTTCACCGTGAAGCTCATGACACCGAGATGCATCGGGATGTCGCGCCCCTGCGCGATCAACTCGCCGTCTGCATCGGTCAGCGCCGACGACAGGTCGCCGGCCTCGCGCAGCAGCGGTGAGCGTGCCGAGCGCATCACCACGAGCGACATCTCCTCGGCGATGGCGGTCAGCCCGTTGCGGATCACCTCGAGCGTAACGGGATCGACGGCGAACGTCATGCGGCGCCCCCGACATCGATATGCAAATGGCCGTTTTCGTCGGCGCGCAGCGCGGCGCCGGGCGGCAGCACGGTCGTCGACCACGGATCCTCGATGATGGCCGGACCGGCGATTCGCTCTCCGGCGGAGAGCATGCCCCGGTCCAGGCGCCGCGTCGGCACCGGGCCGTCCGGTGCGAACACGCAATCGGCGCTAGGGGCCCCGGCGGTCGCCGGGGTCGCCGCGTGTCCCACGCCGTTTTCGGCCTTGCGCGGCACCGATACGGTCAGCCGCAACGCGACCAGCTCCCACGGCTCGTCGGTCGCGAAGCCGTACAGCCGCGCGTGCAGGCTGCGGAAGGCTTCGCCCAGCGTTGCCGGGTCGTCCAGTGCCGGGTTCGGTACCTCGACCGCATAGCTCTGGCCGCTGTAACGGACGCCGGCGACGGTCTGCGTCTCCAGTTGATCCACATCGTGTCCGGCGGCGAGCAGCGGTGCGGCGAGGCGCGCCCGCAGGCTTTCCTGGGCGTCCAGCACCGCGCCGGGCTGCCAATCCCCCGATGCCATTCGGAACGTCTGCGCCTGCGTGTAGCTCTTTTCGGCGGCAACGCACCCCAAAGCGGAAAACACGCTGGAGAAGGCCGGCACGACCACCCTGGAGATGCCGAAGGCGCGCGCCACCGCGACCGCGTGCATCGGCCCGGCGCCGCCGAAGGCGATCAGCGCGCAGTCGCGCCCGTCGATGCCGCGCTCCACGGTGATGCGGCCGAGCGCCCGCGTCATGCTGGCGTTGGCGACCCGTACGATGCCGAGCGCCGCCTCCTCGGGCGCCACGCTCATGGCTTCGGCGAGCGGCGTGATGGCGTCGCGCGCTGCGGCGGCATCCAGCTGGATTTCGCCGCCCAGCAGGCGCTTCGTGGACATGTAGCCGAGCAGGAGGTTGGCGTCGGTCACCGTCGGGTCGGTGCCGCCAATGCCGTAGGAGGCCGGGCCCGGGTCGGCGCCGGCGCTGTCCGGACCGACGGTCAGCGCGCCGTGGTCGAGTCGGGCGATCGAGCCGCCGCCGGCGCCGATCGACTCGACCGCCACCATCGCCTGGCGCAACGGTCGTCCCGCAACGCTGCGATCGCTGTCGACTTCCGCCCGGCCGCCGGTGATCAAACAGACGTCCGTTGTGGTGCCGCCCATGTCGAAGCTGATGGCATGCTCGATGCCGAGCTCGGTGGCGACGAGCGCGGCCGCCGCGACGCCCGCGGCGGGGCCGGACAGCGCGAGGCCCGACGGCTGGTCGCGCACGGCCGCCGGCGAGGCCATGCCGCCCGCGGAATGAAACAGGTGGAGCCGCGACCGGTCCGGCTTGGCCGCCTCCAGATCGTCGAGATACCGGGCCACGAGCGGCATCAGGCTCGCGCTCAGCACCGTCGTCGCCGTCCGTTCGTATTCGCGGGCCTCGGGATTGACCCGGCTGGACAGCGCGACATAGGGAACGCGATCCGCCAGCGCCTCGGCCAGCGCGCGCTCATGGCAGTCATTGGCGTAGGCATGCAGCAGCGCCACCGCGACCGCCTTTACGCCACTCGCGACGGCGCCGTCCAGCGCGGCCTGCGCCGAGCGGGGATCGAGCGGCGTGACAATGCGTCCGCTATGATCGAGCCGCTCCACCACTTCGAAGCGTCGTTCCGCCCGCACCTGCGGCGGCGTCTTGGGCGGCAGGTCCAGCCGATAGAGATGCCGGCGGTTCTGGCGGCCGATCTCCAGCGTGTCGGCGAAGCCCTGCGTTGCGATCAGCGCCACATCCGCCAGCTTGCCCTCGACGATGGCGTTGGTCGCCATGGTGGTGCCGTGGATCAGGTCGTCGACATCATCCCAGTCGAGACCGACCGCGGCCAACGCCGACCGGATGCCGGCAACCCGATCGTCCGTCCTTGTGCGGACTTTTGCGGCGCGCGCCTCCCCCGTAGCCGCATTCCGCGCGACCACGTCGATGAAGGTGCCGCCGACGTCGACCCCGGCCTGCCAGCCGCCGCTCATGCCACGAACTCCGTCGGGACGGCCGGAAGGCCCATCTGCAGTTGCTGCGCAAGATGGTCCGCCACGTCGCGCAGGGCGGCGACGATCTCCGTCGCGTCGAAGCGACGGATCCGCTTCTCCAGGCCGACGAGTCCGACCGCGTAGATCACATCGACGCCTTCCATGCGGACCGGGCAGGCATAGCTGGCCACGCCCGGATCGAGTTCGCCGATGCAGATCGCGTAACCCTGCTGCCGCACTCTCGCAAGGTCGGCGCGCACGGCGGCGGCATCGGTCAAGGTGCTGGCGGTGAAGCGCTGGCGCGGTTCGGCCAGCACCGTTTCGAGCAGCGCCTCGTCCTGGAACGCAAAGATCGCCTTGCCCGAGGACGAGGCGTGGACCGGCATGACGCGTCCCGGCTGCACCACCGTCTGGCCGCCCGTATCGGGCAGCACCATCGCCGCCGATTCGACATGGGTGCCGGCCAGCCTGGCGAGATAGGCGGTTTCC
>JBFGQV010000001.1:0-76179 GCA_041563955.1 Alphaproteobacteria bacterium | reverse complement strand
GCCACCAGTGGTCGATGACCGGCACACCGAGCTGCTCCTTGGCCCAGTGCAGGGTGTCCGGGTCGGTGCGCTCACCGGCCAGGAACAGGGTGCGGAAATGCCCCATGTCGTATTGCTTGAGCAGCTTGCCGTCGGGGTCCTCGCGCTTGATGGCGCGGAACGCCGTCGGCGCGGTGAACATGGTGCCGACCTTGTGCTCCGAGATCACGCGCCAGAACACGCCGGCGTCCGGCGTTCCGACCGGCTTGCCCTCGAAGACGATAGTGGTGCAGCCGTGCAGCAGCGGCGCATAGACGATGTAGGAATGGCCGACCACCCAGCCGACGTCCGAGGCGGCCCAGTACACCTCGCCCGGCTCGACGTCGTAGATGTTCTTCATCGACCATTTCAGCGCCACCATGTGGCCGCCGTTGTCGCGCACGATGCCCTTGGGCTGGCCGGTGGTGCCGGAGGTGTAGAGGATGTAGAGCGGGTCGGTCGCCGCCACCGGCACGCAGTCCGCCGGCTCCGCCTCGGCCAGCGCCGCGTCCCAGTCGACGTCGCGGCCGTCTTTCAGCGTGCAGGTCTGCTGCTCGCGCTGCAGGATGACGCAGTGTTTCACGGAATCGCCGGCCAGCGCGATCGCCTCGTCCAGCATCGGCTTGTAGGCGATGACGCGGCCCGGCTCGATGCCGCAGGAGGCGGAGACGATCACCTTGGGGTCCGCATCCTTGATGCGGGTCGCCAGCTCGTTCGGCGCGAAGCCGCCGAACACAACGGAATGGACGGCGCCGATGCGCGCGCAGGCGAGCATGGCGATCACCGACTGCGGCACCATCGGCATGTACAGGATCACCCGGTCGCCCTTGTCGACGCCGAGCCCGCGCAGCACGCCGCCGAACCGCGCCACCTCGTCCTTCAGCTCGGCATAGGTGAGGATGCGCCTGGCGCCGGTGATCGGGCTGTCGTAGATGATCGCGGGCTGGTCGGCGCGACCGCGCTCGACATGGCGGTCGACCGCGTTGTAGCAGGTGTTGACGACGCCGCCGGCGAACCAGCGATAGAACGGCTTGTTCGACTCGTCGAGCACCCTGTCCCACTTCTCGATCCAGTCGATCTCCTCCGCGGCTTCCCCCCAGAACCCCTCGGGATCCGACAGCGAACGGTTGTAGACGGCGTCGAAACGGCTGGTCATATCCCTGTCTCCTCGGACGTCGGGAAGGGCTTGCCGCCCTTTCCCTGGCTTCCCTGTTCTGTTCGCGGCCCATTATAGGCGAGCCGCCGCGGACCGGAAGCGGCAAGCCGCCGCGGCGACGCCGCGGACAGTTGACCGCCGCCTGTCTTGTGGCAGAGTTGCGGTTGCGGCCGCAAGACACTTTTGCCGCAGCCGGCCGCAAGGACAGCAGAGGAGCACAGCGTTATGGGTGTATCCGCCTACGAGGAGAATCTGGACCGCAACGCCGCCAATCATGCGCCGCTGAGCCCGCTGACCCTGATCCGCCGGGCCGCCGCGGTCTATCCCGACCGGGCCGCGGTGATCCACGGCGGACGGCGGTTCACCTGGTCCGAGACCTATGCCCGCTGCCGTCGCCTGGCATCTGCGCTGACGCGACACGGCGTCCGCAAGTTCGATACCGTGGCGGTGATCGCGGCCAACGTGCCGGCGATCTACGAGGCGCATTTTGGCGTGCCGATGACCGGCGCCGTGCTGAATACGATCAACACACGGCTCGATGCCGACACCGTCGCCTTCATCCTCGACCACGGCGAGGCCAAGGTGCTGCTGTGCGACCGCGAATTCTCCGCGATCGTCAGGGAAGCTCTGGGGCGCTGCAAGGCAAAGCCGCTGGTCATCGGCATCGACGATCCCGCGGTCGAGGAGGGTGAGCTCCTCGGCGAGGTCGAGTATGAGGATTTTCTTGCGACAGGCGATGCCGATTTCGAGTGGACGCTGCCGGCGGACGAATGGGACGCGGTCTCGCTCAACTACACCTCGGGCACGACGGGCAATCCCAAGGGCGTCGTCTACCACCACCGCGGCGCCTATTTGCTGGCGCTCGGCAACATCCTGACCTGGAGCCTGCCGCCACACCCGGTGTACCTGTGGACCCTGCCGATGTTCCACTGCAACGGTTGGTGCTTCCCGTGGACGCTGGCGGCGGTGGCGGGCACCAGCGTGTGCCTGCGCAAGGTGACGGCGGCGAACATCTTCGCCGCCATCCACGATTCGGGCGTGACCCATTTCTGCGGCGCGCCGATCGTCCTCAACATGGTGATCAATGCCACGGAGTCGGAGCGCGGCGCGGCGCTGCCCCGCACCGTCTCGGTGATGACCGCCGCGGCGCCGCCGCCCGCCGCGGTGCTGCAGCGCATGGCCGAGCAGGGCTTCCGCATCACCCATGTCTACGGGCTGACGGAGACCTACGGCCCGGCGACGGTGTGCGCCTGGCATCCGGAATGGGACGACCTGCCGATGGACCGCCAAGCCGCGTTGAAGTCGCGCCAGGGCGTCGGCTACGCGGTGCTGGAGGACCTGACCGTCGCCGACCCGCAGACCCTGGCCCCGGTACCGGCAGACGGCGCGACGATGGGCGAGGTGTTCATGCGCGGCAATATCGTCATGAAGGGGTATCTGAAGAACGCCGCCGCCACCGACGAGGCATTCGCCGGCGGCTGGTTCCACACCGGCGACCTCGGCGTCATGCATCCGGACGGCTACATCGAGCTGCGCGACCGCGCCAAGGACATCATCATCTCGGGCGGCGAGAACATCTCCACCATCGAGGTCGAGAGCGTGCTCTATCGGCACCCGGCGGTGCTCGAGGCGGCGGTGGTGGCGCGGCCGGACGAGAAATGGGGCGAGACGCCCTGCGCCTTCGTCACCCTGAAGGACGGCGCCGCGGCGACGGACACGGAGATCATCGATTTCTGCCGCGACAACATGGCTCATTTCAAATGTCCGAAGACGGTGGTCTTCGGGCCGCTGCCCAAGACCTCGACCGGCAAGGTCCAGAAATACGTGCTGCGCGAGAAGGCGCGCGGGTTGTAGCGTCTGGAGCGCGCCGGCGGGGCCGGGCGTCCGGTGCGGCGGCGCGCTGTCCGGCCGCCATATGCAAGCGGGCGCCGGCCGGGGATCCGGCCGACGCCGCCTGCGTTGTTACGACCAACGATCTTCGTCAGATCCGCCGGGCGCCGCCGTCACGGCATGACGCCTGTCTCGGGGAGCCTGACGGCGACCCGCCGCCTGAGACGGGGGGCCGCCACGAAGATGGCCGGGTGGACCGCTCCCGTCCCGGTCAGGGATGTGTGAGACGTGCGATCTCGTCCTTGATGGCCAGTTTTTGTCGTTTGAGGTCGTGAATCACGATGTTGTCGGGTAACGGCCTGTTTTCTTCTACCTCGAGTATCCTCTCCAGATCCTGATGTTTTTCCCGAAGGGTCCTGACTCGATCCTCAAGCGACATGGTATCACCCCCATTTGCTGTGGACTTCACGGTTGAACGCAGCTCCTGCCCGGGCGCGGCCGGCTGCATTGCCAAACACCGCCTGCGGCGAAGCTGAACTTCGCCGTTGGGGTGCCCACCGGGGCATCCGGTTCTGCGTCGGGAAATGCGTTTTTCGAACAGAAACGATCATCTGTGTCATCCCCATAATACACGGCGGCGGGCCCGCTGTCAGCAGATTTGGCATCACGATTCGCCGGCCTTCGCAGCGGCGGCCGAAGCGATCGCCGAGAGGTCGGACCGATCCGTGTCGGACGGCGTTAAGCCGAGGACGCCGACGTAGTCCAGCATCGCAACGAGCGCATCGCCCGTGCCGGCGTCACCGGGTCCGGCGAGGGCGGCGATGGCCAGTTGCTGCGCGTGCTCCGCGTCCAGCTCCAGCGCCTTGACGCGCTCGCGTAGCGCCGCAGCCCCCGGTGTTGCCGCCTCGTCCTTGAGGAACCGGCGGACGCCGCGCAACGGCCCGACCACCCGGGACCGCCAGGCCGCGGTGCCGTCGACCAGGCGACGCCAGCCGGCCGGCGACGGGGCACCGCCGCCCTCCGTCGCGGCCCAACATGCGAACAGCAGCAGGTTCACGTCGAGGCCGAGCCCGTCCTGGAGGCGCAGACAGGCCTCGGCAACGCCGGGCCGGCCGTAGAGCGCCAGCGAGAACTCCCACAACGGGTGGTCGGGGAAATCCATCAGTCGTCGCCAAGGCAGATCCCGAGCCCGCGGGCCGTGCGGACGACGGGTCCGTTTGGATCGACCGGGCGCGGTTTGCCGATGACGTCGGCGATCGGCACGTCGATCACCTCGCGGGCGCGCCAGCCGACCATGCGGTCGAACCGGCCCGCCGCCACCAGGTCGACCGCGTGCACCCCGAAGGCCGAGGCGATCAGCCGGTCACGCGCATCGGGGGAGCCGCCGCGCTGGATATGGCCGAGCACCGTGACCCGCACCTCGGCGCCGGTCGCCGCGGCGATGCGGCCGCCGACGTAATGCCCGACGCCGCCGTACCGCGCGGACTCGCCGGGCGCGCTCTGCAGGATCGCCTTGCCCTCCTCGGTGCGTATCGCCTCGGCCACCACGACCAGGGCGAAGTTCCGACCGAGCTTGCGAATCCGTTCGATGCGCCGGGCGATGCAGTCGATCGACCATGGGATTTCCGGAATCAGGATCACGTCGGCGCCGCCGGCGATTCCGGCGACCAGCGCGATATGCCCGGCGTCGCGTCCCATGACCTCGAGCACCATGACGCGGCTGTGACTGGCGGCCGTCGGCTGCAGACGGTCCAGCGCCTCGGTGGCCACCTGGACGGCGGTGTCGTAGCCCACCGCAACCTCGGTCTCGGCGACATCGTTGTCGATCGTCTTGGGAATGGTGACGAGCCCGAAGCCGCCTTTCTGGGCCAGCTTTCGAAGAATTGCCTGGCTGCCGTCGCCGCCGATGCCGATCAGCGCGTCGAGGCCGAGGATGCGGACTCCCTCGATCGCTTCGTCGGAGCGGTCGCGCACGCTTCCGTCGGCCATCGGGAAGGCGAACGGATCGCCCTTGTTGGTGGTGCCGAGGATCGTCCCGCCCTGGCGCATCAGCGTCCCGTCGAAGATGTCGAGCGCCATCTCGCGCACCCTGGGCGGCCGGCTCATCAGACCCCGGATGCCCTGTTCAATTCCGACCACCGACCAGCCGTAGCCGTCGATCGCGCGATGGACGACCGCCCGCAGGGCCGCGTTCAGTCCCGCGCAATCGCCGCCGCTCGTAAGGACCCCCAAGCGCATCCGATTCTCTCCGACTGGTCCGATACATTCCCTTTTCCCCTGTATTTAGCTAGTATTAGCGTCGGAGACTAGGTTTAG
This sequence comes from Alphaproteobacteria bacterium, assembly GCA_041563955.1. GTDB lineage: Bacteria > Pseudomonadota > Alphaproteobacteria > UBA8366 > JADFVY01. Next base: position 70,859 of record JBFGQV010000001.1, on the reverse strand, counting down.
GTTGAGGAGCGTACGGTGGGCGACCCGGACGATCAGGAAGCCCTGAAGCGGCGACTTGGCGAGTTGAGGAGCGAGCATCGCGACCTCGACGACGTCATCGCCCGGATCGCGGAAGAGGTGCCCTTCGATCAGCTTCAAGTGCAGCGCCTGAAGAAGCGCAAGCTGCAGTTGAAAGACGAAATCGCGAAAATCGAAAGCGCCCTGCTTCCCGATATAATTGCCTGAAATCACTGACAAAACATCGTTCTCGCCAGGCGTCGTCGTGGCGGCCCGGTGGTTTTTTTGTGTGTGCGGTAGAGATTTCTTTACCAGTTGCCCGCTTCAATTGAGCCCAGGATCCGGTTCACCGTCGGCGAACCCGAATTCGCCGGCGCGCCGGCCCAACGAACGACTGCCACTACGGCGGCGCCTGGGGAAAAGGATATGCGCGCGATCCATTGCCGCACATGTCGAAACCGCAGCGGACTTCGGGTCCCTGCCGATACGCGATCACCCTTGCGTCAGCCGGGGAGGAACCGCGATGTTCGATCCTGACTCTGAATGCCACATGGACGAAGACGGGGTCGAGATCGACGCACGGGAAGTGGCGCCGTTGCTGGGCCTGACGCCGGAACGCCTGATGGCGGAGCTTCGCGCCGGCGAAGTGTATCACAGCGCCGAGGAATGCAGCCGCGATGACGGCCGCGTGCGCATCATCTTCCGGTACCGCGCGCGTACGGCACGGCTGATCGTCGAATCCGACGGTTCGATGCATCCGGAGGCCGGCCTCAACCACTGATTCATAGCGCACCGCGCACTGCGCCCTCACGTCGCAGGCAATTGCGCTTGCCCCCACAACGCGGCTGGCTATATTGGGTGCGATCCCGGGTCCCAAGTCCGACCCGGTTCCTGTTGGGGGACACTCCCGCTGCACGCATTGGCGTTTCGCGTCCGAGAATGGTACGGCTGAGCCGCATTTTCGGACCGTGACGATACCAGACCAGCCATATCAGGGACGTTATCGATGAAGATCGCCGTATTGAAGGAGAGGCGCCCGAAGGAAACGCGCGTTGCCGCAACGCCCGAGACCGTCGGAAAGATGGTCGCCATGGGCCTCGACGTCGTCGTCGAAAGCGGCGCCGGCGAGGCATCCTCGTTTTCGGACGACGCTTACAAGAAGGCGGGCGCATCGATCGGCAAGGATGCGAAGGCGACCGCCGCGGGCGCGGATGTCGTCATCAAGATCCAGCGACCGATGATCGCCGGTGAAGGACAGGAGGAATTGTCCGTGCTGTCCAAGGGCCAGGCCCTGGTCAGCCTCATGGGTGCGCTGACCGAGCCGAAATTCGTCGGCGCCATGGTGGCGGCGGGCGTCACGGGGTTCGCGCTGGAGCTGATTCCGCGCATCACGCGGGCTCAATCCATGGACGTACTGTCGTCGCAGTCGAACCTGGCGGGCTACCGGGCGGTGCTGGACGGTGCCGCCGTATTCGGCCGGGCCTTTCCGATGATGATGACGGCTGCGGGCACGATTCCGCCGGCGCGCGCGCTCGTCATGGGCGCCGGCGTTGCCGGCCTCCAGGCGATTGCCACGGCGCGGCGGCTGGGCGCGGTGGTTTCGGCCACCGACGTGCGGCCGGCCGCCAAGGAGCAGGTGGAAAGCCTTGGCGGCACCTTCGTCGCGGTCGAGGACGAGGAATTCAAACAGGCCGAGACCGCGGGCGGCTACGCCAAGGAAATGAGCGCGGAGTACCAGAAGAAACAGGCCGCGCTCATCGCCGAGACCCTCAAGAAACAGGACATGGTGATCACCACCGCGCTGATTCCGGGGCGCCCGGCGCCGAAGCTGATTTCCACGGAAATGGTCAAGAGCATGAAGCCGGGCGCCGTGATCGTCGACCTTGCGGTCGAGCAGGGCGGCAACTGCGAACTGTCGGAATTCGACAGCGTCGTCCAGAAGCTCGGCGTTACGATCGTCGGCCACGCCAATGTGCCGGGGCGGCTGGCGGAAAGCGCGAGCAACCTGTTTGCCCGCAATATCCTCAGTTTCATGGGCCTGCTGGTCGATGACGAGACCAAGGAGATGAAGATCGACCCGGAGGACGAGATCATCGCCGGCACCCTTGTCACACGTGACGGCAAGGTCGTGCACAAGGACGTCAAGGCCGAGGAGCCGAAGCCCGCAAAGGCGGCCGCCGCCGGCGCCGCGAAGGGCGGCGCCAAGAAGGCCGGTGGCGCAGCCAAGAAGACCGGTTCGGCCAAGACCAAGGCGAAGAAGGAGTAACCCGCCATGGCGAGCGAGAAATTGACCGAAGGCCTGCAGCGGCTGTCAGAGAGCGCCGCCGACGTGGCCAATCAGGCCGACGCGCTGGTCGCGCAGGCCGCCGCCCTTGCGGCCCCGGCGGCTTCGGCCGCAACGAGCGGTTCGACATTCATCATGCTGTTCACGATCTTCGTGCTGGCCGTGTTCGTCGGCTACTACGTGGTCTGGAACGTGACCCCGGCGCTGCACTCGCCGCTGATGAGCGTGACCAACGCGATCTCGTCGGTGATCATCGTCGGCGCACTGATCGCCGCCGGCCCCGTCGGCTGGAACCTCAGCAAGGTTTTCGGCTTCGTGGCCGTGGCGCTGGCCTCGGTGAACATCTTCGGCGGCTTCATCGTCACGCAGCGCATGCTGCAGATGTTCAAGAAAAAGAAGTAACGGAAGGGTGCGAAGATCATGACCCAGAACACTGCCGCCTTCCTTTATCTGATCTCCAGCGTGCTGTTCGTGCTGGCGCTGCGTGGCCTGTCGTCGCCGACCACGGCACGGCAGGGCAACCTGTACGGCATCGTCGGCATGATCATCGCGGTCGCAACGACGCTGGCCATGCCGAGCGTGCTGAGCTACACGATGATCGTGGTCGCCGTCCTCGTCGGCGGCACCGTCGGCACATTCATCGCGCTGCGCATCCAGATGACCGCGCTGCCGCAGCTGGTTGCCGCCTTCCACAGCCTGGTCGGCCTTGCCGCCGTCTTCGTCGCGGGCGCCGCCTTCTATGCGCCGGAGGCTTACGGGCTCGGCGCGCGCGGCGCCATCCATACGAGCAGCCTCATCGAGATGAGCCTCGGCACCGCGATCGGCGCCATCACCTTCACCGGCTCGGTGATCGCCTTCGGCAAGCTGCAGGGCCTGATTTCCGGAAAGCCGCTGGTCTTCTTCGGGCAGCATTTCTTGAACCTCGCGCTCGGCATCCTGCTGATCGTGATTATCGCGTGGTTCGCGACCGCGCAGCCCGGCCTCGCCTTCTGGCTGATCGTGGCGATCTCGCTGCTGCTGGGCGTCCTTCTGATCGTGCCGATCGGCGGCGCGGACATGCCGGTGGTCATCTCGATGCTGAACAGCTATTCGGGATGGGCCGCGTGCGGTATCGGCTTCACGCTCGGCAACCCGGCGCTGATCATCACCGGCGCGCTGGTCGGCTCGTCGGGTGCGATCCTCAGCTACATCATGTGCAAGGGGATGAACCGTTCGTTCTTCAGCGTCATCCTCGGCGGCTTCGGGGGCGAGACCGACGCCGCGGCGATGGACCTCGGCGACCGCACCGTAAAGTCCGGCAGCGCCGCCGACGCCTCCTTCATCATGGAGAACGCCGCCAGCGTCGTCATCGTGCCCGGCTACGGCATGGCCGTGGCGCAGGCGCAGCACGCGCTGCGCGAGATGGCCGACCTGCTCAAGGCGCGCGACGTGACGGTGCGCTACGCCATCCATCCGGTGGCGGGACGCATGCCCGGGCACATGAACGTGCTGCTGGCCGAAGCCAACGTGCCCTATGACGAGGTGCTCGAACTCGAGGAGATCAACCGCGACTTCCCCTCGACCGATGTCTCCTTCGTCATCGGTGCCAACGACGTGACCAACCCGTCGGCCAAGACCGATCCGACCAGCCCGATCTACGGCATGCCGATCCTCGACGTCGAGCGGTCCGGCACGGTGCTGTTCGTCAAGCGCTCGCTGGCCTCGGGATACGCCGGCGTCGACAACCCGCTGTTCTACCGTGACAACACGATGATGCTGTTCGGCGACGCCAAGCAGATGTGCGAGGACATCATCAAGGCGCTCGAATAAGCGCCGGGTTCACCGCTTTCCCTCCGGGAAGCGGACGAAACGAAACGGGGCCGGTTCGGCCCCGTTTTTTGTGGTCCGGAAGGTACCGATGATATATCTAAAATTTTAGATAATAAAACTTTACGTATTAACTGGTGAGTTATTGTAACAACAATATTTTTTTTCGTTTTATGCAACCCTTGGTTAAGCGTTTCTTAGAACTCTGGCTATATATTGAAGAATGAAAAGAAATAGGGGAATCGAACGCAGCAAGAAATTCGTCCCGTTACGGTGTCAGGGGAAGGAGAGTGCCGGATACGCGGAGCGCATGGCGAGCTCCGGAAAGGATGTTAGAGATGAAGCGTTCGATAACGATACTGGGTGGACTTGCGATCGCATCGTTGCTGGTCGCCCCCGCCGGCGCACAGCAGGCGGTGTGCGGCGATCGTAACGAGATCGTGTCGCGGCTGGAGAGCGGCTATCAGGAATCCAATACCGGAATCGGTCTTTCCGCCACCGGCGGCCTGATTGAGCTCTACACCTCGGAAAAGGGCACGTGGACGCTCATGCTCACCCAACCGAACGGCGTCAGCTGCCTGATCGCAGCGGGCGACAACTGGGAAAACGTCGACAGGCCGAAGACGGCATCGCAGCCGATCTACTGAACCGGATTTTTTACCGTCCGGCCACGGCCGGGTTCATATTATGCAGTCGGGGGGCGAGCTTCGCCCCCCTATTCTTTTCCCCGCGATGCACCCGGTCGGCGGCGCCGGACCTGCGCCGCCCCATCCGGCGACGCCGTGTTCAGGGTAGGTGAATCTTGGAGTCGGGATAGAAGGCGTGGAACGCGAACGCGAAATCGACGAAATAGGGCACATCCTGCCACGCGCCGTCGTGCTGGCGGCGAACGAGGATGTTGCCGACATCCTCGCCGGAGGGGATCCAGCCGTCGCCGAGGGCTGAATTCTGACCCGGCTCCCAGGTCAGGAGCGTGCCGTCGGACAGCGCGATCTCGCCGCGCGCCTTAAGCAACTCAAGGCTCCAGGCCTGCGCGCGGTCGGACAGCGAGACCACGCGGGCGAGCGGAGCGATTCCCTCGGGCGTATCGCCGGCATACAGGAACGGCCGGGCGCTGCTGTCGTACCCCGCATACGGATTGCGCCCGTAGGCGCGCAGCCCGGGCGTGGTCGGCACCAGCACTTCGCCCTCCGGCGCGCGGTCGCGGAAGCGGGCCCAGGATTCGAGGCGCGACGGCAGGATGTCGAGGACCGTGCCGTTCAGCTCGCCGACGATGGCGGCGCCGAGGAACTGCTGCCACCAGCTTTCGGTCTGGCGGTCGTACATTATGAGGTCGGAATTGCGCAGCATGCCGGTGGTCCCGAAGTCGAGCACGCGCGCATCGACGCGCCGGTCGAACACCATCGCCGCGTTGCACAGCGGGCAGAACGTGACGGCGACCGGTATGCCGCCGACGCTGTCGTTGACGATCTCGTGCCAGATGAGGATGCGCAGCGGATATGCCCTGGCGACGCCGTTGACGACCACGCCGATCACCGGCTCGGTGTCGGTCAGCCCGGTGGCCTCAGAGACCGGAACGAATCTCGGATCGTCGATCGGCGGAATGCCGTCCTTCGGCGGACCGCCGGAGATGATCTCCTCCAGCGGCACGGACGCGTTGGAGAAATCCGTACTCGGCCATGCGTCGCGGCGATGCTCGGGAACCGCCAGAGCGCCGCCGGCCGCCACCACCGCCACGGCCAGCACCGCGATGAATCGCTTTGTCCCAGTCATGGCAGCAGTGTCGCCCGCGGCGCCCTTCACGGGCAACTCACGCCTGCGTGTCCTCACGCATCCGTTATCGCAGGCGCATCGCCGACGGTGATGTCCGGCACCGCGCCGTCCCAGCGCTCGATCTCGACGAGCGCGCTGCCGGCCACCGGACCCTGGGCCAGGCGCGACGTGCCGGCGTCCCGCGTCAGGACGTTGGGATTGCCGTGCCGGTCGAGCGTGCCGATGCGGCCGGGCTCGACGGGGTCGTACCAGGCGCCCGTCGCAATGGCGACGACTCGCGGGCGGACCGAATCGCTGATTTTCGCGCCGGCGAGACAAGCGCCCCGCTCATTGAACAGGCGAACGACGTCGCCGTTCGCGATGCCCCGCGCGGCGGCGTCGTCGGGATGAATCCACACCGGCTCGCGGCCGCAGACCTTCTGCTCCCTGCTGACGCGGCCGTTGTCCATCTGCCCGTGCAGCCGCGTTGTTGGCTGGTTGGAGATCAGGTGCAGCGGATAGTCCCGCGCCGTGACGGCGCCCAGCCACTCCGCCGGTGCGCGCCATACCGGGTGGCCCGGGCAGTCGTCGTAGCCGAACGAGTCGATCGCCCGGGAGAAGATTTCGATGCGCCCGGACGGCGTCCGCAGCGGCGACTCGGCCGGGTCGTGGCGGAACTTCTCGAATAGCACGTAGGGACGGTCCGGGGCGGGGAACTCATGCCACCCGATCTCCCAGAACGCGTCGAAGTCGGGCATGTCGAGTTCGAAATGGGCCGCCTGTTGCCGCGCCACGTCGTAGATGTGCCGCAGCCAGCCCATTTCGTCGCGCCCCTCGGTGAATGCGGCGCCGAACCCGAGGCGCTGCGCGAGATCTGCGAAGATGCGGAAATCGTCGCGCGCCCCCGCGACCGGGTCGATGGCGCGACGCATGGCGATCACGAAGCGGTCGAGCGAGGAGGCGGCGATGTCGTTGCGCTCCAGCGGCGTGGTCGCCGGCAGCACGATATCGGCGTGGCGCGCCGTCGCCGTCCACCAGGGTTCGTGCACGACGATCGTCTCCGGCCGCCGCCAGGCCGCGACCAGGCGGTTGAGGTCCTGGTGGTGGTGGAACGGATTGCCGCCGGCCCAGTAGACCAGCCGGATGTCGGGATAGGTGACCCGCCGCCCGTTGAAGTCGATGGTCGCGCCCGGCTGCAGCAGCATGTCGGCGATGCGCGCCACCGGAATGTCGATGCCGGCCGGCTTGGGCCCCGCCGGCATGCGGGGCACCGGCGCGTTGCGGCGCGGGTTGCCCATGCCGTTGACCGCGCCGTAGCCGAAGCCGAAGCCGCCGCCCGGCAAGCCGATCTGGCCGAGCAGCGCGCCCAGCACCACGGTCATCCAGTACGACTGCTCGCCGTGATCGGCGCGCTGCAACGACCAGCTCGAGGTGATGAAGGTGCGGGTCGCGGCCATACGCCGGGCAAGGTCGCGGATCGCATCGGCCGCCAGGCCGGACAGCCGGGCGCCCCACTCCGCATCCTTGGGCTGGCCGTCGGCTTCGCCCAGAAGATACGCCCGGAACCTGTCGAATCCGGTTGTGTACCCCTTAAGGAACGCCGCGTCGGGCAGCCCCTCGGCGACCAGCGTATGGGCAAGGCCCAGCATGATTGCAGTATCGCTCCCCGGCCGCGGCGCCAGCCATTCGGCGTCCAGGAACGCCGCCGCATCGCTGCGCAGCGGGCTGATCGAGACGAACCGGACCCCGGCCTCGCGGGCGCGCCGCAGCCAGCCCGCCGCCGTGTGTTCGCCCGTGCCGCCGGATTCGACCTGGGTATTCTTCAGCGGCACGCCGCCGAACATGACCATCAGGCGCGTCGCCTCTACGATGCTCGGCCAGCTGGTGCCCGGCCCGCTGACCGGCTGCACCGTGCCGACCACGTGCGGCATCACGATCATGCCCGCGGCGTAAGAATAATTCGTCACCTGCCCGGTGAAGCCGCCGGCGCAGTTGAGGAAGCGGTGCAGCAGGGTGCGCGCGTGATGCAGCCGGCCGGCACTGGCCCAGCCATAGGAGCCGCCGAAGATGGCCGCGTTGCCATGGCTGTCGCGGACCCGCGCCACCTCCGCCGCCACGAGATCGAGGGCGGCCTCCCAGTCGACCGGCACGAATGGCTCCGCGCCACGCCCGTCCCGATCGCCGGCGGGGCCGTTCTTGAGATACCCCGCACGCACATAGGGCCGGTCGATGCGGCTCGCATCGTACAGGGCGTCCGGTATCGAGCGCAGGATGGGCGACGGGTCGGCATCGCCGGCGAACGGCCGCACGCCGACCACCCGGTTGTCCCGCACCTCAGGCGAGAAGGCGCCCCAATGGGTCGCCGATCCCCTGAACGGTGTCCGTGATTCCGTCGCCATGCGCCCGCCTCCCGCATCCGAGCCGATGCCGGTCATATCACAGCCCGGCCCGGTCGGTCACGGACTTGCAGAATCGCGGGTAATCAGGCGGCGCGGATGCGTTCGAGGAAGCGTTCGATCGCCTGCCTGAGCTCAAGCGACTGCCGGGTCAGCCCCTCGGCCGCGCCCTGCACCTGGCCGGCCGCGGCGCCGGCGTCGTCGGCAGCGCTCGCCACCAGCTCGATGCTCTCGGCCGCCGACTGCGCGCTGCCGGTCACCGCCATCGCCGTGCCGGCGATCTCCTTGGTCGCCGCCCCCTGCTCCTCCATCGCCGACGCCACCGTCGTGGAAATCTCGTTGATCTCGACGATCGTGTCGCCGATCTGGCGGATCGTCGCCGCCGCCGCGTCCGTGATCTCCCGCATCGCGGCAATGCGCCGGCCGATCTGCTCCGTCGCCTTCGCCGTCTGATTGGCGAGGTTCTTGACCTCCTGGGCAACCACCGCGAAGCCTTTGCCGGCCTCGCCGGCGCGCGCCGCCTCGATGGTCGCGTTCAGCGCCAGCAGGTTGGTCTGGCCGGCGATGTCCGAAATCAGCTCGACCACCTCGCCGATCTCCTGCGCCGCGTCCACCAGGCCCGCGACCGTGCTGTTGGTCCGCCCCGCCTCTTCCGCCGCCCGGTTGGCGATCTGCGTCGACCGCCCCACCTGGCCCAGGATCTCCTCGATCGACGCCGACAGCTCCTCTGCCGCCGCCGCCATCTCCTCGACACTGTTGCTGGCCTGGGTCGATGCCGCCGCCGCTGCCGACGCCTGGCCCCGGGTCTGCGCCGCCGTCGCCGACATCCGCTCCGCCGCCCCTTCCATCTCCGACGCCGCCGACGACAGACCCGACGCCACTGACCGGACGCTGCCCTCCAGCCCTTCCGCAAGCTCCAGCAGCACCCGACGCTTCTCCGCCTCGGCCCGCTGCTCCTGTGTCGCCCGCTCCCCCTCGAGACGCGCCCGGTCCGCCAGCGCGTCCCGGAAACTCTGCAGCGATGCCCGGATCGACGCGAACTCTTCGAACCGCGACTCCGGGATGTCGACACTCAGATCGCCCCGACTCAGTCCGTCCAAAGCGCCGCTCGCCAGGACCAGGGGCTTCACGGCCTCGCGCTGGCCGATCACCCCGGCGAGCATCATCAGACACGCGAGGAACAGCAGCATGGCGGTTCCGACAAACATGATCGCGCCCGCCTCCTCGGCGATCATGCCGATGCTGCTGCTTGCCTTGGCCGCCGCGTCGGCGGACAGACTCTCGCGAATGTCGGCCAGCACGGCGGTCGCCCGCCCCTTGGCCTCGACGGCACGGCGGTGTTCGACGATGACGGTGCGGCGCAAGTCGAGGATGTCCGCATATTCCGCGAAACTGGCCATCAGGTCCGGAAGGAACTCGTAGTCACTGGCGCCGAGGCCGGCGAGGGGCAGTTGCTGCGTCAGGATCACCAGCCGGTCGCTCATGAGCTTGAACCGCTCCGCCGCGGCGTCCAGCGCCGCTTCGTTGTCAATAGTCGCAGCGGTGATCAGGATGCCGCGGCCGGACCGCAGGCTGGTGAGAAGCTCGCGGCTGACCGTGTTGATCCGCAAGGCGTCGACGATCTCACGCCGCACGTTTTCGTCGATGCCGCCGTTCGTGGATTCGCCAAGGGTTTCGCGCATCCAGTAGCTGCTGTCGTCGACGATGACCGCGAGGTTGTCGTCGATCTCCGCGATGATATTGTCCGCATCGGCGAGCCGCGCCATGATCGCTTGCGACCGTTTGCTGGCCGCATCGGCGGCCGCCGCGGTTTCCGCGATCAGTCGCGCAGCTTCCTTGACCGATATCCTGAGCGGGCCGTCAACATCATTCGCGAGTCCGGCCGCGAGGCGCCGCGCTTCATCTGCGGCCTCGGCCCGCGCCGAGTCATCTATCTCGCGCAGCACGAGTTCCGCGTACCGGGCCAGCTGCTCTGCCTCGAGCGCATGGCGGTTCTGCCTGACCGAATCCGGAATCGTCGCGGTCTGCGTCTCCCGCGCCAGTTGCTCGATGTCGAAGAGCCGTGCGCCGATCATGAAGGCGACGACGCCCATGACCGCAAAAACGGCGAGGGCGAGCGCGACGAGCGTGCGTCGCAGGCTCGCGCGCCGCGCCCGCGACTGCACCGATGGGTCACCCATATCGGTTTTTCGTGACACGCCGACGGGCGCCTATCATTTCCGCCGCCATCGCGTCGCGCCTCGGGTCAGTTCCCGTACCCGCCGGTCTGCAGGACGAACGTTTCCGACACGCTGTGTCGTTCGTTGTCGACGTCGTTATGGCCGGCAATCGCGAAGAGAATTCGTCCGACGGCGGGAATCACGGCGTCATCCTCGTGGCCGGTATCCAGCTTGCGCGCCATCTCGAGGTACCAGCGCCCGTCGCGCCAGACCCCCTTCGCGCGGACGTCTGCAACGCTGCCTTTCGGCGACAGGTTGACCTCGTAGCGCGGCATCAGGTCCTCGTGCCGGGTTTCGTGCTTGACCGCCCGGTACAGGCGGTCGCCGGCATCGCTCGGCCGGGCCAGGTAGATGACCTGACCTTCGGGGTTGGTGAACTTCTTCGCCCCCGGGAATTCGCTACGCGAGACGCGCCAGCTTTTGTCGTGAGCGATGCCCGCCGGGTCCGAACGCGAGGCCTTCCAATGCCAGACGTCGGCGGTGAATTCATTGCCGGACAGCTTGCTGTTGGAGAACTCGCCGGACATTGCGAATGAAATCGCAAAACGGTCTTCCAGCTGGCGGGTGCGGCGATAGGACAGGGTCTGCTCGTCCCATCGATACGGCTTGTGCAAGCGGCTTTCGGTCGCGTCGTCCCAGACCGCCCGCAGGTAGATCGTATCGTCGTGGATTCCGAACGTCACCTCCACGAAATCGACCCCGCCGCGGCCGGTGAGCGCAATGCGCTGTGACGGGGTCCCGGCCCAGTCGCCGAGGTCGCCGTCCACCTGGATCGGCGCCGGAAGCATGACTGCCTCGACCACGGACTGCGCCGCGGCAGGAAACACCGACCCGGCGGACAACGCCAGGGTGACGGATGTCGTGAGAACGTGCCTGCAAAGGGTATGATCGAACATGGCGTCCCCTTTCCCAAAGATTCACGGGCCGTGTACGGGCGGGGACGATACGAAGGGACAGAGCCAATCGGCGAATTGGTTTGAAATCCCGCCACGCCGACCGCAGGCGCAAGGGAACGCGACGGCGGCCGCTCGACGCATCATCCCCTCTTACACGCATTACCCGGGGAGCATGCTATGTGGATAAGGTTAAGAGGCTGTTAAGCCCGGCATTGCAGGAACCGGCCGCCGCCCGGCGACCGCCGGAAAGACCGGCCCGGAGAGGCGGCCTCGCCGGGAGCGCCGGCATCGCCTTTGCCGTCACGGTCGTGCGTTTGTTGGGATGTCAGGCGGCGCGGATACGCTCGAGGAAGCTCTCGACAGCGGCCGTAAGCTCGCGCGACTGCCGGGTCAGCGCCTTGGCCGCGCCCTGCACCTGGCCGGCTGCGGCGCCGGCGTCGTCGGCGGCGTTGGCCACCGACCCGATGCTCTCGGTCGAGGACCGGGCGCTGCCGGTCACCGCCAGAGCCGTGCCCGCGATCTCCTTGGTCGCCGCCCCCTGCTCTTCCATCGCCGACGCCACCGTCGTCGAGATCTCGTTGATCTCCACGATGGTGTCGCCGATCTGGCGGATCGTCCCCGCCGCCGCGTCGGTGATCTCGCGCATCGCGGCAATGCGCCGGCCGATCTCCTCGGTCGCCTTGGCGGTCTGGTTGGCCAGGTTCTTGACCTCCTGCGCCACCACCGCAAAACCCTTGCCCGCCTCGCCGGCGCGCGCCGCCTCGATCGTCGCGTTCAGCGCAAGGAGGTTCGTCTGCCCGGCGATGTCGTTGATCAGATCAACCACCTCGCCGATCTCCTGCGCCGCGTCCACCAGGCCCGCAACCGTGCTGTTGGTCCGCCCCGCCTCGTCCGCCGCCCGGTTGGCAATCTGTGTCGACCGCCCCACCTGGCGCAGAATCTCCTCGATCGACGCCGACAGCTCTTCCGCCGCCGCCGCCATCTCCTCCACGCTGTTGCTGGCCTGGGTCGATGCCGCCGCCGCCGACGACGCCTGGTCCCGGGTCTGCGAGGCCGTTGTCGACATCCGTCCCGCCGCCGACTCCATGTCGGTCGCCGCCGACGACAGCCCGGCGGTCACCGCCTGCACACTGCCCTCCAGCCCTTCCGCAAGCTCCAGCAGCACCCGACGCTTCTCCGCCTCGGCCCGCTGCTCCTGCGTCGCACGCTCGCTCTCGAGACGCGCCCGGTCCGCCAGCGCGTCCCGGAAACTCTGCAGCGATGCGCGGATCGACGCGAACTCCTCGAACCGCGACTCTGGGATGTCGACATCCAGATCCCCGCGACTCAACCCGTCCAGGGCGCCGCTCGCCAGCACAAGCGGTTTGAGCACCTGTTTGCGGCCGATCGACCCGGACAGGATGGCGATGATCACGAAGATCGCCATCATGGCGATGCTGACGGCGATGACGCGATCGGTGTTCGCGGTGATTTCGCCGACGCTGGAAATCGCCTTGTCCGCCGCATCGGCCGAGAGGTTCTCCTGCAGTTCCGTCAGTATCGCGAGCGCGTCGCCAGCCTTCGCGTCGGTCCTGCCGCGCGCCTCGATGGCCTCCCTGCGCACGACAAATACCGACCGGAACTTGTCGAACTGGGCAATTTGGTCCGGCAGGTACTCGAAGTCACTGGATCCGGCGCCCGCCTGCGGGAGGCTGTTGATCATCGCCTCCAGCCGGCGATAAAGCGCGTTGAACCGGGTCTCTGCGGCCTCCAGGCCCACCGTGCTGTCGATATTGCGGGCTTCGATCAGCACATTGCGCAACGCACGCAATGCGTCGAGCAGCTGGCGGCTCGAGGTGTTGAATTCCATCGTGTCCTGCACGTCGGCGAATATCCGCCCGATATTGGCGCGCACCTGGCTCGCCTCGGCGTCCTCCAGCTGCTGTGACGCCTCGTCCATGATTTCCGCCGCACGGTATCCGCTGTCCTCGACGATCGCCGACACGGTCTCGTCGATTTCCGAGATCAGGTTGTCGGCCTCAACCAGCAGGCTGGCAATCTGTTCACCGGCGGTCTGTGCGGCCTCTGCCGCCTCGGCCGCCTCGCGGATCAGCGACGCCGCGCGCCGGACCGAAGCACGCTGGTAGTCGTGCAGCCCGGCGGCCAGCTCGTTGCTCAACGCCAACGCCGATTCCAGGGCGCGCATACGCGTGGTCCCTTCGGGGGCATATCGCACCTGGTCGGCGTGATGGCCCATCCGCTCGGCGATCAGCGCGTGACGATTCTGCTCGACGGATTCGGGAATTGTCACTGTGCGGGTCAGCTCGGCACCGTCCCGGATGGAAAACAGCTCCTTGCTGACGATGATGCCGACAACGACCAGGGTGGCGACCAGCAGGCTGGCAGACACCGTCAGCGTGCGGCTGAGACTGAGTGTTTTAGCCTCTCGCAGCCGTTCGGGTGTCGTGTCGGTCGGTGATTTTCCGGTCATCGCAGTGCTCCGGCGCACGTTGCCGCGGCGGCCGCCCGATGCAACGGCCGCCACGGCGCCGTGTCCCGCGTCAATTGGCGTAGTTTCCGGTCTGCAGGTAAAGGACCTCGGAGACGCTGTGGTCCCCGCTGTCGACGTCGTTGAACGCGGCCACCGCGAACGGGATCCGGCCGGAGGCGGGGATCACCACGTCGTCCGCATGGCCGGTGTCGAGACGGCGCGCCATCTCCAGATACCAGCGCCCGTCGCGCCAGACGCCCTTCGCGCGGATGTCGGCGACGCTGCCGGATGGCGACAGGTTGACCTCGTAGCGCGGCATCACGTCGTCCTGCTTTTCGGTATGCTTGATCGGCCGGTACAGGCGGTCGCCGGCGTCGCTGGGCCGGGCGAGATAGACGGTCTGTCCGTCTGCCGTCTGGAACGGTTTGGCGCCCGGGAACTCACTGCGCGAGACGCGCCAGCTCTTGTCGTGGGCAATACCCGCCGGATCCGAACGCGAGGCCTTCCAGTGCCAGACGTCGGCGGTGAATTCATTGCCGGACAGCTTGCTGTTGGAGAACTCGCCGGACATCAGGAAATTCATTGCAAAACGATCCTCGAGCCGATTGGTGCGCCGGTATGATTGCGACTCCTCGCGCCACTCATACGGCTTGTGCAACCGGCTTTCGGTGGGGTCGTCCCAAATTGCGAGCACGTAGACGGTATCGCCACGGATGCCGAAACGCATCTCGACCGAATCGACGCCACCGCGCCCGGTCAGACCGATGTTGTAGGAAGGAACGCCATCCCAGTCGGACGGATCGCCATCAACCTGCACCGCAGCGCCGAGGCTGGTGGCCCGGACGCTCGTCTGCGCTGCGGCCGGAATTGCCGTAAAGGTCGTGAAGCCGAGGATTACGGCAGCTGAAACCAAGTGTTTTTGTCCAAAAAGCGTATGCATCTCTATTCCCTCTATGTTGGGCCGGTCGGTCGGTCGGACGGTCTCTAACGCCGGTCAAGCAATTCGCATGCCACCGGCTCGGCAGAACGTGCCGATCGGCAACCCTCCAGTTCACCTCATGGGCCGGGAACAGCAAAACCTGGCCAGATTGGTCCCCGATTTGCCTTGTTTATTCGGTGAATTCTGGGGAAGTTGATTTAACAATGCGTTAAATGCCGCTTTGTTCGGCTACAGGCGCCGGCTCGGAACCCAGCAGTATCCGTCGGGGTCCAGCAGATAGGCCTCGCGCAGGCCGTGCGGTTTGTCGGCGGCGCCGGCCAGCACGATATGGCCCTCGGCGCGGGCCGCTGCCTCGGCCGCATCGGGGTCGCAGTCGTAGAGCCGCAGCTCGACGCCGGTGCCGCGCCCGGAATCGCCCGCCACGAAGCCGTGCAGCGGATTGTCTTCGTAGGTATGGTCGGCGTGCAGCAGCCACTCGGCACCGCCCTGACGCAGCAACGCGAAATCCGCATCGCTGTAAACAACGGCGGCGCCGAGCACGCGGGCTGCGAAGGCGACGGCGGCATCGATATCCCGGACCAGCAGGTTGACGCCGAAACCCCGCAGCGAGCGGCCGAACGCATCGGCCGGCATCCATGGCGTGCCGACCCGCCTGGTGGCCATCTCGAACCTCCTCTGCCCGTCCAAACAAAAACGCCCGCCGGACCTTCGTCGGGGGCGCTTATGATCGGCCGTGCGGTGGTGACGTCACGTCGGTCCTAATAACCTTCGCGCTGTTTGCGCTTGCGCAGCAGTTTCCGGTGCCGGCGGATCGCCTCCGCCTTTTCGCGCGCCTTGCGCTCGGAGGGCTTCTCATAGGCCCGGCGCAGCTTCATCTCACGGAAGATGCCCTCGCGCTGCATCTTCTTCTTGAGCGCCCTCAAGGCTTGTTCGACGTTGTTGTCGCGTACGGTGACCTGCACGTTCAGCTTACCTTTCACAGTTGCACGGCACATACCAGCCACGCCAATCCGGCGGTCCGGACCAGCGGGCAGCGGTGTATATCATAGCACATCAGGCTTGTGAAGGGCGGGAAACGTCGAAACGGCAAGAATCCGGTCGTTTCGCCCCGGGTTTGAGGCTTTACGCGGCCAGCCCCACGACCCATATTGCCGTCCATGGCAATTCTGAAGATCGCCCGCATGGGGCATCCGGTGCTGCGGCAGGCGGCGAAACCGGTCGACGATCCCGCCGCGCCCCAGATCCGGGCGTTGATCCGCAATATGGTCGAGACCATGCACGACGCCAACGGCGCCGGGCTGGCCGCGCCGCAAGTGCATGTGCCGCTCCGCGTGGTGATCTTCCACGTGCCGGAAGACCGTGCCGCCGACGAGGGCGCAGCCGCGCCGCAGCCACTGACCGTGCTGATCAACCCCGAAATCGAACCGCTGACCGAGGAGACCGCGCTGGGCTGGGAGGGGTGCCTCTCGGTGCCGGGGCTGGTGGGGGCGGTCCCGCGCTTCACGAAGATCCGCTACGCCGGCTTCGGGCCGGATGGCGGCCGGATCGAGCGCGAGGCGGAGGGATTCCACGCCCGCGTCGTCCAGCACGAGTGCGACCATCTGGACGGACTCCTCTATCCGCAGCGCATGACGGATCTCTCGCTGTTGCTGTTCCAGGAGGAACTGCGGCACGGCGTCCCCGAGGCGATGCGCGGGTCGGCGGAGCCGGACGTGGAGGCGGTATGACAGACGCCGAGGCAATGGCCAAGCTGCGCGACGCCCTGATCGAGGCCGCGCTGCCGCACGTGTCGTTCGACGGCTGGACGACGACGGCGCTGCGCCACGGCGCGGCGGATATCGGCGTCGACATGGCCGATGCCATGCGAGCGTTCCCCGGCGGCGGTCACGACATGGTGGCGCAATTCAGCGCGATGTCTGACCGCCGCATGCTCGCGGCGCTGGAGCGCATGGACCTCGAGTCGATGGGCGTGACCGCGCGGGTGCGCAGCGCCGTGCGCCTGCGCCTCGAACAGGCGGAACCGCACCGCGAGGCGATCCGGCGCACGCTTGCCTTTCTTGCCATGCCCCAGAACGCGTTGCTCGGGGCCAGGCTCATGCACCGGACCGTCGATGCGATCTGGCATGCCGCGGGCGACACCGCCACCGACTGGAACTGGTACAGCAAGCGCGGCCTGCTGGCCGGCGTGCTCGGCGCGACGGTGCTGTGCTGGCTCAACGATACCTCGGAGGGGCGCGCGGAAACCTGGGAGTTCCTCGACCGCCGGTTGGCCGACGTCGGCCGGATCGGCAAGGCGACCGGCAAGCTGAAGGAGCGCTTCAAGGGGTTCCCGCGACCTTATCGTCTGTACCGGCGCTGACCGGCTGATCACGTCCTATTCGAGGCCACTGCGCGGCTTGAGGCGCGTCACGTGGCCCATCTTGCGGCCGGGCCGGGTCTCGGCCTTGCCGTAGAGGTGCAGCCGGGCACCCGGCTCCGCCAGGATCTGCGGCCAGGCGTCGACCTCGTCGCCGACCAGGTTCTTCATCACCGCGTCGGAATGATGCGTGGTCGCGCCCAGCGGCAGCCCGCAGACGATACGGACCAGTTGCTCGAACTGGCTGGTATCGCACGCATCGATGGTCCAGTGGCCCGAATTGTGGGGCCGCGACGCCAATTCATTGACCAGGACATCGTCTTGCCGGGTGACGAACATCTCGACGCCCATCACCCCGATGAGGCCGATCTCGGCGGCGATATGGCGGGCGATCTCCTCCGCCCGCGCCGCCACCGCCGGCGCCACCGGCGCCGGGGCGATCGTGGTATCGAGGATGTGGCGGACGTGCCGGTTCTCGACCGCGGGCCAGCTGGCCATGGCGCCATCCGCGCCGCGCGCCACGATGACCGAGATCTCGCAGCGGAAATCGATGAAACCCTCGAGGATGCAGCGCCTTGCGCCCGCCGCCTTCAGCGCCGTCGCCAGGTCGTCGCCGTCGCCCAGCGCCGCCTGGCCCTTTCCGTCGTAGCCGAAGCGCGCGCTCTTGAGAATTGCGGGCCTACCGATCGCCGCGTCGGCCGCGCCGAACCCGGCGGGATCCGAGACCTCCGCCCAGGGCGCGGTGGCGACGCCAATGCGCTCCAGAAACGCCTTCTCGCGCAGCCGGTCCTGACAGATCTCGAGCACCTCGGCGCCCGGGTGCACCGCCGTGATCTCGTTCACCCGCCGCACGGCCTCGACCGGGATGTTCTCGAACTCGAGCGTCACCACACCGACGGCGCGGGCGAACGCCTCGAGCGCCGCGGCATCGTCGTAGGGCGCGCGGGTCATCGCGGCGGACACCTGGGCGGCCGGGAGATCGACCTCGGGCGCGAAGATGTGGCACCGGTAGCCCAGCCGCGCCGCCGCCAGCGCCGTCATACGGCCGAGCTGGCCGCCGCCGAAGATGCCGATCACCGAGTTGGGCGGCAGTCGCTTACTCATCCTTTGGCTCTTGAGCCACGGAGTCCGTCTGGTTGCGCCGCCATTCCGCCAGCGCGGCCGAAGCGGCCTCGTCCTGCAGCGCCACGACGGCGGCCGCCAGCAGCGCCGCGTTGATGGCGCCGGCCTTGCCGATCGCCAGTGTGCCGACCGGCACGCCGCCCGGCATCTGCACGATCGACAGCAAGCTGTCCAGGCCTTTCAGCGCCTTGCTCTCGATCGGCACGCCGAACACCGGCAGCGCCGTCATCGAGGCCACCATGCCCGGCAGATGCGCGGCGCCGCCGGCCCCGGCGATGATCACCTTGAGGCCGCGCGCCGCGGCCCCTTCGGCATATTCGCTCATGCGCTTCGGCGTGCGGTGGGCCGAGACGATCCGCGTTTCGTGGGCGATGCCGAGCGCGGCCAGCGTCTCCGCGGCGTGGCGCATGGTCTCCCAGTCGGATTGGCTGCCCATGATGATGCCGACGAGCGGTGACTCAGCCATGTGTCCGGCCTCATTTTTGACGCGAAGCACTGATACAGAGGCCGCGCATTATAGGTGCCGCTACGGCATGCGCAAGACCACCCGCCGCCAGCGGCACACAATGGAAAATTCGGGCATGGCGTTAAGCAATCCTACAGAATTTTTTAAGTATAAGAAATGATCACATCATGAGAATAAATAATTATTATTAACAGACATATGATTTTATGGTTAACGAAAAGTTTCTGAATTGTGATTTTTTGTGAATTAACTTTTCATTAACTTGAACAATATTTTGGTAAAATTGTAAGATACTGCCCAAATTGGCCTCCCCCTGATCGGGTTAGAGCCATGAAAGGAGAAATCCATGCCGTTCGAAAAAGCCTTTCTAATCCTGCCGAACCCGCTGCTTTCCGGCATCCTGTGGTTCGTGCTGCTGTCGGCGCTGCTCTATCTCGCGCGGCAGCCGGCGCACATGGCGATCCTGTCGCTGACCCGGGCCATCTATCGCGGCTTCCGGATCGCCGCCCAGTCGATCCGCCGCGCCGAGCAGAACTTCGCACTGCGCAATCGCGAGGTCCTGCTGTCGCATGGCCGCGAACAAAAGGAACGCGTCATCGAGCGTGAGTTCGAGCGCATCGAGAACGCGGTGCGGCGCGATCTTGCCGATACCCCGGCGCTGTACCGCCGGATCAGCGAGCGCATCACCAAGATCGAGGAAGACCACCAGGAGAGCACCGACGTGCCGCCGTCGCCGCCGGGCTGGGTCGACGCGGTCAAGGCGGTCGCCAACATCAACTCCAAGGGCGACCCGATGGTGGCCAAGATCCTCGAGGTCATCCACTCCTCGCTGGTCAAGGCGCACGCCGCGGCCACCGACGAATACCGCAAGGCGACCCAGACGCGGCACAAATTCCTCACATCCATGATGCCGCATGTCCGCAAGCTTGAGACGACGCTGGGCCTGAGCGACAAGAACGTCACCGCGCTGCTCGAGAAGTCCAAGGTCATCGACCGCCACATGACCGAGTACGAAGGGATTCTGAAGAAGACCGACCAGGCGCAACGCGCGCTATCGACCTCGGCCTTCACCTATTTCATGATCTCGGCGCTGGTGCTGACCATCGCCGCGTTCGGCGCCGGCATCAATTTCCGCCTGATCGCCCGGCCGATGGCCGAGATGGTCGGCGGCAATGCCATCGTCGGCGGGCTCCGGGTGTCGGAAGTCGGCGCCTTGGTCATCATCCTGCTGGAGGTGTTCACCGGCGTGTTCCTGATGGAATCGCTGCGCATCACCAACCTGTTCCCGGTAATCGGCGCGTTGAAGGATTCCACCCGGATCAAAATGGCCTGGTTCCTGTTGTTCCTGCTGACCGTCCTGGCGTCCATCGAATCGGGTCTCGCCCTGATGCGCGAGATTCTGGTGCAGGACGAGCAGGCGACCAACGCCTTCCTGCGCGGCGACGAGGCAACGACCGCCGCAGCCAGCGCCTCGTTCCGGTGGATCACCACGGCGGCGCAAATGGGCCTGGGCTTCTTCCTGCCCTTCGTGCTGGCGGTGGTCGCGATCCCGCTGGAGACCTTCTTCCACACCGGGCGCAGCGTGTTCGGGACCGCGACGGCAGCCGGCATGCGCGGCATGGCGGCCCTTCTGCGCGTGATCGGCAGCGTGGTGCGGCATCTCGGCCTGATGCTGGTCCATCTGTATGACGTCCTCGCCGTCGTCGGTGTCGCATTCGATGGGTTGGTCAGGATGGCCCGCAGATCCGGCTCGTCCGACGGCAACACCCGCCGCCGCGAGCCGCGGCCGACCCTCAGCAAGGAGGTGCTGTGATGTTGAAACCGTTGTCCAGAATGGCCGTCGCGCTGGCCATGGCGGTCGGCCTCGCCGGCTGCGGTGACACCAATACGGGTGCGCAGGGGTACTACATGTTACTGGACACCTCGGGCACCTACGCGAGGGAACTGCAGCAGGCGCAGAAGATCATCCTGGCGATCCTCACCCGGCTCGAGCCCGGCGACAGCTTCGCCATAGCCCGCATCGATACCGGCAGCTTCAGCGAAAAGGACATCATTGCCAAGGTGACGCTGGACGACCGGCCGAGCGTGGCCAACCAGCAGAAGCGGCTGTTTCAGGCCGAGGTCGCGAATTTCATCAAATCGGTGAAGCCGGCCCAGTACACCGACATCACCGGCGGCATCCTGCAGGGCAGCGAGTTCCTGACCGAGAAACGCGTTGGCCGCAAGACCATCGTGATCTATTCCGACCTGCAGGAGGAGTTGAAGAAGGGCTTCGTGCGCAAGGGTCTGAATTTCGAGCTCGACGGCTTCCGCGTCGTGGCGCTGAACGTGACCAAGCTGCGCACCGACAATGTCGATCCGCGAATCTACCTGAAGCGGCTTGACCAGTGGCAGGCACGCGTCGAAAAGGGCGGCGGCGAGTGGCAGGTCATCAACAATCTGGACAATCTGGACGAGTTGATGCCGAGTTGAGCGGCAGGGGCGGGGAGGCCCCGGCGGGGTGGCCCGTCACCGGGAGACCGGTGGCGGGCCATTTTGCATGACGCCGCAACGTCCTATCTGAGGGCCGCCAGCAGCCGGTTCAGCAGACGTTCCCCATGCAGCGGCCCGTCGGGTACCGGGAATCGCGCGGCATAGTCTTCGGCCGCCCGCTCCATGCCGCCGTTCTCGCAACCGAGAAGGTCATAGAAGCGGCCGTCGAGATCCTGGAAGGGGCTGTGCAATTGCCCGTTCGCCGGGGATTGTGTGGTGAGCGCATCGAGGGCGTCCTGGCGTTCCTCGCGGTCGCGCGGGTACGGCTCGCCGAAGCTTGCCATGGCGGCGGCCACCACGGCGGCGGTGCGCGGCATGCCGATGGCCTTGAATCCGGCCACGGCCTCCGGCGCGAGGACGCCGGTCGAGTTGAAGAAGAACTGGTGGAATCCGCCGTTGCAGACCTCCGAGGCGCACCAGTGCAGCGCCAGCAGATGGGCCGCATGTTCCGGCGTTTCCGTGAACCCCAGCAGGAACTCCTCCGGCCCATCATAGATGCTGACGGAATCCCAGAATGGCTCGATATGATTCCAGTAGTCGTGGCTCATACGCGCACCGCGATTCGCACGTGTGCAGGCAGAATACCGGCGAATTGCTTAAGAACATGCAAATGCAGCCGGAGCGATCGCATGCGGTCACGACGTCGCGTCGAGCCCCGCGGCCGCAAGGGTCTCTCGCTGACGGCGTTCGAGGACCGCCTCGTCGAAATCGCCGATCAGACCGTGGAACAGGTTGTGCCAGTTAATTTCCGCTTTAAGCCGCAGGAACACCGAGCCGAGGCCAATCGCGGCGCGATCCATGAGGACAAACTCGCGCGGCGGCATCACGCCGCCGAGACGGCGCAGCTCGGCGTGCACGCGACTCGCCACCCGCGCGCCGTAGAGGCCGCTGTCGGTTTCCTGGATCGGCTGGACGCGATCCTCCATCAGCGGCGAGTAGACGAATTCTGCCCAGATGTTCAGGGTATCGATCATCTCGTCGCTGAGCCCGGTAAATCCCCAGGTTTCGTAGGCATGGACCGCGAGGTCCCGGTCACCGTCCTGCAGGGCATGGTAGAGATCGATCACGCCGCGCACGAAGGACGGTGGGAACACCCGGATGCAGCCGAAATCCAAAAGGTTGATCGAACCGTCCGGGCGGGCACTGTAGTTGCCGAGATGGGGATCGCCGTGGATCACCCCGTAGTAATAGAACGGCACGTACCAGGCGCGGAACATGTTGTGGGCCACGGTGTTGCGGAATTCGAGCTCGGATTCGCCGAACCGGGTCAGCGGGTGTCCATCGAGCCAGGTCATGGTCAGCAGCCGGTCGGTGGAAAGCTCGGCGATCGTCTCCGGCAAGAAGACGCCCGTCTCGTCCGCCAGCATCTCGGCATAGAGCCGCATGTGGCGCGCTTCGCGGTCGTAGTCCAGCTCCTCGCGCAAACGCTCGGAGATCTCCGCGTGGATCTGCTGCGTCGAAATCGCGTTGTCGTAGCGTTCGTAGATGGAAAACACGAGCTTGAGCTGCCGCAGGTCCGCCTCCACCGCCGAGGCCATGTCCGGATATTGCAGCTTGCAGGCGAGCTCGCGCCCGTCCAGCCCGATCGCGCGATGCACCTGACCGAGCGAAGCGGCGTGCGCGGCATCGCGGTCGAACTCCTCGAACCGGGCGCGCCAGTCCGACCCCAGCTCGCTGGCCATGCGCCGCCGCACGAACGGCCAGCCCATCGACGGGGCGTCCGACTGCAGCTGCGCGAGCTCGGCCGCGTATTCGGCGGGCAGCGCATCGGGAATCGTCGCCAGCAGCTGCGCCACCTTCATCAGCGGCCCCTTCAGGCCGCCGAGGGCGCGCGTCAGCTCGGCGGCGTGGCGATCGCGGTCGAGCTCGATCCCGAACAGGCGTGAGCCGGCGAAACGCGCCGCGACGCCCCCCACCGCCCCGCCGACGCGGGCATAGCGGCGCATTCGGCCGGTCAGACTGTTTTCCGATTCTGCCATGGCATCAAGAATGGGGTCGCGCGATCCGTTTACAAGGTTACGACTCGAAACGGCGGCCGGATCACAGCCGCGCCGCGCGGCGGCGACAAGCGGCGCACCGGTATCGGCCGGCGAACGGCCTATGCTGCGGATTTGCGACCGGGTTTCACGAGCTCGGTGACCTTCAGCGCATCGAGCCCGTGCGCCAGCGCGACGACACCCTCGCTCTTGGCCAGCGCCACCTCGTCGGGATACAGCATCACCACGCCGAAGAAATCGACGATCTTGCCGTCCCCTGCATCGAGACACCAGAACGCGTCGGGAACCGTCACCGGCGGCGCCAGCAGGACACCGGCAAAGCCTGTCGCGGCGGCGAGGTCGAATGGCAGCCCGTCGCCATCGATGCACAGGCCGAAGTCATAGGCGACGGCGTTCTCGTGCGGCAAGCGACCCAACGCCTGCAAGAGGACGATCGGCCAGGCAGCGCTGTCGGCATCGAGCGCATCGTCGCTCATCGGCCAGTCGGACGGCAGGCGCATGACCAACTCCCCGAACTTCGCACCCGAACCTTTCGGCATCGGCTTGTCGCTCATGCCGGTGGTGACCAGCGTGTGCACCTTGCGCTTCTTCGTGGGCGGCACATGATGGACATCGACGCCGACGCCAGCCGCATCGAATTGGTGGAACACCGAATCGACCGGGCCGATATGCGCGCGGATGTGCGCGATGATCGCGGCCGCCGCCGCCGCATTGCCCAGTTCAGCTCTGTCGGTCACGATCGCTCGCCCCCCGCGCTACCATCCCATGCACGACGGCCGCCCTGCCGATTGTGCCGCTGCCGCCTTCGGAGATGAAAGCACCGAGAAGTGAATAAATCCGTAACTTCAGAACCCCTGCGCGCGCAGCCATCCGTCGACCTGTCCGGCGACCTCCTCCCAGCCGGCCTCCAGCATCAGCGCATGGCCAAGCCCGGGCAGGATCTTCGCGCTGGTGCCGAGCATGCGCGCCGCCGACCGGATGAATGCGGGCGGGATGATGCGGTCGGCGCCGCCGCCGACGACCAGCAGCGGCAGGTCCGGGATGCGAGCCGTGTCGATGAAGGTGGGCAGGCACATGTCCGTCCAGGCGCGGTGCGATTCATCGCCCAGCCGCTGCCCGCAGACCTCGAAGCCGTTATCCGCCTCGTGGCCGAACACGGCCTCGAACAGGACCGCCGGCGTCGGCGCACGCCGCCCCAGCTCATACGCCAGCCCGACATCGACGAACAACCCGGGATTGGTGGCAGCCATCGCGAAACCGGCGCCGCACATGCCGGTCGCCGG
Organism: Alphaproteobacteria bacterium; assembly: GCA_041563955.1. GTDB lineage: Bacteria > Pseudomonadota > Alphaproteobacteria > UBA8366 > JADFVY01. Next base: position 46,343 of record JBFGQV010000001.1, on the reverse strand, counting down.
CACCGGCGCCAGCAACACCGCAGCCATCGCCGGGTGGCGCTCCAGATAACGCTGGGCGACGAAGCCGCCCATCGAATGGCCGACCAGGATCGGTGGTTCGTCGAGGCTCCCGGCGACATGGACGACGTCCGCCACGTAGTCGTCGATCCCGAAGTCATGCAGCTCGGCCGCGCCTTCGCTGGCGCCGTGTCCGCGCAGGCTGGGCGCATGGCAGTCCCAGCCGCGGGAAGCGAACCAGTCGAGGAACGTCTCGTCCCAGCACCAGGCGCCGACGAAGCCGCCATGGATGAACAGCAGCGGCGGGCGCTCCCGGCCGGCCTCTATTGCGGGCGGCCGGTGCAGCACTTCCAGCTGCGGCTGGTAGCGGCGGGCGAAGGTCAAGACAGCGCCTCGAGTTCGTCGATCAGGCCGCCGACGACCGCAAGGCCGCGGCTCCAGAACTCCGGCGCACTCGCATCGAGCCCGAAAGGCGCGAGCAGCTCCCTGTGGCGCAGCGTGCCGCCGGCACGCAGCATATCGAGGTAGCGTTCGGCAAAGCCGGCCTCGGCATCCTCGTACGTCGCGTACAGCGAGTTCACGAGGCAGTCCCCGAACGCGTATGCGTACACGTAGAACGGCGAATGCACGAAGTGCGGAATATAGCTCCAGAACACCCGGTAATTGTCGTCGAAGCGCAGCGCCGGGCCAAGGCTCTCGGTCTGGACGTCCATCCAGATCTCGCCGAGACGCTCGGCCATCAGTTCGCCGTTGCGGCGCTCACCGTGCACGCGTTTCTCGAACTCGTAGAAGGCGATCTGGCGGACCACGGTATTCAGCATGTCCTCCACCTTGCCGGCCAGCATGGCACGGCGTGCGACCCGGTCCTCCGTCTGCTTCAGCATCGCCCGGAAGGTCAACATCTCGCCGAACACCGATGCCGTCTCCGCCAGCGTCAGCGGCGTATCCGCCATCAGGTGCCCCTGTCTGCCCGCCAGCACCTGGTGCACGCCGTGCCCCAGCTCGTGCGCCAGCGTCATCACGTCGCGCGTCTTGCCCTGGTAGTTGAGCAGCAGATAGGGGTGGGCCGAGGGCACGGTGGGGTGCGCGAACGCGCCGGACGCCTTGCCCGGCCGCACCGGCGCATCGATCCAGGCATGGTCGAAGAACCGCCTGCCGACATCGGCCATGTCCGGCGAGAAGGCCGCATAGGCGTCGAGAACCGTGCGGCGCGCCTCGTCCCAGGCAATGATCCTATCGTCGGAGTCCGGGAGCGGCGCGTTGCGGTCCCAGTAGTCCAGCCGGTCGGCGCCGAACCACTTCGCCTTGAGCGCGTAATAGCGGTGCGACAGGTCCGGATATGCGTTGCGCACCGCCGTGGACAGCGCATCGACGACCTCGTCCTCGACGAAATTGGAAAGATTGCGCGACGAATCCGGGCGCGCGAATTTGCGCCAGCCATCCTCGATCTCCTTGTCCTTGGCCAGCGTGTTGGTGATCAGCGCCAGCATGCGGATATTGGCGCCGAGAACGCGGCCGAGGCTTTCGGCCGCCTCGCGCCGCCTTCCGCCGTCGGGATCGGACATCAGGTTGAGAATCTCGGCCTCGGTCAACTCGGCGCCGCGGAACGGGAACCGCAGACCGGCCATGGTCTCGTCGAACAGGCGTATCCAGGCGGCGCGTCCGACCACGTGCTTTTCGTGCAGCACCCGTTCGATCTCGTCGTCCAGCTGGTGCGGCCGCATCGCCCGCACGTCGCGCAGCCATGGCCGGTACCGAGCCAGCCCCGGGTCCGACAGCAGATCCTCGAGCCGGGCGTCCTCCAGCCGGTTGAGCTCCAGCGTGAAGAACAGGAGCTGCGTGGCGATCGCATTCAGGCGCTCCTGTATGCCCTGGTAGAACTTGCCGTTCGCCGGGTCCGACTGATCGCCTGCGTACACCAGCTGCGCGAAGCTGCCGATCTTTGAAAGGCTCTCGTCGATCCGCTCGTACTCGGCGATCGCGCCGCCCAGCGCCGCGCCGTCAAGCTCCGCGAGCTTGCCCTTGTAGCGCGCCGCGAATGCCTCCACCGCCGCCGAGCCGCGATCGAGGTCCGCGGAGAGTTCCTCTGCGTCCGGCCCGCCATAGAGATCGCTGAGATCCCACTCGGGCAACGTGCCTAGCGCTGAACCACTGGTCATGCATATAATCCCCGTTGTCTCCGGCTTGGCCCGATATATGTCGGTCGGACGCTTTGGGCAAGACGCCTGAACATCAGCGGGCGCTGCCGACTGAGGGGGAACGTACATGGATTACCAGTCCATCCGAAACCTTCCGACGATGTTCTTCGACCAGGCCGAACGTTTCGCGGATCGGCCGTTTCTTTGGTCGAAGCCGGACACGGAGTGGCGCAGTCAGAGCTGGGCGGAGGTCGCGACGCGGATCAGCGAGCTGTCCCGGACCCTGCGGGCGCTGGGCGTGGAACCGGGTGACCGGGTGGCGCTGGTGTCGGAGAACCGCCCCGCCTGGCTGATCGCCGACGTCGCGATCATGGCCGCCGGCGCCATCACCGTGCCGGCTTATACGACCAATTCCGAGGACGATCACCACTACCTCCTCGACGACAGCGGCGCGAAGGGGCTCGTCATCTCCACCAAGGCGCTGGCAAAGCGAGCGCTGCCGGCGGCGATGCGCGCACCAACGACAGAGTTCGCGATCTGCCTGGAGACGCCGGAACCGGTGCCCGGCCAAGGCTTGCGCATCTACACCTGGGAGGAAGCGCTGGAGAAGGGTCGCGAACTCGCGGACGATGTGCGCGAATTCGCCGCGAAGCCGGAGCGCGGCGACACCTGCTGCCTGATCTACACATCGGGCACGGGCGGCCGGCCCAAGGGCGTGATGCTGAGCCACGGGGCGATCATCTGCAACTGCATGGGTGCGCATGATGTGATCGCCCGCCTGCCCGGCTACCACGAGCCTGGCGAGATCTTCCTCAGTTTCCTGCCGCTGTCCCACGCCTACGAACACACCGCCGGACAGTTCTTCCCGATGTCGATCGGCGCGGAGATCTACTACGCGGAGTCGCTGGACAAGCTGGTCGCCAACATCGCGGAAAGCCGGCCGACGATCATGACCGCGGTGCCGCGACTCTACGAGTCGATCTACGGCCGGATCCTGCGCGGCCTCAAGAGCCAGAGCCCGTTCCGGCAGAACCTGTTCATGAAGGCGGTGGCGCTTGGCCGCAAACGATACGAGGCTCCTGGCAGCCTGAGCTTCGGCGAACGGGTGCAGAATGCGCTGCTCGACAGGCTGGTGCGCCGGAAGGTCGCGGCCCGGTTCGGCGGTCGCCTGAAAGCGTTCGTGTCGGGCGGCGCCGCCCTCAACTACGAGATCGGCGTGTTCTTCATCGCGCTGGGCGTGCGGCTGCTGCAGGGCTATGGGCAGACCGAAGCCGCCCCCGTTGTCTCGGTCAACAGGCACGACCGCAACAAGATCGACACGGTCGGCCCTCCCCTGAAGGATGTCGAGGTCAGGATCGCGGATGACGGGGAGATCCTGGTGCGCGGGGAACTGCTGATGGCGGGCTACTGGAACAACCAGGAAGCGACCCTAGAAGTCATGAAGGACGGCTGGCTGCACACGGGCGATATCGGGCTGATCGACAATGACGGGTGCATCAAGATCACCGATCGCAAGAAAGACATCATCGTCAATTCGGGCGGCGACAACGTCTCGCCGCAACGTATCGAAGGGATGTTGACCGTCGAACCGGAAATCGCGCAGGCGATGGTGCATGGCGACCGCAAGCCGCATCTGGTGGCGTTGATCGTGCCGGACGACGAATTCGCTTCCGCCTGGGCGAAGGAAAACAATCGACAGGGGGACCTTGCAGCGCTCATCGAGGATACCGATTTCATAAGGACGGTCGGCACTGCCGTCGACAGGGTGAACAAGAAGCTTTCCGTCATCGAGCGGGTGCGGAAATTCATCCTGACGGCGGAGAGCTTCACCATCGACAACAGCATGCTGACGCCGAGCATGAAGATCCGCAGGCACGTAATCAGGGAAAAGTATGGCACCGCACTCGATACGCTCTACGGCAAGTAACGACCCGCCCGGCGCCGCCCCCACTGCGACGACAAGCTGCAGCAGAGCACCATGATCGCGTTCCGCCGGCTCGCACCGGTACTGCTGGCCGCCGCATTGCCGGTGTCGAGTTGCCAGAGCCCGACCGTGGTCGTGCTGGAGGATCCGCGGACCTATATCGAGGAGCGCGGGATTCTCGTGGCGCGTGAGGATGCGCGCATTCGGCTCGATATCCAGGCCCTGTATGTCGAGCAGGAGGTCGGCCGGCTGAAGAACGTCACGGTTGACGTGTATGAGGGCGCGGTGCTGCTGACCGGCACGGTCATCGACCAGGGCGGCAAGGCGACCGCCGGGGCCCTCGCCGCGTCGGTGACGGGCGCGAATCCGATCTACAACGAGATCCAGGTCGTGCCGGACGCCGAGATGCGGGACGCCGCGGCGGACCTTGCGATCGAGACCAGGATCAAGAGGGACCTGCGCGCCACCGACGGCGTCCGCTCGGCCAATCTGCGCTGGCACAGCGTGAACGGCACCATCTACATGTTCGGCCGCGCGCTGAGCCTGGCCGAGCGCGACCTCGCGCTCGAGGTCGTCGGCAGGGTGCCGGGCGTCCGCAACATCGTCGACCGGGTCAAGGTGATTCCCCCGGACAGCGGCTGAAACGCCTGCGCGACCTGGCGGCACGATTCGTGCCCTTGGACCGGCCGTCGGTGAAATATCCCGCATGCCGCCGCACCGAACAGGTGCAGAATAGGTCGTTTTGCCCGGGCGCCGGAGGCGGCGATTGAATTCCGCACCAAGCTGGCTACCCTTTGAGTATGATATCTGTAGTGCGGGATCCGGAAACGCTTTCGGAGGGTCGGCAGCGATGCCGCTGGCAGAGGTAACCCTGAACGACAAGTACGAGCGCGAGACGGGCCGCGTCTACCTGACCGGCACGCAGGCCCTGGTCCGCCTGCCGATGCTGCAGCGCCAACGGGATGTCGCGGCCGGTCTCAACACCGCGTGTTTCATCTCCGGGTACCGCGGGTCGCCGCTGGGCGGGCTCGATACGGCGATGTGGCAAGCGCAGCCGTTTCTCGAACGCAACCACATCCGCTTCCAGCCCGGGGTGAACGAGGACCTGGCGGCGACCGCCGTGTGGGGCAGCCAGCAGGTCGGCCTGTTTTCCGGCGCCCGCTATGACGGCGTCTTTGCGATGTGGTACGGCAAGGGGCCGGGCGTGGACCGCTCGGGCGACGCGCTGAAACATGCCAACAACGCCGGCACGTCGCGCTACGGCGGGGTGCTGGCGCTGGCCGGCGACGACCACACCTGTCGCTCGTCGACGCTGCCGCACCAGTCTGATCATGCCTTCGCGGACGCCAGCATCCCGGTGCTCAATCCGGCCGGCGTGCAGGAGGTGATCGATCTCGGTCTGCTCGGCTTCGCGATGTCGCGCTATTCGGGATGCTGGGTCGGGTTCAAGACGGTCGCCGAGACGGTCGAGACCTCGGCGTCGGTCGAGATTGACCCGTTGCGCCTGCGCATCGAGATGCCCGACGACTTCGAGATACCTGAGGGCGGCCTCAACATCCGCTGGCCCGACCCGCCGAACGACCAGGAATTCCGGCTGCACCGCTACAAGCTGTATGCGGCGATCGCCTTTGCCCGCGCCAACGGGCTCGACCGCGTCGCCGTCACAAGCCCGATGCCGCGGTTCGGCATCGTCACGACCGGCAAATCCTACCTCGACCTGCGCCAGGCGCTCGAAGATCTCGGGATCGACGAGGCGTTCGCCGCGGAAGTCGGCCTGACGGTCTACAAGGTCGCGCTCGCCTGGCCGCTCGAGCGTGAAGGGATTCGGCAGTTCGCCGAAGGGCTCGATGAGATCCTCGTCGTCGAGGAGAAGCGGGCGCTGATCGAAAACCAGCTTAAGGAACAGCTCTACAACTGGGATGCCGCCAAGCGACCGCGCATCGTCGGCAAGTTCGATGAATCGGGGGAATGGATCCTGCCGTCGGCGGGCGCGCTGACCCCGGCCCGCATCGCCCGGGTCATCGCCGATCGCATCGGGCGCTTTCACTCGAGCCCGAAGATCGAGGCCCGGCTCGCCTTTCTGGCCGCCAAGGAAAAGGCACTCGACTCGCTTCATCCGGCGCCGCAGCGCGTGCCCTATTTCTGTTCCGGCTGCCCGCACAACACCTCGACCCGGGTGCCGGAGGGGAGCCGGGCGCTGGCCGGAATCGGATGCCACTACATGGCCCAGTGGATGGACCGGAACACCCAGACCTTCACCCAGATGGGCGCGGAGGGCGTGACCTGGGTCGGGCAGGCGCCGTTCACCGAGGAGAAACACGTGTTCGTCAATATCGGCGACGGTACGTATTTCCACTCCGGCCTGCTTGCGGTCCGCCAGGCCGTCGCGTCCGGCGCCAACGCCACCTACAAGACCCTGTTCAACGACGCCGTCGCGATGACCGGCGGGCAGCCGGTCGACGGCAAGATGACAGTGCCGCAGATCACCAACCAGCTGTACGGCGAGGGCGTCGCCAGGACCGTCGTCGTCACCGACGAGCCCGACAAGTACCCGGCCGGCGCTGGCTGGGCCCCCGACGTGACGGTTCATCATCGCGACGAGCTGGACCACCTCCAGAAGGAGTTGCGCAAGGTCCCCGGCGTCACCGCCATCATCTACGACCAGACCTGCGCCACCGAGAAGCGGCGGCGCCGCAAGCGCGGCCGCATTCCCGACCCGCCCCGGCGCGTCTTCATCAACGAGGCCGTCTGCGAGGGCTGCGGCGACTGTTCGGTTGTGTCCAACTGTCTGTCGGTCATCCCCGTCGCCACCGAGTTCGGCCGCAAGAGGGCCATCGACCAATCCGCCTGCAACAAGGACTTTTCCTGCATCAAGGGGTTCTGCCCCAGTTTCGTGACCGTCGAGGGTGGCGCGCTGCGCAAGTCGCAACGCGCCGCCGCGGACACCGGGTCGCCGTTTCCTGCAGCGCTGCCGGAGCCGGAACTGCCGTCGCTGGAGGCGCCGTACAGCATTCTGGTGACCGGGATCGGCGGCACCGGCGTGGTGACGGTCGCGCAGCTGCTCGGCATGGCGGCCCATCTGGAGAGCAAGGGCGTCGGCGTTCTCGACATCGCCGGCCTCGCCCAGAAATACGGCGCCGTCACCAGCCACATTCGGATTGCCGCGCGGCCGCAGGATATCCACGCCGTGCAGATCGCCGCCGGCGGCGCCAACCTGGTCATCGGCTGCGACCTGGTGGTCACCGCCGGCGCAAATTCGCTGGCCAAGATGCAGGCCGGCGTGACCAGCGCGGTGGTGAACACGCACGAAAGCGTGACCGGCGATTTTACGCGCAACCGCGATTTCGCGCTGCCCGCGGACGACATGCGCAGTGCCATCGTCGCGGCGACGGGCGCCGGCCAATCGGGGTTCGTCGATGCCACGCGGCTGGCCCTGGCGCTGGTCGGCGATTCGATCGGCGCCAACCTGTTCATGGTGGGCTTCGCCTGGCAGCAGGGGCTGATTCCGTTGTCGCACGCGGCCCTGATGCGGTCGATCGAGCTGAACGGCGTTGCGGTGGACGCCAACAAACAAGCGTTCCTGTGGGGCCGCAGCGCCGCGATGGATCTTCCCGCGGTCGAGACGATCGCCTCGGCCGCCGGCGCCGCGCCGGCCCCGGACATCGCGCGCGACCTGGACGACATCGTCGCGCGCCGGGTCGAGTATCTCACCGCCTATCAGGACGCGGCCTATGCGCAGCGCTACGCCGACCTGGTCGCACGCGTGCGGGTGGCGGAGTCGGAGCGCACGCCCGGCCACGAGGAGTTGGCCGAGGCGGTGGCGCGCAACTACTTCAAGCTGCTCGCCATCAAGGACGAATACGAGGTCGCGCGGCTCTATTGCAGCGACGATTTCCGCGCCGCGTTGCAGGCCCAATTCACCGGGGACTACAAGGTCAGCGTACACCTGGCGCCGCCGCTGTTCGCGCGGCGGGACGCGCATACCGGCCAGATGCTGAAAAGCACCTACGGGCCCTGGGTGTTCGGCCTGTTCCGGGTGCTGGCGCGGCTGAAGGGCCTGCGCGGCACGGTCTTCGATATTTTCGCATACACTGCGGAGCGTAAAGCCGAGCGTAGGCTGGCCGCCGAATACGAGGCGACGGTCGACGAGGTCATCTCGTTGCTTGACGGCGACAACCGCGCCCTGGCGGTCGAGATCGCCGCGCTGCCCGATCGCATGCGCGGATTCGGCCATATCAAGGACAAGGCCGTCCGCGAAGGCAAGGCCCGTGAGGCGGAACTGATGGCCGCGTTTCGCGCCAAAGAACCGATCCCGAGCGCCGCCGAGTGAGAGGACGGCGCCTCAGGAACGGCGCGGCAGGCCGAAGACGATCAGCGGCAGGCACAGGCCCGCGAGGGCGGCGCCGATGCCGAACGTCCAACCCGGGCCGAGGCCCTGCCAAAGCCATCCGGCGAGAACGCTGGCCAGCAGGACGGCGAGGCCGGTGACGAGATGGAAGATGCCGAACGCCGTCCCGCGCCGGCGCGCGGGCGCCATGTCGGCGACGAGGGCCGCGAGGACGCCCTGAGTCAGGCCCATATGCACCCCCCACAGCACGGCGCCGGACAGCAGCGGGGCCGCGGCCGCGGCCGCGGCCAGCACGAGATCCGCTGCGGCCAGCACGCCGTAGCCACCGAGCAGCAGGCCGCGCCGGCCGACCCTGTCGGAGAGAGCGCCCGCGGGATAGGCCGTCAGGACGTAGCCGATATTCATGGCGACCAGCACCAGCGGCACGAACGACGCGCTCAGCGCCTGGCCCGCGCCCCTCAGGATCAGGAACGCCTCGCTGAACCGCGGCAGCATCAGGACTCCGGCCACCGCGACGGTCGTCCAGAACGGCCGGCCGAGGCTGCGCAAGGCCGCCCGCCGGAACGGTTCTCGGGGGGGGCCGGCGCGGCCGGCGAGCGGCGAATCCCGCACGAAGAGCAGCAGCACCACGACCGCGCCGACGGCGGGAATGACGGCGAGCCAGAATACGCCCCGCATGTCGCCGAGCAACACCACCATCAGCGCGACGGCCAGAACCGGCCCGGCCAGGGCGCCGACCGTGTCGAGGCCCTGCCGCAGCCCGTATGCCGCGCCGCGGAGATGCACCGGCGTCAGGTCGGCGACCAGCGCGTCGCGCGGCGCGCCGCGAATCCCCTTGCCGATGCGGTCGGCGAACCGTGCGGCGAACACCCAGCCGGCGCCCGCCGCCAGCGGAAAGAGCGGTTTGGTCAGCGCCGCAAGCGAGTAGCCGGCAACGGCGAGCGGCTTGCGCCGTCCCAGTCGGTCGCTCAGCGCCCCGGATACCGCCTTGGCCATCGAGGCGGCCGCTTCGGCGATGCCCTCGATGACACCGACCACGAGCACGCCGACGCCGATTTCGGCGACGAGGAAGACGGGCAGCAGGCTGTGGATCATCTCCGAGCTGACGTCCATCAGCAGGCTGACGACGCCGAGTGCCCAGACGCCGCCCGGAATGCGCCGCAGGCTGCTGATCTTCACGGGCGCGCGGGTCCTGTCTGCCATGCTGCCCCGTCATCCGGTCGGTTTTCGGGGCAGCCATATCACGGCATGCTGACGTGGGTCACGCGCCAGCTGAGGCGCGCCCGGCACCAGCGGGCGGTCGACCGGGGAAGTCCGGCGCACCGCGCCGGTACATTCGCGGTAATTGCCGGGGTCACAATGCTAACATCGGTTTCATGAGCCTGCTCGAGTCGATCATCCGCCTGGTGTCCGACCATCGCGAACTCGCCTATGCGATGGTCTTTCTATTCGCCGTTCTCGAATCGCTGCCGCTGCTGGGCCTGTTGGTGCCTGGATCGACGCTGATCGTCGGCGCGTCGATTCTGGTACCGTCCGGTGCGCTGTCGCTGGCGCCGCTGCTGACGGCTGCGATTCTGGGCTCGATCGTGGGTGATTCCGCGTCCTTCGCGGTCGGGCGGCACTATGGACCGGGCCTGCTATCGTTCGGACCACTGTCGCATCGGCCCGAATTGGTCGACCGGGCGCGGCGCCTGCTCGACCGGCATGGCGGCAAGGGTATCCTACTGGGGCGCTTTACGCCGCCGTTGCGGGGCCTCATCCCAGCGGTCGCCGGCGTCACCGGCATCGGCTGGGGCCGGTTTCTGCTTGCCGCCGCGCTGGCCGCCCTGACCTGGGCGCCGGCCCATGTCGTCCCCGGCGCACTGATCGGGGCCAGCCTGCAGCTGGCCGGTGCCGTAACGGCACGGCTGGCGGCGCTGATATTGCTCATTTTGCTGGTCGGCTACCTGCTGATCGTGGTCGCGCGCCTCGTGCTGTTTTGGGGAATTCCGGCCGGCGCCGCCGCAGCGCGCCGGGCGCTGCTGTGGGCGCGCGCCCATGACAACGTCCTCGGCCGGGAGATCCTCGCGCTGCTTGACCCGGAGCATCGGGAAGCGCGGACCCTCGCTGTCCTCTCCATTCTGCTGGTCCTCGGCGGTCTGGGCTTCTTCGCCATCCTCGAGGACGTCGTCACCGGCGATCCGCTGGTTCGCGCCGACGCCTCCATCTTCCATGCGCTGCAGGCGCTGCGGTCGCCATGGGGAGACTCGATCATGGTCGCGATCACGGAACTCGGCGACGCCAAGGTGACGGTCCCGGTCGCGGCGACTGCAATCGCCTGGCTGGCATGGCGGCGCGCCTGGGTTGATGCGGCGTACATGGCTGCGGCCATCCTGTTCGCCCAGGCGTTTGCGGCCGCCGTGAAGATCGCGCTGCACACGCCCCGCCCCATTCCCGAGCTCTATCTTGGCTGGAGCGCGTTTTCCTTCCCCAGCGGCCACGCCACCGTAAATGCCGTCATTTATGGATTTCTCGCGGTCATGACCGCGCGCCAGGCAGGGCCCGTGCTACGGCCTGCGATCGCCGGCGGCCTTGCCCTTCTGATCGGGCTGATCGCGCTGTCGCGGCTGTATCTTGGTGCGCACTGGTTTTCCGACGTCGCGGCGGGGCTTGGCTTCGGCGTGGCCTGGGTCGGGCTCCTGGGCATCGCCTATATTCGCCACCGCCCGGCCGGCCATCAGACACGGGGCCTGTTGCCGTTGGTCCTCGCCGTTCTCGCGGTCGCGGGCGCGATCAATGTCGCCGGCTCCCATGCGCGCGACCTGGCCCGCTACCAGCCGCGTCTGGAGACGGTCACCATGTCGGTCGACGAATGGCGTGCCGCCGGTTGGTCGATCCTGCCAACCCATCGCATCGATCTCGCCGGCGAATTCGAAGAACCGTTCGTCCTGCAGCTGGCCGGTGCGCCCGAACATCTGATCGATACGTTGCGCCCCTCGGGCTGGCGACAACCGGCCGCCTGGGATGCCATCGGCGCGATGGCCTGGCTGGCCGCCGGCGGCATCACCGCGCTGCCGGCGCTGCCCAAACTGCATGACGGGCGGACGCCCGAGATCATGTTGGAGTTGCCCGGCCCGGGCGACCGCGAACGGATCGTCTTGCGGCTCTGGGACTCCCGGGTGCGAGTCACGCGGGGTGAGGCGTTGCAACCGCTGTGGCTCGGCACCGTGACGCGCGAGGACCTTCGCCGACCGCTGGGCATGGTCAGCGTCACAGTGAGCGAGCGGGATGCGAATGGTCCGCGCGATTTGCTGGCAGCGGCGATCCCGGCGCTTCGCCGCGTCCGGACCAACGCGCCATCCAGCGATTCGACATGGGACAATGCGCTGCTCCTGGCTTCTGTCGAGGCCTCATCGCCGACAGACAGATAACGCCCGAGTCTATGGCTTCCACGGACCGTCCCCGATGGGTCCACGCAGGCGCGTCTTAGCCTAATTATGTAGTTTTGTTACCAAAACAGGTGACGCGCGGTAGTTTGTTTACAATATATTCAAGTTTCTTTAATCTTTCGTGCGAATCGGGAGGATACGTCCAGCTTGGCAGACCGCGGCACGCGATACCTGTTGGGGCCACTGTCGGACCGGTGACGCATCCGGGATACGGGACAGCGACGGACAACGCCGCGACCGGAGCCACCACCCGCGGTGCCCTGCGCGACGGCGCTGCTTGACCTGCGGAACGGCTGGCGGCCTCCCCAAAAAAAGAGGGGTTCACAATTGTACTGCCCGAAGCGGGACGGGCGGCATAACGGACGGGCAGACGAATGATCGTGTGGTTGATCACAACGATCGGTGCGGCCCCACCTGCCGGAACCTGCATGGCAGGGTACTTCGGGGGCGCCACCAACGAATCACTGGCTGTTGGACGCAGCAATGCGCTCTAGCGTAACCGTTTCCGTGCGGCGGCACGAGACGGCAACCGCACGGCTGGCGGTTCGACGCATGCCGGCTCGGGAACCGGGCCCGTTCTTCGACCGGAATGACAGACTGTCCGAAGTTCCTCGCGGCCGCGTATGCGCCGCGGGCAACACACACGCTTAGAGAATTTCGAAGGAAACAACAGCGGAGGTTTTCGCGATGGTTTACACGAAGAAACATCCGGCCCTGCTGATCATGGGCGTGCTGCTCCTGATCATCGGCGCCGCCACGCAGTACGGCGCGCTGGATGGCGTGGTCGGATACCTGAAGATCGGCAGCAAGACGAGCGAGATCATCGATCTCAGCTACGTGTTCGCCGCCATCAGCATCGTCATCGGCGCCTGGCATATATGGGGCAAGCATGAGGAAGGCAATCTGGACTACTACCTGTCCACGGTTGCCGGCGGGATGTTCATTCTGCTCATCGCCATGCTGGTCACGTGGTTCGTCGCCCCGTTCGTTGCCGTCATCAGCAAGTCGCTGGGGCCGGTGATGGCCGACAAGTACATCCACCAGGTGCTGGGCCTGAACTACGTGGTTCTGGGAATCCTCGCCGGCATCATCACGGTCAACGTGTTCCGCATCCCGGGCTGGGCGGAAAACGGGGTGCGCCTGTCGCGTCTCGGCCTCAAGACCGGCGTCATCCTGCTCGGCACGCTGTACAGCCTGGCGGAGCTCGCGCATCTGGGCCGACTGTCGGTGGTCATGATCGGCTTCTTCGTGCTCGGATCGGTCGGCCTCGTGCTGTTCCTCGGCCGCCGGCGCAAGATACCCAATTCGATGGGCGGCGTGCTGTCGGCGGGCATGGGCGTGTGCGGCGTTTCCGCCACGGTGGCGGCGGCGCCGGTCGTGCAGGCCAGACCGACGGAAATCGCCTACACCATCGGCACGATCCTGATCTGGGGCGTGGGTTGCATGTTCCTGTTCCCGGTGATCGGCCATCTGCTCAATCTCGGGCACATCCAGTTCGGCGCCTGGGCGGGCACCGGCATCCTCAACTCGGCCCAGGTCGCGGGCGCGGCCCTGGCGTACCAGCCGACCGGCATCGAGACCCTGAAGGTCGCCGAGATCTTCAACATCACGCGCGTCCTGTTCCTGCCAATCATCGTCCTGTGGCTCGCGGTCTGGTACGTGCGACGGGAGGAAGTGGCGGCCGACGCGCAGGTCAATGTCGGGCGGGTCGTGTTCGAGAAGTTTCCGCTGTTCGTGCTCGGCTTCATCCTGATGTTCGCGCTGTCGTCGACCGGCATCTTCGCCCCGGCGCAGCATTACAAGGGCAAGTACTTCGACAACAAGATCGCGGAGTCGAAGCTGCTGACCGACGAAGAGACGGCCCTGCTCAGCGCCGAGGCCGACAAGATCCAGAGCCCGGCCCGCGCCGAGGCGCTGGAGCGGCTGATCGAGAACCGCAAGATCATGGACATCGACGACGATGCGACGATCCGGGGCCTGACCAACGCTGCGGTACTTTCATCGGACGCCAACAAGGTCCTCAAGAAGGCACACGGCGCGGTGTACCACACGGCCAAGATGATCCGCTCCTTCCGCAAATGGATCACCTGGCTGTTCGCCTTCGGCCTCACCGGCCTGGGCATGCAGATCACCGGCGCGGCGATGCGGCAGGCCGGCGGCCAGCCTCTCGTCATCGGCGGAGTCGTCGGCACGGTCAAGGCGGTGCTGTCGCTGATCGTGATCCTGCTCTTCGTCCGCGAAACCATCTGAGTGGAGGGAACGTGATGTCACAGAATGACAGCCAGAACATCGACCTTCAGACCGAAGGGAAGGCGAAGTTCCACCGCGGTTCCGCCCTGTCGATCTTCAAGAGCGACCGCCGCGAGGACCTGGTGGCGTTGTGTTGCGCACTGCTGATCGCACTTGGCGTCTACATCTTCGTCGGGTAACGTCGCAGGCAAGTCCGAAAGGCCCGGTGCTTCCCTCGGGACGCGCCGGGCCGTTTCTTTCGCCGACGGGACGGTGAACGCCATGACGCCTCGGGTCATCCTTCTTGCCAGCCATGGCACCGCGGGGGCGCGCGCCGCCGAGGAGGCGGCACTCCGCCTGTGCGCGACCGGCGGCACGATCCGCCATCTCGAGGTGGTGCCCGATTTCTGGAAGGGCATGCGGGGCGATGACTGGCTCAACAACGCCATCACCCAGGACCGGTTCGGCACCTACGTCGAGTCGGAGTTGCAGCGCGAGCTGGTGGAGCATGCTGCGGCCCTGGGCCGGGCCGTCGAGTCCAGGGGGTTGTCCTACGAGCATGTCGCAACGCTCGGCAAACCGGCCGAATGCCTGCTCGCGGCAGCCGCCGAGTCGGCCTGTGATCTGGTGGTCGTCGGCGCGCCGCGCCCGAAAGGAACACCGGGCTACCGGTCGCGCCTCAAGCTGGAGACGCTGGTCCGCGGCCTGCGGGTGCCGCTTCTGGTCGTGCCCCATCCGGGCCGGTAAAGGGAATTCGGGTGATGGCGGAACGGCCCCAAGAGCGTGCGGACGACCGGGACGCCGCCTGGGTGGCCGTGGAAACGCCTTTGGACCGCCGCACGCTCCTGGAGTTCTGCCGCGAGAACGTGGAGCGCCTGTTCCGCATCAACACGCTCCTGCGGTTCGACGAATGGCGGCGGATCGGGCCGAATCACCACCATGTGCGCCTGCGCAATCTGAGCAACGAGCGCATGCTGGAAACCGATCTGCATGTCGAGCCTCTGGCGGACGGTCTGCGCGTCGTCTACGGCAGCGGCCTGAAAACTTCGACCGAGTTCCGCGTCGCCGACTGCGACGGCGGATCGACGCTGACCGTGACCGACGACTATTCAGGAACGCCGGTCGCGGAGCGCCGGGCTCGGACCGACGAGGTCGATCGCAGCCTGGTCCAGTGGGGCCACGATCTGCGCCACTATCTGCGCCGGTGGAGCCGCTGGTCGCGCTACGCCGTGTGGCGCTGGTACATGGACCGGATCTGGCTGCCGATGACGCCGATGGGCCGCCGCGTGGTGTTCGCCCTGGTCGTCATCTCGGCGCTGGAGTTCGTTGCCTTCCTCTTCATGTTCGCGATCTTCGTGCTCGAGCTCGACCGGTTCCTGCAGCTGTAAGTCGGGCGGGGGCCTCCGTCAGCGGCGCCGACGGCGGCCCGTTTCGGCGATCTTGGCGAGAACGGTGTTCATCGCGAATTCAAGCGACCGTCGCGGCAGGCCGCCGCCGAAGGTCAGGGTCTGATCGTCGCTGGCGACCGCCAGGGCCGGCCGCGACGCATCGGACTTGCGGGCGATCGTCACGGTTTCGATGCGATCCCACTCGATGCGCTTGCCCTTGCTCTCACTACGGCTGTAGGCGCGATTGACCCACACGCCGGCCGGGCCGACCCGCAGCCGCTGCCGCGACAGCAGATCCGTGACGACGCCGGCCAGGAAGAGGACCTCGAACAGCGCGCCGAGGCCACCGAACAGATACCTGGCATAGATCGGCATGTCCGGCGCAAACACCGCGACGGCGACGAAGATCAGCGGGAACAGAACGGCGATCAGCGAACCCCACCAGGGATTGGCCGGGCCGGTCCGGGTCAGGACGGTGACGTCGCCCTCCTGCGAGACGGCAAGGTCTTCGGCCGGTCGCGACAGGGCCTCGCGGTCGATGTCGACCTTGCCTTCGGCGATCAGCTCGCCGACCGACTTGTCGAGATCCTCCGCATCCCGCCGCACCATCCCGCCCTCGCCCGCCTCGAGCGCCGGCAGTCCGAGGCGGCGTGCGAAATCCTCCCATTTCTCGCGCAGTCCCCGGTCGCTTGTACCGGTGTAGAGATTGATCCTGCGCTCCCCGTCGGGATGCACGAGATCGATCATGTAGAGCGTATAGCTCCTGTTCTTGGTCCGCACGTGCCGGGAATGCCGCAGCACCCCCTGATAGGCGGACAGCGGCTCGCTCCATTGCCGGGTCCCCTTGAGGCCGTGCTCCGCCACGGTGAAGGAACGCCCGTCGAAGAGGATCCGGCGGCGCCACATCAGGCTGTGCACGCCGAACAGAAGCAGTCCGATGCCGATCACAGGAAAGATCAGAAACAGCAGGGTCTCGGCACCAAATCTGCCGGCCTGCAGCTCGGAGACCAGCCCCAGGATCGGGGCGCCGCCCCAGATCAGCGCGAACACCACGATGAACACACCGAACACTCGGCTGCCCGTCTGCACCCGCTCCACGGGCAGCGTGGACAGGTCCATCTCCCAGCGTTCGCCGCGGCCGCCGAGATTGATCGTTATCGCCATGACCGGTCTCCTCGACAGTTTAGGTCGTGCACCGGCACGACTATGCCGTGCCGGGTGTTAACATAGGCCTTACCGATAAAACCCCGGGCGTGATCGCGCGGACGGATTCAATCCCGCTTGCGGACGACCCGCCGGGCGGTTAGGGTCCGCCCCACGCGACCGAACTGTGACACGGCGGTACCCGGTGAACACAAAAATCGTACGGCCTATCCTGGCAGCTTTGATCCCGGTTCTTGCGGTTTCGATCATGCCATCGGGCGATGTGTCCGCGCAGCTGATCGAGAGTGAGATCCGCCGTGGCGTGATGGAAAACCCGGTCAGGCTCGACCCGCAGTTCGCGACCCTGCCGGCGGAGCGGGCGATCCTGGCAGACCTCTTTCTCGGCCTGGTGACGGAAGACGCCGCGGGCACCATCCAGCCGGGCGCGGCGGAGAGCTGGGAGGTCCGCGAGGGGGGCCTGACGTGGGTCTTCACGCTGCGCGCGGAGCAGAAATGGTCGGACGGCCGACCCCTCGTCGCACGGGACTTCGAATATGCGTTCCAGCGTCTGCTGGCGCCGGACTCGGGCGCACCGTTCGCGTCGATGTTCTACAACATCCGCGGAGCCGAGGTGCTGCACACCGGGCGCGCCGACGATCCACGCACCCTCGGCGTAACGGCGATGGATGAGACTACCCTCGTGTTCAACCTGGTCCGGCGCAGCCCCGAGTTTTTGGCGCAGCTCGTCCATCACAGCGCGTATCCGCTGCGCAAGGATCACGTGGAACGCGCCGACGAGTCGTGGACCCGGCCCGGCAAGATGGTCACCAACGGCCCTTACATCCTCAGCGAGTGGCTCCCGGGCAACTACCTCAAGCTGGCCAAGAACTGGCGGTTCTACGATCCGGCTTCGGTGTCCATCGACAACGTCTACTACGAAGTCGTCGAGTTCATCGAGAGCGCGAAGGAGCGTTTTTTTTCCGGCGAGCTGCACACCTTGTCCGAAGTGCCGCGCGAGGCGGTATCAAGTCTCATGGAGGAAGCGCCGGAGACGGTGCGGCTGTATCCGTCTCTGACAGTCGATTATCTGGTCATCAACACCAAAAAGCCGCCGTTCAACGACCCGAGGGTGCGCGAGGCTTTGGCCCTGGCCATAGACTCTCCGACCCTCGTGCGCCGGGTTCTCGACGGCGCCGATATCCCCGCGACCGGACTCCTGCCCGAGGGCCTGTCCGGGGTCCGGGAGCCGGAGACCGTGCAGCGCAAGGGGCCGTATCCGGTGCCGCGCCCACTGTCCGCGGCGGAAAAGCGCGACGCCGCGAAGCTGCTGCTCACCGACGCCGGGTTCGGGGTCCAGGACACGCTGCGCCTCACCCTGCACTACAACGCCAACGGCATCCACCAGAAGGTCGCCGAAGCGGTCGCCGAAATGTGGAAGCGCGTCGGTGTTCGCGCCGACCTGTACAGCAACGACTACACCGTGCATTACGGTGACCTGGGGCTCGGCGAGTTCGACATCGCGCGGGCGGGGTGGGTCGCCGACTACAACGATCCGACCGCGTATCTGATGGTGTTCGACCCGAAATCCGATCGTTTCAACTACGGCCGCTTCGCCGACACGGAGTTCGAGAAGCTGCTGGCGGCCGCCGCGAAACAGGATCCGGCGGCACGTGCGACAACCCTGCACCGTGCCGAGCAGCTGGCGATGAAGAGGTTCCCGATCATCCCCCTCTATCACCACGCCTCGCGAAATCTGGTCGCCGCCAGTGTCGCCGGCTGGGAGGACAACGTTCGCGACATCCACCCGAGCCGGTATCTCGACCTCAGGGAGCAACCGGCAGCATCGTTTGGCGACCAATAATCGCCAAACGACGAAACGGGTAGCGCGTTCGCGATTTAGCCGGCCATTCCCAAAGCCGACTTGTAGACTTCCAGGAGCGTCTCCTGTTCCTGCCGGTCGGCGCTGTCCAGCTTGCGCAGCCGGACGATCTGGCGCATCGTCTTGGGATCGAAGCCGTTGCCCTTGGCCTCGGCATATACTTCGCGGATGTCCCCGGCGAGCGCCGCCTTTTCCTCTTCGAGGCGCTCGATCCGCTCGATATAGGACCGCAGCTGGCTGCCCGCGATGCCTCCGACGTCGGCCATGAGATTCTCCCGCCCGGTCATGGATGTTCAGGAAAGGCCGGCGAAGATATCCCGCCGCCGAAGGACGTGCAAGGCCCGTGGCGACAGCCTCAATGGCCCGGGTTGACCTCGTTGAACTTGTCGATCTTCTCGGCCGAGGCCTCGCTCTGGTAGCGGGACTTCCACTCGTCGTAAGTCATGCCGTAGACGATCTCGCGGGCCTCGTCGTAGGTCATCTCGATGCCCTTGTCCTCGGCCGCCGCGCGGTACCATTTCGACAGGCAGTTGCGGCAGAAGCCGGCGAGGTTCATCAGGTCGATGTTCTGCACGTCGGTGCGCTGGCGCAAATGATCGACGAGGGTGCGGAAGGCCGCCGCCTCCAGCTCTGTGCGGGTCTTGTCGTCCATGTCTCTCTTCCCGTCCGGTGTTCGGCTTGGTGTTGAACGTTATTTAGCATACCCCGCGGCGATGAAAAGCCCTGTTCCCGTCATCGTCAGCCGCGCAGCCGCTGGGCCAGCGAGTCGACATGGGTGGTCAGGTCGCCGACCTTGATCGACAGACCCTCGGCGATCTTGGCGATGTTGCGCGCCGTGCGGCCATGCTCGGCCGACGCCTTGCGGGCCTCGGCGATGGCGGAATTGGCGTCGCCGGCGCCGCCGGCTGCGACCCGCACCGCATCGGCGATATCCGCCGTGGCGCCGCGTTGCTGTTCGACGCCGCTCTTGACCCCGGTGGTCATGTTGGCGAGCGCGGAGATCGGCGACCTCAGGCGCTGGATCGCGTCGGTCGCACCGGTGATACGGTCCTGCAGATCGGCGATCTGTCGGGAGATCTCCTCGGTCGCCTTTGCGGTCTGGTTGGCGAGGTTCTTGACCTCCTGGGCGACCACCGCGAAGCCTTTGCCGGCCTCGCCGGCGCGCGCCGCCTCGATCGTCGCATTCAGCGCCAGGAGATTGGTCTGACCCGCTATGTCGTTGATCAGCTCGACGACGTTGCCGATCTTGCCCGACGCCTCGCTCAGCTCCCACACGGTGGTCGAGGCGCTTTCGATATCGGCCTCGGCGCGTTCGCCGATTCCGCTCGTCTGTTCCACCTGGCGGGCGATGTCCTCGGCCGCGGCCTCCAGCGCACCGGACGATGCCTCCGCGGCGACGATGTTCTGGCGCGCCAGGTCGGCCGAGCCCTGGGCCCGTTTGGTATGTTCGTTCAGGGTTTCGGTGGAGCTGTTCAGTTGCTCGGCGAGGCCCGCCAGTTGCATGCCGGCCGCGCCCACCTCATCGGCGATGGCGCGGATCCCCCGGTCGACCTCTTCGCCGATCTCCCGGATATCGCTGGCCCAGCGCTCGCGCTCGGCGGTTTCGGTCAGCTGCCGCTGTTGCTCCGCGCGGCGCGCCTGCATCAGTGACAGCGCGCAGAATTTTGCCAGCCGCGCATGCTTCTTCGCCACCGAGACACGGTTGGCCACGCCGAGATTGGCGACCCGCCGCCCTTCGAAATCGATCGCGACGTTGTACCCCTCGCGCATGCCCGTCGATCGCAGCGCGTCCCACTTGGTAACTTCGCGCTCGTCCATCTCGCCGGCCATGATGCGGCCGGCGATTTCATGGACGTTGCCGATCCGCTCGCGAGCGCTGGAGGCGATGATCACGCCGCCCTCGCCCATAAAGTTGACGACCGAGCCAAGCTCCCTCGACAACACGTCGCAAAGTTCCTGGGCATAGTCGGCATCGAGCCCGATCTCGTCGGCCACGGCACCTATCCTTGTCCCGTTAATGTTTGCCTCCACAATGAACGGGAAAGATGAAGGGAAGGTTATCGTAAACGGTTGAGTTTCAGGCGGAATCAACACGTTTGGCGGTCGGCCGTCCCGGCCCCGTCACAGATCCCGGACGGTCTCCTCGATCAGCCAGTGCACCACTGCCGCCAGCGCCTCGTCCTTGCTGGCACCGCCCTTCAAGGCCTCGTCGTAGACCGCGATCTGGCGGTGGGCGCTGGTGCCGCGCTTGACGATGTCGCGTGCGCGTTCGATTTCCGCCACGCAGTCCAGGCGTTCGGCATCGGGGCCCAGTAACTCGAGCAGCTCCTCAAGCAGGTTGGGATACGGCACGACCTTGCCCAGGCCGAAATCGATCAGTCCCTCGTCGAAGCCATAGCGCTGCGCCCGCCAGCGGTTCTCGTTGACGAGCATGTTGGCATAGTAGCGCCAGCGCTGGTTCGAGCGTCGCAGCCGGATCAGCATGGAAATCACGCAGGCATACAGCGCGGCGACGGTGATGCCGTCGTCGAGCCGGGTGCAGATGTCGGTGAGCCGCATCTCGAGGGTCGGGAACCGGGTGTGCGGGCGAATGTCCCACCAGATCTTCGATGCGTCCTGGAGCACGCCGGCGTTGATCAGGACCTGAACGTGCCGCAGGTATTCGCCGTAGCTCTCGAAGCGCGACGGCAGACCGGTCCGCGGCAGTTCATCGAACACGCTCAGCCGATAGCACATCAGCCCGGTCTTCTCGCCGCGCCAGAACGGCGAAGACGTGCTCAGCGCCAGCAGATGCGGCAGGAAATAGGCGACCTGGTTGAGGAGATCCGTTCGCAGGTCGTCATCGTCGATGCCGACATGGACATGCATGCCGCAGATCAGGAGGCGCCGCGCCACCGTCTGCATGTCCTCGGCCAGCACGTTGTACCGCTCCTTGTCGGTGTGGTGCAGGTCGGACCATTCGGCGAACGGATGGGTCGATGCCGCGATCGACGCGAGGCCATGGTCCGCGGCGGCCTCGGCGACGCTGCGACGCAGGGTCGCGAGCTTCGATCGCACCTCCGTGATCGAGCTGCAGACGGCGGTCCCGACCTCGACCTGCGCCCGCAGGAATTCCGGCACCACCAGCCCGATGCTCTCGTCGATTCCGGCCGCACACGCGGCCAGGATGTCCTCCGTCGGCTCATCCGCCAGCGCACCGGTCTGCGGATCGACGAGGAGGTACTCCTCCTCGATGCCGATTGTGAAGCCCGACGCGTCGTCCCGGTTCATGACGCCGCCCGCACTTCGCTGCCGATGACCGGGACCAGGGCCGGATGAGTCATCACCGCCTGCAGAGCCGTGCCGACCAGCGTCGCCCAGTGCTGCGCGCCATGCTGGGTGTCGACGAGATCCTGGCGGATCTCCAGCAACACGTTGGGCCGACCGGCGGGCAGGGCATGGGTCTCGATCGAGTAGCCGTGGGGATCGAGCCCGGAATAGGGCTGGTTGTCGCCGATGCACAGGGCCGAATCGCGCGCCAGCTCGGCGATCAGGAGATCGGCCATGCGGCGGTCGACGTTGGACAGGACGCCGATATGCCAGGGTCTCTCGAACCCCTTCATCACCGGCGTGCAGGTATGGATGGAGATGATCGCCGGGACGACGCCGCGCGCGGCGACCCGCTCGATCGTCTCGGTGACGGCGCTGTGGTACGGCCAATAGCAGGCGGCGGCGCGCCGGGCGCGCGCATTGGCATCGAGACCGCGGTTACCGGGCACGATCGTGCCGTCGCTGATCTGCCGCATCGCCGTCGGATCGTCGATCGTGCGGTTGCAGTCCACCACCAGCCGCGAATA
This sequence comes from Alphaproteobacteria bacterium, assembly GCA_041563955.1. Lineage (GTDB taxonomy): Bacteria > Pseudomonadota > Alphaproteobacteria > UBA8366 > JADFVY01. The sequence continues at coordinate 24,033 of JBFGQV010000001.1, read as the reverse complement.
GCCGGACAGCAGGGCCGGGGCGTCGAGCAGCTCGGCGAGCTGCCGGGCGACCTCGGCGGCGCCGATGTCCCAGGCGATGTGACGTGACCGCGCGGCCTCGTCGAGGCCGAGATCGTTCAGCACCGCCGGCACGCGGTTGCTGGCATGATCGCACAGCAGCACGGCCGGCGCCCCGCCATCGGCGTTGACGATGGTAACCGCCGGCAGATCGTCCCGACCCAGCAGGTCCCCGCCGCCGCTGTCCTGTCTCGGTATGAGGCCCGTCATGGCCCCAATATAGCGGAATTCGATCGTTCGGAAAGTGACGAGCGGCGCCGCAGCTCCGTTGCGCCGATGCCGCCGGCCGCGTTACACCGGAGAGCGAAATCCAGGAGGGGCGGGGGTCGACCGAACATGACGCAAGGCGCATCACCGCCGCAGGCGCGGCCGGCCGACCGTGCGGCCCTCGTCGCCCTGCTGCTGGGCGCGGTGCTTGTGGGCGCATCGCCGATCTTCGTGCGGCTCAGCGAGCTGGGCCCGATGGCGACGGCATTCTACAGGCCGTTTCTCGCCATTCCCGTGCTCGCGCTGTGGATGGCGGTCGACCGGCGGCAGGATCCCGGGGCCCGGCGCCCGGTGCGCAGGGCGGACTATTTGCACTTGCTGCTGGCCGGCGCGTTCTTTGCCGGCGATCTTGCCTTCTGGCACCTCTCCATCCTCCACACCAGCGTCGCCAACGCCACCCTGTTCGCCAATGCCGCCCCGATCTTCGTCACGCTGGGCGCGTGGCTGCTGTTCGCGCACAGAGTGACGCGGCTGTACCTGGCCGGCATGGGGCTGGCCCTGGCCGGCGCCGCGCTGCTGGCCGGCGGCAGCCTTGCGGTCGAACCCGACAACCTGCTGGGCGATCTGTTCGGCGTGGTGACGGCGATGTTCCTGGCCAGCTATATCCTTGCCATCTCGCGCCTGCGCGCGGGTTTCTCCGCTGCGACGATCATGACCTGGGGCTCGATCGGCACCGCTGCGGTCCTGTTGCCGGTCGCCTGGCTCATGGGCGAGGACCTGGTCGCGGTCACCCTGTACGGCTGGGCCATGCTGGTGGGGCTCGCGCTGCTGTCCCATGCCGCCGGCCAGGGCCTGATCGCCCATGCGCTGGCACATCTGCGGCCAGGCTTCTCTTCGATCGGACTGCTGCTGGAGCCCGTGGCGGCGGCCGCGCTGGCCTGGGTCGTGCTGGGCGAGGCGGTGACGTTCTGGCAGGCGACCGGGGGCGCCGTGATCCTCTGGGGCATCGTGCTGGCGCGGCGTGGCAGCCGCTGAAGCGCGGAATGCGCGCGTGACAGACGGCGCGAAGTTGCTACCCTAGCCGGTCCCTGCCCACGGACGGGGACTCGCCGCCCGCCACGGCGTGCGGGTTATCACAAGATACCGGGAACCATGGTACGCCAGCATCACACCAAGATCGTCGCCACCCTTGGACCGGCCAGCTCGTCGCCGAAAGTCATCGAGGCGCTGTTCCGGGCGGGAGTCGACGTGTTTCGCCTGAATTTCAGTCATGGCAGCCACGAGGACCACCGCAGCCGCCATGACATCATCCGCGACACGGAAAAGCGTCTCGGCCGGCCAACCGCGGTGCTTGCCGACCTGCAGGGGCCCAAGCTCCGGGTCGGTGCCTTCCGCGACGGGGAGATCGAGCTTGCACCGCGCCAGGCTTTCCGTCTCGACCTCGACAAGACACCCGGCGACACCCGCCGCGTCTGCCTGCCGCACCAGGAGATCTTCGAGACGCTGCGCAAGGGATCGCAGCTGCTCCTCGATGACGGGCGCATCCGGCTGAAGGTCTCGAAATGCGGGCCGGACTTCGCGGACACGCGAGTCGTCACCGGCGGCACGCTCTCCGATCGCAAGGGCGTCAACGTGCCCGGCGTCGTGCTGCCGCTTACGCCGATCACGAAGAAGGACCGCGCCGACCTGAGGTTCGCGCTGCGTCTCGGCATCGACTGGGTGGCGCTGAGTTTCGTCCAGCGGCCCGAGGACATCGCCGAGGCGCAACAGATCGTCGGCGGGCGCTGCGCCATCATGGCCAAGCTCGAGAAACCGGCCGCTCTCGACCGGCTGAACGAGATCGTCGAGCTCTGCGACGGCATCATGGTGGCGCGCGGCGACCTGGGCGTCGAGATGCTGCCGGAGGACGTGCCCGTGATGCAGAAGCGCATCCTGCGCGCCTGCCGCACGATCGGCCGACCCGTGGTCGTCGCAACGCAGATGCTGGAATCGATGGTGCACGCGCCGACGCCGACCCGGGCCGAGGCCTCCGACGTCGCGACGGCGGTCTATGACGGGGCGGATGCGGTGATGCTGTCGGCCGAGACCGCGAGCGGCGAGTATCCGGTCGAGGCCGCGGCCATCATGGACCGGATCATCGGCCGCGTGGAGCAGGACCCGCTGTACTGGAAGATCATGGACGCCGAGCGCGTCGACCCCGAGGCGACCTCGGCCGATGCGATCAGCGCCGCCGCGCGCCAGGCGGCGCACACGCTGTCGGCCAGGGGCATCGTGACCTATACCTCGTCGGGCTCGACGACCATGCGGATCGCCCGCGAGCGGCCGGATGTGCCGATCATGGGGCTGACGCCGAACCTCGCGACGGCGCGCCGACTGGCAGTGGTCTGGGGCGTCCGGTCGATTCACACCGCCGATGCCCGCAGCTTCCCGGACATGGAGCGCAAGGCCTCGGCGGCGGCGCTGACCTATGGATTTGCCGATGCGGGAGAGCGCATCGTGATCACCGCCGGGGTTCCGTTCGGCATCCCGGGGACGACCAACATCTTGCGGATCGCCCGCGTCCAAAAGGGCTGATATATCATACAGTTAAGTGGAATCTGCACCGGGTGGGGAACGGACTGCAGCGAAACGATCGGATAACGCGCCAAGGCCGGCGGATCAGAGCTCGACGCCCTCGACGTCCTTGACCAGCTCCTTCAGCCGGCCGTCGATGTCGTCCAAGTGCGGGTTGATCTCGAGCGCCGCGCGGAACGCCTCGATCGCCGCTTTCTTCTCGTTCAGTTCCTCATAGATCAGCCCCAAGCCGGACAGCGCGCCGAAATGCCGCTCCTCCAGGGCCAGCGTACGCTTGATGTCCTCGATCGAACCCTGGTAGTCGCCCCGAAGAAAGCGGACCGTCGCGCGCTTGTTCCAGCCCTCCGCGAAATCCGGCGCCAGCTCGACGACGGCGTCGAAATTCGCTTCGGCGGCCTCATGCCTGCCCTCGCTCATGTACTTCGTGCCCTGTCGCAGCATCAGACTGGCACCGGCCGACGACGAGCGCGACCAGATGAACCAGATCATCTGTTCGATCCCATGCGCCTCGTCGCCGGTTCTGGCAGCCTTGAGGCCGGCGAACAGGTCGTCCAGTCGCGGATCGGTCTGATCCGCGGCCGCCGGTCCGATCACGCCCGCGCTCAGCACCGCGGCGATCAGCATGACGCGAAGGTGACGCATGCCACAAATATGGCCCGCTTTGCGCCGATCGGCAAATGACTCGCGTCGCCCCGCCGGCGGCGCTAGGGTCTCGGCCGGGCCGCACGAGAAGACTGAGCATGGACGCCGAAGCGTATTTCACCGACGATTACCGGAGCGCACGCGGGAAATTCCTGTCGGCCTGCCGGGCGCGGCGACTGCTGCCCCAGGCTTACCGGGCGGCCGCGGCGCCCGGCGGGCCGGACGTGCCGCTGGCCGACTCGGTTCGCCTGGGCGATCCCTCGGCACGCCACATGCTCGTGGTCTGCGGCGGCGACCGGCAGGCTGACGCGTTGTGCTGCTCGGCGATCGCGGTCGGTTGGCTCAACGAGTTCGCGAACGCCCATCTGCCGCACGACACCGCCATCCTCCTCGTGCATCACGGCCCGGTGCCAGCCGGCGGCGACGCGGCGTCCGAGGACGGCCCGCCGCCCGAATGGGAGGACGACCTGCTGGCGAAGGTCGAGAAGCGCTACGCGGAGTACGCGCGGCGCAAGGGCGTCGACTCGCTGGGCAGGCCGCTCGCACCGGAGGAGCTACGGGCGGTCGCGGGCTACCCCGCGGCGGTGCTGGATGAGCTGGTGAAGTGGCTCGGCTCCGCCGCGGCCGGACGCATCGCGATCGCCGATATCCGGGTTGGCCTGGGCCCTTACGGCGAGGCGGAAGTAACGCCCTGCCATGCGTCGGACAGCGCCGCTGCGCGCCGGGTCAGGTCGTGGTTCGGGCTTGCCGATCCGCCCGACGGACAGGCCGTCGTCCCGCAGGAGCCCGACAGCCTCGCGGCCGGCCTGATCCGGCGCCTGCCGGAGGCCGAGATCACCGCGTTCTCCGCCGCGTTCGGCACCTATTCGATGATGTCCGTGCTGGACAGCCTGACCATTCGAACGGCGGGCCAGGCAGTGCCGGATCCGCGGGAGCTGCTGTTCCCCAGCGATGGCGCCTGGCGAACCGCGGTGTGGCGCAACGCGATCATCCTGCTGCAGCGGACCCTGACGGCGCTGCATTCGAGTTGATGAGGCCGCGGCCGCAGGGCCCGGCACCCGGTCACGTCGAAATCCGGCTGGCGACTTTCGTCTCGCTGTGCAGGCTCCTGTGCACCGGGCACCGGTCGGCGATCTCCAGCAGGCGATCCTGCTGCGCCTGATCGAGCGGGCCGGACAGCGTTATGTCGCGGTCGATCCAGTCGATCTTGCCCTCGCGCGTCTCGCAGTCGGCGCAGTCGTCGGCGTGGATCTTCTTGTGCCGCAGCCGGACTGAAACGCGCTCCAGCGGCCACTGCTTACGCTCGGCGTACATGCGGATGGTCATCGAGGTGCAGGCGCCGAGCGCGGCCAGCAGATATTCATAGGGCCCGGGGCCGCTGTCCTCGCCGCCCACCGATTCCGGTTCGTCCGCGCGCATCCGGTGCCGGCCGGCGACGACGCGCTGGGCGTAGCGGCCCTCCCCCGTCTCCTCGACGAGGACCACGCCGTGGTCATCGGCCTGCGCCTCCGATTCGGCCGCGTCTTCCCGGCCAAGATACCGCGCCGCCCAGCCGGACAGGATGCCGGCGACCCAGCGCGCGTCCTCCTTGCGGCCCAGCATATGGTCGGCGCCGTCCAGCGAGACGAAACTCTTCGGGTGCTTCGCCGCCTTGAAGATCTGTTCGGCGTTCTCGATGCCGACGATCTCGTCGCGCGGCGCGTGGAACACCAACAGGGCCTTGCGCAGCCCCGCGATCTTCGCCCGCAGCCTTGTCCCCTCGATATCGTCGAGGAACGCCTTGCGGATATGGAACGAGCGCCCGGCGATCGTGACCTCCGCGACGCCCTTGGCCTCGATCTCGGGCCGCGCCGCTGCAAGATGGCGCGCCACATGGGCGGGCTCCGCCGGGGCGCCGATTGTGGCAACGGCCCTCGCTTCCGGGACCTCCGCAGCCGCGGCCAGCACCGCGGCGCCGCCGAGGCTGTGTCCGATCAGCAGCGACGGTGCCGCGAAGTTCGCGCGCAGATAATCCGCAGCTTTCAGCAAATCGCCGACGTTCGACGAGAAATCGGTGTTGGCGAACTCGCCGCCGCTGCCGCCGAGCCCGGTGAAATCGAAGCGCAGGACCGCATAGCCGTGCGCGACCAGCGCCTCGGAGATGCGGGCGGCGGCCAGGGTATCCTTCGAGCACGTAAAGCAATGGGCGAACAGCGCATAGGCGCGGATGTCGCCGTCGGGCCTGTCCAGCCGCGCCGCCAGCGGCTCGTCGTGGGATCCCGGGAACGTGACCTTTTCAGAGTGCATGTCTCGCGCTCTCCTCTTTCATCGAACGCGCATCGCCGCGGTGCGCCGGTGTCAATGGGCATGCCATGAGATAGGATGCATACTCGATGACAGGGAGAAAAGATCGCGTAAAGTTGAACTGCGGCGCCCGCCGACTCATCGATTACTCCTCCCGAGCCGCCATGAGGTCGTCATGAAGACAATCATCGAGCCGCACCGCGTCAAATCCGTCGAACCGATCCGGATGACGACCCGTGAGGAACGACAGCAGTTTATCGAGGACGCCCATCTCAATCCGTTCCGGCTGCAGGCCGACCAGGTCCTGATCGACCTCTTGACCGATTCCGGCACCTCGGCGATGAGTTCACGCCAATGGGCGGCGATGATGCTTGGCGACGAATCCTACGCAGGCAGTCCATCCTATACGCGCTTCGAGGCGGCCGTGCGCAACCTTATGCCCTTCGACCACATTATTCCCACGCATCAAGGCCGAGCCGCTGAAAACATCCTGTTTTCCGTCGTGTTGGAACCGGGCCAGTGCGTTCCCAACAACAACCACTTCGATACAACGCGCGCAAACATCGAAGCGCAGGGGGCGGAAGCGGTGGATCTTGTTGTCTCCGAGGCGCTGCAACCGGCACTCGACTTTCCATTCAAGGGCAATATGGATGTCACGCGCCTGGAGGCCCTTATCGCGGATCGGGGCGCCGATGCGATCCCGATGTGCATGCTCACGGTGACCAACAACTCCGGCGGCGGCCAGCCGGTCTCGATGGAAAACATCCGCGCAACGCGGAAGGTCTGCCAACTGCACGGCATACCGCTCTTCATCGATGCCTGCCGCTTTGCCGAGAACGCCTGGTTCATAAAACTTCGCGAGCCGGGTTACCACGACCGGACGGTGGAGGACATCGTCCGCGAAATGTTCTCCCACGCAGATGGCTGCACGATGAGCGCCAAGAAGGACGGGCTGGTCAACACCGGCGGCTGGCTCGCCATGAACGATCACGACTGGGCGGCGACATGCCGAAACCGGCTGATCGTCACCGAAGGGTTTCCGACATATGGCGGCCTCGCCGGGCGCGATCTTGAGGCGATTGCGGTCGGTCTCGAGGAGGTCGTGCAAGAGGACTATCTGAACTATCGCATCGTCTCGACCCAATACGTCGCGAAGCATCTGGTCGAGGCGGGCGTGCCGACCGTGCGGCCGGCAGGCGGACACGCTGTCTATCTGGATGCGCGGGCAACATTGCCGCATATCCCCCCGCTGCAGTATCCCGGACAGTCCCTGTCGGTGGCGCTCTATCTGCATGGCGGCATACGCGGCTGCGAGATCGGCCAGGTGATGTTCGGCCGGCAGCCCGACGGCTCGGAGCAGGAAACGCCGCTGGATCTGGTGCGCCTCGCGATTCCGCGCCGGGTCTATACCCAGAGTCACATGGATTACGTCGTCGAGACGATCCTGGAAGTTTTTGAGCGGCGCGAGGCCCTCAAAGGCATGCGGATGGTCTGGGAAGCACCTGCCCTGCGGCATTTCACGGCAAAGTTCGCCTGGCTCGGCTGAGCGCAGGCAGCCGCGGGCGCCAATTCAGCAGGGGGAATTGAACTTGGTCTTAACTTTGTTAACCTTGCGCACACAAAAAGACGACATCAACAGTGTTCGGAGAGGGAGGCCAACGATGTCACGTGAAGATGAGAAAGGCGAACCGGAAGGGCCGACTGCGGAGGCCCAAGTTGCGAAGATATTCGAGTGGCGGCGTGGCTTTAACGCCATGCATCTGATTGACCTCGGTGTTCGCCTGGGACTGTTCAGAACGATCGCCGCAACTCCCGGTGTGACGCCGAACCAGATCGCAGAGAGCCTGGGCCTGCACACCCCCTACGTCGAGACCTGGTGCATGACTGCATACTCTTTTGGGTTGCTCGAAGGAGAGGAGGGTCGCGGGTTTCATCTGGCCCCCTACATCGATCAGATATTGGGCAAGCCGACCCACCCGCGCTACCTCGGCGGCTACGTTCACTTGGGCACGGAGTTTGCGACCGAGGACCATCGTTATTGTCTCGAAGCGTTCCGGACGGGGACGACCATACCATTTCAGGGCCGGAGCGAAGCCTTCGCCGAAGTGGTTGCGGAAAGCACGGCGGGCCTCCAGGTGCTGAGCGCAAGGAAGCTCCTGCCGGAACTGCCCGGCCTCAAAGAGCGTCTCGATGCAGGAGGGACGATCCTTGAGGTCGGCTGCGGAACTGGCCGCCACCTCGTTCAATTGTCCGATGCCTTTCCGCAAGCTCGCTGCGTGGGCGTGGACATCGACCCGACCGGTCTGAATGCGGCCCGTGCTGCAGTTGAGGACGCCGGCGTATCCGATCGCGTTCACCTGATTGAGGGCGACATCAGCACCGCCGTGAAGGAAAAATCGGTCGACGCGGTAGTCATGATTGAGGTTCTCCATGAAATTGCACCCGCGTTCAGGCAAGATGTGGTTACCGCCTGCCACGGGGCACTTGTCGCCGATGGATGGCTCATGATCATCGACGAGACCTACCCCTCGACGCTCGCGGAGTCACGAGAGGCGCAATTTCTGTTCCCTATCCAGACTGGGTTCGAGGAACTTACGTGGGGCAATGTCGTGCCGACACGTGAAGAGCAGGAATCTCTTCTGCGTAACGCAGGATTCAGAGGCGAGATTGGGCGCTCGATCGTCGGCGAAGGCTTCACGGTTCTGTCGACTCAGAAACGATCGTAAGATCTGAGCCCATCGCGATCCCGTGGCTGCAGCGGGGCGTTGCCCGAAGGAATTCGTCCTACTCCGCCGCCATCGTCGACGCGCTGAGCGCGGCCACCGGGCCGAGGTCGCGCCCCTGGAGTGCTGCCGGCAACGGCCCGCCGGTGGCCCAGTCGAGCAGCTCGACGGTGTGCACCACGGGTTTTTCCGTGCCGGTGGCAAGCTGCGCCATGCAGCCGATATTGCCGGTCGCGACCACCGGCGCGCCCGTCGCGTCGATGTTTGCGATCTTGCGATCGCGCAGCCGGGTGGCCAGCTCCGGCTGCATGATGTTGTAGGTGCCGGCCGACCCGCAGCACAGATGCCCCTCGGCGATCTCGCGGACCTCGAACCCGGCCTGCCGCAGGAGATCCCGCGGGACGGCCGTGATCTTCTGGCCGTGCTGCATCGAGCAGGGCGAATGATAGGCGACCGGAAAGGCGCCAGGCCGGCGCGTCTCGCACAGGCCGATGTCGGCCATGTACTCGGTGATGTCGCGGCTCAGCCGCGCCACCTTTTCGGCATCGGCGGCCAGCTCCTTGTCGGTGCGGAACATGAACCCGTAGTCCTTGATGGTGGTTCCGCAGCCGCTGGTATTGATGATGATCGCGTCGAGCCCACCGCGCTCGATCTCGCGAGTCCAGGCCATGATGTTGCGCGCCGCCTGGGCGTGCGCGGCCTCGGTCCAACCCATGTGATGGACCAGCGCCCCGCAACAGCCCTGCCCACGCGGAATGACGACCTCGATACGGTGGCGGGTCAGCAGGCGCACCGTTGCCTCGTTGATCGCCGGGCTCAGCACCTGCTGCGCGCAGCCGGTCATGAGGGCCACGCGGCCGCGCCGCGCACCGGACACCGGCACCACCTGCGGGCGGCCGATCGGCGACGGCGGCAACAGGCGTTGAGGCGCCAGAGCCATCATCGCGGCGATCCGGCGCGGCAGCAACCGGCGGAACGGCCGCAGGAAGTAGGCCCCGGCCAGCGAAATGCGGAACAGCAGGGGCCGCGGCAGCACCAGCGCCAGCAGGCTGCGCAGCCAGCGCTCGGCCAGCGGCCGTGTGTGGGTGTTCTCGATATGCGCCCGGCCGATATCGACCAGATGCATGTAATGCACGCCGGACGGGCATGTCGTCATGCAGGACAGGCACGAGAGGCAGCGGTCGATGTGTTTGACGACGCCCGCAGGCGCCGGTCGATCGCCCTCCAGCATGTCCTTGATCTGATAGATGCGACCGCGCGGGCTGTCGAGCTCGTCGCCCAGCAGGACGTAGGTGGGGCATGTCGCCGTGCAGAACCCGCAATGCACGCAGGCACGCAGGATATCGTTGACCACCTTGATATCCGGGTCGGCGAGCTGTTCCGCGGAGAAACGGGTCTGCATGGTCAGCGCTCCGTCGCCTAGGATTCCGGATACATGCGGCCGGGATTCAGAATGCCGGCCGGATCGAACGCCGCCTTGATGCGGCTGGTCAGCGCCGCCTTCGCCGGCTCCTGCGGCTGGAACACCGGGACCGCGCCGCGCATGTCCCGCGGGGCGCGGAACAGCGTCGCGTGGCCGCCGCTCCGCGCGACCATCTCCCGCACTGCCGGTTCCCGCGCTTCGGCATCCGGTGGCACCGCGAGCCAGACCAGCCCGCCGCCCCAGTCGAGGAAGGCGTCGGCGCCGTCCTCCTGCGCAAGGGCGGCAACGATGCCAGGCCCCGCCGCCGGCGGTACCGAAAGCCGCCAGACCGGCCTGTCGTCACCCGGGCCGGCAAACGGCACCACGTCGCGGACCTCGCGCCAGAAGCCGACGGAGTTGGCGCTGTGCAGCTCCTCGGTCGGGCCCAGCGTGCCGAGCTGCTCGCGCAGGACCTTGCAGCGATACTCGACCGACAGGCCGAATCCCTCGACCCGCACGGCGGCGACCGATGCCTTCGCGGCGGACACCAGGTCGACGGCCGACCGCGCGGCCAGCGACGCCGGCAGCCAGGCCGCCGCCGAAACGTCATACGGGCTGTTCAGAGCCATCGTCAGTGCCCGCCCCCCGACCGAGGCATCGCCGCCGAACAGCAATACCGTTCGGGTCTTTTCCGCTGCCGGGAGGACCTTGATCGTCACGTCGGTCGTCACCGCGAGGGTGCCCCAGGAGCCCGCCATCAGTTTGCTGAGATCGTAGCCGGTGACGTTCTTGACCACCCGGCCGCCGGACTTGAACACCGTCCCGTGTCCCGACACCGCGGTAAAGCCCAGGAAATGGTCGCGCGCCGCGCCGCTCTTGACGCGGCGCGGCCCCGACAGGTTGCAGGCCAGCGCCCCGCCGAGCGTGCCGGTGGGTGCATTCGCCCGGCCCGCGCCGTCGTTCGACGCACCGCCTGGCCCCGACAGCAGGGGGCCGTAATCCGGTGGCTCGAAGTCGAGCCGCTGGTTCTTCTCGGCAAGCGCGGCCTCGATCTCCGCCAGCGGCGTTGCCGGGCCGGCGGACAGCACCAGCTCGTCCGGCTCGTACAGCGAGATACCGGACAACGCGCCCAGCTCCACCACATGATCCGCCGCCACCGGGCGCCCGAGCACGCGCTTGCTTCCCGAGCCGACAATCTCCAGCGGTTTTGACTCGGAGGCCGCCCAGGCGAGCAGCTCGCGCAATTGCTCGGCGGATTCGGGGCGGAGTGTCTCGCTCACGAGCGTGGTCCGGTCAGAAGCGCGGAATGTCAGGGAACGGCAGTTTGCCGCGGTGGACATGCATGCGGCCGAGTTCGGCGCAGCGATGCAGTTCCGGGAACATCTTGCCGGGATTGAGCAGAGATGCCGGATCGAACGCGCATTTCAAGCGCTGCTGCTGGTTGAGGTCCTCCTCCGAGAACATCGTCGTCATCAGGTCGCGCTTCTCGACGCCGACACCATGCTCGCCGGTCAACACGCCGCCGACCTCGACGCACAGCTTCAGGATGTCGGCGCCAAACGCTTCGGCCCTCTCGAGCTCGCCGGGCACGTTGGCGTCATAGAGGATCAACGGATGCAGGTTCCCGTCGCCGGCATGGAAGACGTTGGCCACCCGCAGCTCGTAGTGCCGCGAGAGCTCGGTGATGCGCCGCAGCACCTCCGGCAGGCGGTGCCGCGGGATCGTGCCGTCCATGCAGTAATAGTCCGGCGAGATGCGGCCGACCGCCGGGAACGCCGCCTTGCGCCCGGCCCAGAACGCCTCGCGTTCGGCATCGCTCTCGGAGATCCGGATCGTCGAGGCGCCGGTGTCGGTGGCGATCTTCGTGACCCGGCCGATCAGATCGGCCACTTCCCGCTCCGGGCCGTCGAGCTCGATGATGAGCAGCGCCTCGACGTCCAGCGGGTAGCCGGCATGGGCGAACTCCTCGGCCGCCCGGATCGCGAGCCCGTCCATCATCTCCATGCCGCCCGGAATGATCCCGGCGCCGATGATCCTGCCGACGCAATCGCCGGCCTGTTCGCTCGTCGGGAACCCCGCAAGCATCGCCCGGGCTGTCTCCGGGCTGCGCAGGATGCGCACGGTGACCTCGGTGACCACGCCGAGCAGCCCTTCCGAGCCGGTCAGGACGCCGAGCAGATCGTAGCCCTCGGCATCGAGGTGCCGGCCGCCGATACGGATGACCTCACCGTCGATCAGCACCAGCTCCAAGCCGAGGACGTTGTTCGTCGTCAGGCCGTATTTCAGGCAGTGCACACCGCCGGAGTTCTCGGCGATGTTGCCGCCGATGGAGCAGGCGATCTGGCTCGACGGATCGGGAGCGTAGTAGAAGCCCTCATGCTCGACGGCCTTGGTGATGCCGAGATTGGTGACGCCCGGCTGGGCGACCACGCAGCGGTTGTCGTAGTCGATTTCGAGGATGCGGTTGAATCGGCTCATTCCCAGCAGGACGCCGTCGGCCAGCGGCAGCGCCCCGCCGGACAGCGACGTGCCGGCGCCGCGCGGAACAACCTTGATTCCGTGTTCGTGGCAGTACCGCAGCACATCGCGAACCTGGTCCGTGGTCTCCGGCAGCACCGCCAGCATGGGGGGCTGCCGATAAGCGGTCAGGCCATCCGATTCGTATGGAAGCAATTCATCCGGGTCGACGATGACGCCCCCGTCGCCAGGGACCATCGCCGCCAGCGCTTCGGCAATTTCCTCACGGCGCGCAAGGACGGCCGCGTCGGGCTCCGGCATCTTCATCGGTCAGTATCCGCCCGCTGTTCCGAGGACCGGTGATAGCAGCAAACGGACAAAACGAAAACCGTCTGTCGCAACAAACTAGAAAACCGCGCCCTCCGGCGCGGTTCATTGCAGACTTTCGGAGCCGCGGGCTCGGCTCCGACGCGCTTCAGCCCTGGCGGGCCTTGAACCTCGGATTGCGCTTGTTGATGACGTAGAGCCGCCCCTTGCGGCGCACGATGCGGCACTCCTTGTGCCGCCGCTTCATCGACTTCAGAGAATTAACGACTTTCATGACTTTCCGCCGCCCCGTCCCCGGGGCAACCCCTGCTAGGTTCGGCGCGGAACATAAGGTCGTCGACCCGGCCCGTCAAGTGCGCAGGCGTCGCCGTCTCCCAGCCGGCCCGGCAAAGCCGTGCATGCCCGCGCCGGCGGCGCAGCGATCGCCCGGCTGCCCGATGGCGGCGCGGTTAATCGTTCGTTCATGCCGATCGAGGACTTTATCAGCACCCGATCGCCGCGGACGGAGACCGCAGGACACGCACTGGAGCCCGCGAATTGCCGGTCGATCGTCCGACCACAACTCGGAGCTACTCTGTTGAAGCAAAAGGAAATCATCACGTGCAGCCCGGTCAGCGGCCGTGCTGTGCGACAGCGACCGGATCCCGGGCCGCCGCCGGCGGCTGCGCAATTGGCTGGATGCGACCGCCGCGCCGGACTACAGTTATGACGCGTACTGGACGGGCGCGGTTCCACGCACCGCGGTGATGGTCATGCTGAATCGAGCGGGACCGGGCAACCCGCATGAACGGCCACTGAGGGAGGATACCCAGGTGTCCTCGATGGAGGTTTTCAGACAAGGGCAGGCACCGGCCGAACGCCGGCTCGTCGACCCGACGTAACGCACATGAAGCTGCGGAAGATCTTCAGCGTATACACTCTGCTGGGGCTGACCATGCTGGCCTTCTCGGTCAGCATGATCATCAGCTTCGACAATCTGCGCAAATACGAAAGGCTGGCGCAGGCGGAAATCTCGGACGCCACCTGGGTCATCTACCAGGCCGAGATCGAGCTGACCCGCTTTCTCTATTCGCTGGACATCTATATGTACGGCGACGACGACCTGATAAGCCGCGAGGACGTCATCGAGCGCATGGAGGTCTTCTGGAGCCGACTCCCGCTGTTCCTCGAGGGCCGGGAGGGCCGCAGACTGGCCAACATCGGCGACACGCAGGAGGCGGCCCGGGCCGCCATCGACGTGCTCGAACGCATGGAGCCGGAGGTCCAGGCGCTGGAGCGCGGGGACCGCGAGCGGTACCTGAGGATCCGGGAGGAACTGCATGGCCTTCTCGGCCCCCTGCACCGGACGCTGATGGACACCAGGCAATGGCAGGAGGGTGCGGCCACCATCCGCAGCGCGCGCCTCGACCGCGGCTACGTGGAGCTCTTGCTGGCATCCCTGGGTATCCTGCTGAGCGGCGGCTGCCTGATGCTTCTGCTGCTCCATGAAATCCGCGAAGCCCGGCGCGCGCAGGCGGCGGAAGAAAGCGCCCTGTCGCGCCTGTCGGAAGCGGTCGAGAGTTTCTCGGACGGCTTCAGCCTGTTCGACAGCAACGATCGGCTGGTCAAGTGCAACCAGCGGTTCCGCGAGATCCATGCGCAGGTCGCCGACCTGTTGGTACCGGGCGTGCCGTTCGAGGAGATCGTCCGGGCGTACGTATCGAAAGGCCTTGTCGCCGATGCGGTCGGCAACGAAGAGGAGTGGATCCGGCGTCGCATGCGCATGCATCGCCACCCCACCGAGGATTTCGAGGTCAAGCACCTGGACGGCCGTTGGCTGCGGGTCAGCGAGCGCCGCACCACGGACGGCGGCTGCGTGAGCATCCGCACCGATATCACCGCGCTGAAGGAACGCCAGGAAGACCTGGCAACGCAACAGCGCCGCGCCGATTCGGCGAATCGGGCCAAGACCGACTTCCTGCTGACCATGAGTCATGAGCTGCGGACGCCGCTCAACGCGATCATCGGCTTCTCCGAGGTCATGAAGCAGCAGCTCCGCGGACCGCTCGGCGACGAGCGCTATGTCGACTACGCCAGCGACATCTACGACAGTGCCCGGCACCTGCTTGCCGTCATCAACAATATCCTGGACATTTCGCGGATCGAGGCCGGACGGCTCGAACTGGACGAGCAGGCCGTCGTGATCGGCGACGAGATCGAAAAGGCGTTGCGATTCGTGGAGGACGACGCAAAGGCCGCCAAGATCAGACTGGTTCGCGACATCGAGGCGGGTTTGCCGCTGCTACTCGGCGACCCGCACAAGATCCAGCAGATCGTGATCAACCTTGCCGGCAACGCGGTCCGCTACATGCAGGACAGCGGCCAGGTCACGGTGAGCGCACGACGCAATGCCGAAGGCGGCATCGTGCTGACCGTGGCCGACGACGGGCGGGGCATGACGCCGGAAGACGTGGAGCGCGTCATCTCGCCGTTCGTCCGGCTCAGCAACCCGATGGTGCGCCAGCACGACGGCACCGGGCTGGGCCTGCCGCTGGTCAAGGCCCTGGTCGAGTTGCACGGCGGCCGGTTCAGCCTCAGCAGTGATATCGGCAAGGGCACCACGGGCACCGCGGTGTTCCCGAAGACCCGCGTGATCCAGCCGGAATCGACGACTGCCTAGAGCGCCATCCCGCCCGGCGCGGGCGGGTGAGTCCTTCGGCCCTCGCGGGAGGAGCCCGGCTCAAGTTTCGATTGCGGTCAACCCGACGGCCTTCAGCCCCTTCGGCTCGTCCTTGACCTCGAACGAGATTCTCTGCCCTTCAGCCAGCCCGGGCAATCCGGAGTTCTGCACCTCCGTGATGTGGACGAACACGTCCCGGTCTCCCTCGTCGGGGGCGATGAAGCCATAGCCCTTCCTTGTATTGAACCACTTGACCGTCCCTGTGGGCATCCTTTTCTTCCCTCTTTGCCAACAAACGCCACGCCCTATCCATGGCCCGGCAACCGGTCGCCGATCGGGAACCGGCAGACGTATGCACGGCGCCCCCTTTCGCCGACCGGGTGGCAAAGGCTACACCACATCCGGTTGCCGGCCAAAGCATTTGGCCGCGCCTTGCCGGAGGCCCGCAAGGGTGCGAGCGGATCCGTGGCGCGCCGCCGGGTCAACGCAAACGACGCACGTCCAGCATCGCCATCGTCACGCCAAGCTCCGCAAGGTCCGCCGGCATCCCGGCGCCGGCGATCGTCGCCGCAGCGATTCGCCCCATGGCGGGCGACGTCTGGATGCCGTATCCGCCCTGCCCGGCGAGCCAGAAGAAGCCGGCGGCGGCCGGATCGAACCCCGCGATCAGCGAACGGTCGGGCGCGAAGGTGCGCAGGCCGGCCCATTTGTGGCCGACGCGGCGGACCTGCAGCGTCGTCGCCCGCTCCAGCCGGTCGACGGCGGTGGCGACGTCGATGTCGTCGGGCCGCGCATCGCAGGGCGGGCTTGGCGTCTCGTCGGCTGGCGACAGCAGCAGGCGTCCGGCATCGGGCTTGAAGTAGAACGCCTCGTCGGCGTCGACGATCATCGGCCATCCGCCGGCGTCCATGCCGTCCGGCAGGTCGAGCAGCAGGGCGGTGCGGCGCAGCGGCGTCAGCCCGACCGGCGGCACCCCGGCGAGCGTTGCGATCTCGTCGGCCCAGGCGCCGGCCGCGTTGACCACGACGGGTGCCGCGATGGCACCCTGCGGCGTCTCCGCGATCCAGCCCCGCCCGGCATCGAACCGAAGCGAGCGGACCGCAGCGTCGGTCAGAACGCGCCCGCCGCGGGCCCGCAGGCCCTTCAGATAGCCCTGATGCAGCGCCGCGACGTCGATGTCCATGCAGTCGGGCTCCAGCAACGCGGCGGCCAGCGGCTCGCGACGCAGGATCGGGCACAGATCGCGGGCCTCGTCGGCCGCGATGCGGCGGATGTCGGCGCCGCGGTCGGACAACTCGTGATACCGCCGCTCGAGCGGGTCGCGCTGGTCGGCGCGGCCGATATAGAGCAGGCCGCGCGGCGCCAGCAGCGGCGTTGCCGCGAAGTCGTCGGGCGGCGCCTCGAAGAACCGGCGGGCACCGCGCGTCAGCGCCCGGATGGAGGCGTTTCCGTAGGTCTCGGTGAACAGCGCCGCGGAGCGTCCGGTCGCGTGGTAGCCCGGCTGGTCCTCGCGCTCGAGCAAAACCACCCGGTGCGTGGCGGCGAGGAAGAACCCGGCCGAGGCGCCGGCGATCCCGGCGCCGACGATCATGACATCGAAATGGTCCATGGGCGGCGCCGTCCCCGCCGAGCGCTCAGCGGATGCCGTTGGCCTCCTGCAGTTCCCGGACGTAGCGGATGATCATGCGCGTCTGCTGCTCGGTGACGTGCGGCTGTGCCGGCATGTTGCCGAACCTCCAGTGATGCTGGCGCACGCCCCGGACGACCGCGACATGGAACGCCCCGTCGGCGTGGTGATCCGGCTTGTAGTAATCGTGCACCAGCGGCGGGCCGCTGCCCGTCCCGGCGGCGTTCGCGCCGTGGCACCTGGCGCAGTTGCCGTCATAGGATTTCTTGCCGATCTCCGCCGCCGCCGACAGCTGCGGCACCGCGATTTCGCGCGGCGCGCCGCCGGTCCCGCCCGGCGTCAGCAGCCGCCACGCGACGACGCCGATGCCGAGCGCCAGCACGGTCACGACGACGTATTTCATGGCGCCCGTCCGGTCATCTCTCACCCTTCCGCAAAAGCCTTCGTGCGGCGCTGGATAAACCTTCCTTGCGGTGGAAGGTCAAGGTCCCAGACGCCTCAGGCCGCCTCGAACCCGCTCAACAGGTTGACCGTGTTGACGCCGATCTCGTCGATGGCGTAGCCGCCCTCCATGACGAACAGCGTCGGCAGGCCGAGATGCGCGATGCGCCGGCCGATCTCGGTGTAGTCGTCGCTGTCCAGCCGGAACTGCGAGATCGGATCGTCTTTGAAGGTATCGACGCCGAGCGAGACCAGCAGCAAGTCCGGCCGGTAGTCGGCGATGCGGGCGATGCCGCTGTCGAGCGCGCGGCCGTACGCGTCCCAGCCGGTGCCCCAGCGCATCGGGTGGTTGACGTTGAAGCCCTCCCCGGCCCCCTCGCCGCGCTCGTCCTCGTAGCCGAGGAAGAACGGGTATTCCTGGGCCGGATGGCCATGCAGCGAGACGAACAGCACGTCGGCGCGGTCGTAGAAGATCATCTGCGTGCCGTTGCCGTGATGGTAGTCGACGTCGAGGATGGCGACCCGCGTGGCGCCCTGGTCGCGGAACCACTGCGCCGCCACCGCGACGTTGTTGAAGAAGCAGTAGCCGGCATAGAGGTCGCGCGCCGCATGGTGCCCCGGTGGACGGCACAGCGCGAACACCGCGCGGTCGCCGCTGTCCTTGAGCTGCTTCGCGCCGCTCAGGGCGACGTTGGCCGACGCCGTGATGGCCCGCCAGGTGCCGGCGGTAATCGGCGTGCCGGCGTCGAACGAGTAGTAGCTGAGCCGGCCGTCGATCGATTCCGGGATCTTCTGGCGAAACCCGCGGCACGGCCAGTTGAGCGGCAGCGCGTCGCTGTCACCGTGGGCCGCGCGCCATTCGTCATGCGCGGTGCGCAGGAACTCAACGAAATCGGGGTCGTGCACCCGGCGCACGGGATCGAGACCGAAGTCGTCCGGGCCGCGCACCTCGCCGAGCCCGACCTCGCGCACCCTTGCGAGCACGTTCTCTGCCCGCTGCGGCCGCTCGAAGGGCGGCAGGAGCTGGCCGTCGATAAGCTCGAACTTGCCGTCCTGGAGCTTGTGGTCCTCGCTGTAGATCGTGAGCATCGGCATGTCCCCCGGCTGGCGGCGGCGAATGTGGAACCGCCGGCGCGCGCCGCTCATGATACGGACTGCGGGGCCTGCCTTGAAGCCCCGATGCGTGGTCCGCCTCGGCTCCGGCGCGAACCGGCGGAACGACCCCATGCGTTAGGGTTTTCCGCGGGTTTCGGGCGGCACCCGCGGACTCTACCCGGGGATGGCCAGAACCTCCTCCTTTATGGTAGGTCGTTGACACGAATTGGTAATGGCGGCACGGTCGCCGGCGGAAGGAGGCCCATGCGTTCCTGCGACAATTGCCCCGGCGGCGATGCCTGTGCCGGCAATTGCCTCACGCCGATTCTCGTGCGGGTGTTCGATCTCTATGCCGGCGGCACGACCGACAAGTTCGAGATTCTCTTCGCCCTGGACGAGGACGACGAGGCGCTCCTCGAGACCTATACCGCCAACGTGCAGCGCGCCTGCTGGACCAAGGCGGGGCTGAGCGCGATCGCTGAAATCCTGGTGCGCCAGGGACGCGATGCGACCGAGGGCGGCGACTGGCCGGCGGTGATCGAGGACACGCTGTCGACCGCCAGGGGCGCGTTCGCACGGTTCCCCTGGCACCTGCCGGACCTCGTCGAACAGGCCCCCGACCTCCACGCCAATGTGATGGAACGCGTTTCCGGCGGCGGCTTTGCCGGCGCCATGTCGAAGCGCACCTTCGCCAAGGCCTGCAAGGCGATCGTCTACGGCTACCTAAAATAGGGGCAGTGCCTTCCCGGGCAGCAGCGTGAAGCTGGGCGAAAGCGCCGGCAGGCGTCGAGGTCCGGGCCTCAAGGCACGGCAATGCCCGGCGCGCCGCGGGCGACCCCGCGCGATGTCGGCGCCGGCGGGCCCTGCCGGGCCGCTCAGGGCAACGGGAATTTCCTCGACGCAACGAGCTTGCCGCCGGCAGGCCGTGATCCATGTCAAGGCGGCGCTGGATCGCGCGCAGAGGGCCGGGCGACCACCGGTCAATGTCGGTGAAACGCAAGGGCCACCCCGATCGGGACGACCTGTCTCTTTGCATAGCAGATTCGGGCAGTCTGTGCGCGGCCTGTGTCATATACAACCGGCACAATAGACGGAAATAATTAACCCGAAAGTACGAAAAAACCATCTCGTTAACAATAATAAATCTGGCACCCCTGACTATTATTACCCGCATATTGATGCAATTGAAACTAGTACCTCATGTCTACTTCTCAATTCATACTTTCTTAATCTTTGCATAATACTTTGGGCAAAACGGGCGCATCTTGTCACCTCCACGGTATCTTCAGCCATGCAGATTGCAGAAATCGAGCAAAGCATCTCGGCCGTACGACGTTCGGCACGAAATTTGCGCGGACGGTTTCGCCGTGGGGCGCGCGCCAGCAGCTCGGATCACAGCCATAGACGCGACGGCTGACGGTCGTGTCCGCAAGGGCGTGATGTTTGTTTTAACCTTCAATGGAGAATGAGCGAATGATTCGGTTAAAGAATACTGCCAAACCGATGGCACTGGCCTGTGCGTTTGGTTTGACGTTCACAGCGTCGCTGCCGGCGCAGGCCGAGACGACGATCGGCGCGGCCGCGCTCAAGGCGCCGATCACGCTGGACGGCCAGATCGACGACTGGGCCGGCGTTGCGTCCGTGACCGTGCCGTTGAGCGATGTCGGCCGCAGGGGCGGCGGTGTCGCGTCGGTCGAGATCAGGACCGCCGTGCATGGCGACATGTTCTACATGCTCGCGGTCTGGGACGATCCGGAGGAGAGCAAGCTACACAAGCCCTATCGCTGGGACGAGGCGTCGCAGTCCTACAAGCAGACGAAGATCGGCGAGGACCGCTTCATGGTGTCGTTTTCGATGGACGGGCCGTTCACCGCCAACAAGCTGGACGGCAGCGAGTTCACCGCCGATGTCTGGTACTGGAAGTCGCAGCGTTCGAACACTGCCGGGCTCGCCCATGACAAGAACTGGCGCGTGTCGCCCCAGCCCTTCGAGAGAGGCGAGAGGTTCCGCGGGCCGGACGGCAACACGGTCTACCTGAAGCGGTCCAGCGACGGCGGCGACAAGCTGTACAGCTCGATGAAATACGACACCAAGCAGGACGAGATGATGCCGCGCTACAAGGTCAACATGTCGGCGCAGGGCAGCGTCGCCGATGTCAAGGCGCGCGGCGTGTGGCGCAATGGCCGCTGGTATCTGGAGCTGGCGCGCCGGCTCGACACCGGTCATGCCGACGATGCGGTCATCCCGGCCGCCGGCACGATCGAAATCTCGTTCGCCGTCGCCAATGGGACGACCGGCGGCGACCACAGCGTATCGGGCAAGTACGTCCTGAACACCAGAGTGGGGTCGTAAGCTCCGGGACCATCGCGCGGCGCGCCGACAGCCGGATCGGGGCGCCGCGCGAATGACCGGAGAGGAATGCGAAGAACCAAGAGGCATGGACGACAGCATCAAATCGACAGGGGATATGGGGACGGACGGGACGTCCCCGGTGTTCACGACGGGCGGCGCCGCCTTCGGACTGTCCGCGGTTCTGGCAGCGATGGGCATCGTCGTCCTGATCGCGGTGGTCGGTGTCGGCGCCAATATTGCCTTGGATCTGAGCCGGATCGCGACGCTGGCCGATGCGACCAACGCCGTCACGATCAGCCGCGCGCAGGTCATGCAAGATCGTGCTCTCCAGGTCGAGCGCCTGGCCCACCGCGCAATCCTCGTCATGACCGCCGATAATGTCGACCAGCGGGCAAAAGCCCTCAATCAGGTGGAACATCTCGGCGCGAGCCTGTCCGGCGGCAATGCGGGGACCGACGATCGTGAGCTCGAGCGGGTCATGGAGATCGTGCGCGCGATCGCCGAGGCCGGCGACAAGAGAGACGGGCTGGGCATTGGGATTCAGGAACATGTCGACACGGCCCGCCGGGCGATCGATCAGATCGACGATACGCTTGTGGCGATCAGCGAGGAATCGGCCGTGGAACTGGCTGAGGGAATTGCCGATATAGGTAGCGCCTCGGCCCAGAGCCTGGATTTTCTTGAGGAGGACATAACGCGGCTCGCGAATCGGAGCGCCGCCATCCAGACCCTTCTCATTACGTTGCGCGACATGACCGCCCACTTGGGCAAGGCCCAGACGATTACAGATATCGAGGGACTCGACGGTCCGGAACGCAGCTACAAAGGCCTCGGCAAGCGTCTGAAGCCGCTGCTCGGACGGCTTCCAACCGGCGGCGACAACGAATTTCTCCCCGCACTCGTGGCGGAGTTCGAGGGCCTGTCGGACGCGTTCTCGATGCGCCGAGAACAGCTGGGGCTGGAGGCGCAGATCAAGGCGTTGAACGAGGACGCGGCGCGCATCCTGTCCGCCGTCACCGATCGCCTGTCGGCGGATGCCGCGCGTGCAATGAGTGAAACGGTCGAGGGTGGACATGCAATCGCGGGCCGCGCCGGCACCATCCGCACCACCGGAATCGTCATGCTCCTCGGCTTCGTGGGCTTCGCGCTCGTCGTGGCCCTGTTCCTGCGTAGCCAGGTGCTCAAACCTGTCAGCCATGCCAGCCGGGCCCTCGACGACATGCAGCAGGGGCGTCTGGACGCTGCCATGCCGCCGACCCGCTTGCGCGAATTCGAAGCGATCAGATCGTCCCTCGAAGGGTTCCGAAAGGCGCTGCTCGATACCAAACGACTCGAGGCCGAAAAGGCGTCCGACCGTTCGGCCCGGGAGGCGGAGGCGGAGCGCTTAATCCGTCTTTGTGCACAGTTCGACAGGACGGCCACGGACTCCCTGGAGGCGGTCTCGTCCTCGGCAACCGAGATGCAGGCGACGGCGCAGCAAATGTCGGCGACGGCCGAAGAGACCAGCCGTCAGTCGGCGACGGTGGCATCGGCCTCCGACGAGGCCACGGCGAACGTGCAGACGGTGGCGACGACGGCGGAGGAACTGTCGGCGTCGATCTCAGAGATCGGCCGCCAGGTAGCGCAGTCGGCCAGGATCGCCGCAAACGCCGTGGCGGAGGCCGATACGACCAACGAGACGGTTCGCGGCCTGGCGCAAGCCGCGAGCAAGATCGGCGATGTCGTCGACCTGATCAACGATATCGCCGGGCAGACCAATCTATTGGCGCTGAATGCGACGATCGAGGCGGCCCGCGCCGGCGAGGCCGGCAAGGGCTTCGCCGTCGTCGCGCAGGAGGTCAAGAACCTGGCCAACCAGACCGCCAAGGCGACCGAGGAGATCTCGAAACAGATCACGTCGGTGCAGGAGGAGACGACCGGCGCCGTCGGCGCGATCGAGAAGATCCGTGCCATCATCGGCGAGATCAATGATATTTCCACGACGATCTCATCCGCCGTCGAAGAGCAGGGCGCCTCGACCCAGGAGATCGCCCGCAGCGTCCAGCAGGCGGCCAAGGGGACACAGGACGTCAACTCGACCATCGAGTCCGTCAACAAGGCGGCCGGCGAGACCGGCGCGGCGGCGAGTCAGGTGCTCAGTGCGGCGCAGTCGATGACCCGCCAGGCGGAAGGCCTGCGCGGCGAGGTCGAACGCTTCCTCGGCCAGGTACGTGCCGGTTGACGGGGTGCGGCACCGTCCGGATTCCGGCCTCGATTACACAGATCGCGCGGAACCCTCTCAACGGGCCGTCCCGCTCCCTCAGATCTCCGGCCGTCTCTCCGCCCACGGGCGGACCGCCTCGAGCGCGGCGCCGATGCGCAGGGCGAGGGGGTCGTCGAAGCGGTTGGTGACGATCTGCAGGCCGATGGGCAGGCCGTCCCCCGTGAAGCCGGCGGGCACGGACAGCGCCGGGCACTGGCCGACGCTGTTGAACGGACAGGTCAGGTCGAGCCCGCGATAGCGGCCGTCATCGTCGATCCAGTCGTAGTCGTCGTCGCTGCCGTCGGCATTCGGGGCGGGCAGCGCCATGGTCGGGCACAGCAGCGCGTCGTGCTCATGGAACACCTCGGCGAGGCGCAGCCACTGCTCGGTGCGGGCGATCTCCAGCCGTTTGAACGAGACCGCGTCCGTTTTCAGCCCCGCCTCGAGGAGGGCGACCACGTTCGGATCGAGCCGTTCGCGGTGGGTCTCCAGCTTGTCGGCGAAGAACGCGGCGAGATAGACCTCCCAGTAGCGCAGCCAGTCCAGCGTCGCGTGCTTGCTCCAGCCGAGCTCGATCTCCTCGACCGTGGCGCCGGCCGCCACGAGGGCGGCCGCCGCCTCGCGCACGCAGGCCTCGACCTCCGCATTGACGGCCATGTAACCGAGATCGATCGAGAGGGCGAGGCGCAATCCCCTGACGTCGGCCGGCGGTGGCACGTCGAAGGCGATGCCCGGCGACAGCGACAGGATGTCCCGGTCCGCCGGGCCGGACGCCACCGACAGGACCAGCGCGGCGTCGGCCATGGTGCGGGTCAGCGGTCCGAAATGC
Organism: Alphaproteobacteria bacterium; assembly: GCA_041563955.1. GTDB lineage: Bacteria > Pseudomonadota > Alphaproteobacteria > UBA8366 > JADFVY01. Next base: position 116 of record JBFGQV010000001.1, on the reverse strand, counting down.
GAGATCGTGTCGAACACCGTCGGCAAAATGTCCATCGGGATGCGGCCGAGGCTCGGCTTCATGCCGACGATGCCGCTGAACGAGGCGGGGATGCGGACCGAACCGCCCATGTCGGT